>NZ_JBJDNH010000023.1:0-97029 GCF_044900465.1 Klebsiella sp. NPDC088457 | reverse complement strand
CTTCAAAGCCCGTGAACCAGACAGCCAGGTAAGTGTAGTAATGACTGGCAACAAAGAAAGCACATCCCCAGGTTACCAGCGATAACGCTTCACGAACAAAGCCGCGGATCAGGCTTACCAGACAGGAAAAACCAATCACCGCAATAATGACGTAATCAATCCAGACCATAAACATCCCACGATTTTACGCCCTGTCGTCCGGTTCGGGGCGCATTCTAACAGAAAAAGAAAACGTTTGCGTAGGGATTTCCGTGCCCTACAGAAATAAAAATGGCGCTGAAAAAACATTCAACGCCATGCTGCCCTTCGCCTCCTGAGAGCGCGTCAGACAGGAGCTTTGCCGGTCACCTGCGGAGTGGGGGCCAGATTAGTTCGGGCTATATCCCATCACCACGCCGTTAAGGCCAGAGAGCTGCTTCAGGTCGCCCAGCTGCCCTTTCAGCTTATCCTTCGAAGCGTCAGGGCCCACCAGAATGCGGGTAATTTTACCCTGTACCGGCGTCGAAGGCGACGTGTAGACCTTAAACCCGGAGGAGCGCAGCTTCGCGACGATTTCATTGACCTTATCCGCGTTCTTCAACGCGCCGAGCTGAACCACATAGGCTCTGCCGGTCGGTGCGGGAATCTCGGCCGGCTTCGGCGGCGGCGTCTGTACCGCAACCTGCTGTTGCTGCGGCGGCTGCGGTTTCTCAACCGGCTTCGGCTGAGGAGGCTGAGGCTTCGGCTGCGGTTTTGGCTGCGGCTTCGGCGCCACAACCGGCTCCTGCACGTCATCGAAACTGTTACTGTTAACCGGGATCCGCGATGGGTCCAGCGACGGCGCGGCCGCATCCCCCGCCCTCACCTCTTCGGCGGCCCCTTCGGGCGGCTGCGCCGGTAAGGCCTGAGTCGCCGCCGGAAGCATGTCCGGTTCATCGCGGTCACCCGGCTTCGGCACCAGCGGAATCGCAGCGAACTCATCCTGATAATGTTTTTTCTGACCGTCGAGCAGCCCCGGAAGAATAATCACCCCCAGCGCCACCAGCACAATCGTCCCGACTAAACGGTTCTGAAACTTACTCGCCACCGATTCTCCCCGCCTCTATTTCTTCCATTACATGCGCCACCGTGTGGAATGACCCGCACACCAGCACCGTATCTTCAGGTCTGGCATCGGTCATCGCCGCCTGCCATGCCTGAGCCACGTCAGCGTAAGCTTTTCCTGCGCGCAGATGTTCCAGCAGTTGTTCCGCGGTCGCTCCGCGCGGCCCTTCCAGCGGCGCGCAGTACCAGCTATCCACTTCTGCCGTCAGGTTCGCCAGCGTACCGGCAATATCCTTATCATGCAGCATACCAATAACCGCCAGTACGCGCCCCGTTTTCGGTGCGCTTTTGAGACGCCCGACGAGCCAGGCCGCCGCGTGGGGGTTATGCGCCACGTCGAGAATAACGCGCGGCGCTTCGCGAATAATCTGGAAACGTCCGGGCAGCATCGCCCGCTGGATTCCGTCACGAATCGCCTGCTCGTTGACCTTGAGCGGGCTGGCGCGCAGCGCCGCCAGCGCCGTGGCGGCGTTCGGCATTGGCACCTGAGGCAACGGTAAACCTACGACTCCCCCCTGCCCGTCGCTGAATGACCAATCCTGCGCATGCGCGGTATAGCGCCAGTCTACGTCACGTCGCAGTAGCGTCGCCCCCTTCTCAGCGGCCACCTCGGCAATGGTCTGCGGCATATCAGGCTCGCCGACGATCGCCGGTTTACCCGCGCGGAAAATACCCGCCTTTTCGCGGCCAATGCTTTCACGATCCGGCCCCAGCCAGTCAGTATGATCCAGGGCGATGCTGGTGACCACTGCGATATCGGCGTCGACGATGTTGGTGGCATCCAGGCGGCCGCCGAGGCCCACCTCGAGAATCACCACGTCCAGCTGCGCCTGTTTAAACAACCACAGCGCCGAGAGCGTGCCGAACTCAAAATAGCTCAGGGAGATATCGCCGCGCGCCGCTTCGATTTCGGCAAAAGAGGCCGTATGCGCCGCTTCCGGCAGCTCTGCGCCCTGCACGCGCACGCGCTCGGTATAACGCACCAGATGCGGTGAGCTGTAAACGCCGACCTTATAGCCCGCCGCCATCAGCACCGATTCCAGCGTACGGCAGGTGGTGCCTTTACCGTTGGTGCCGGCCACCGTGAAGACAAATGGCGCCGGCTGCAATACCGCCATCCGCCCGGCGACCTCGCTCACGCGCGTCAGCCCCAGGTCGATGGTTTTGCTGTGCAGATGTTCCAGATAGGAAAGCCACGTAGCCAGGGGCGACGTGGCCTGAGGAATAGGTTCTTTTTCCATGATGTCCGCGAGAGTTAACGGTAAATACGCTGCATCCTTCAAACTGCCTGACGCCGACGGCGCACCTGACCCGCGCTGCCTGCCGCCCTCAACCCTGACGGGGATACGGCCTTGCCGCCGCTTGAATGATGGCGCGTATAATTAAAAAAGGGCAGCGCCGTCAGGCCTGCCCTCTGAATTATCAGGCCTCTGGTTCCTGATCCGGTGCCGCTGGCACCACCTCGCCTTCGTGAGAAGCCTCCGGCGCCGGGAGATTCATGAGCTTCGCCAGGATGCTGGCCAGCTTCAGACGCATTTCCGGGCGGCGCACGATCATATCGATCGCCCCTTTCTCAATCAGGAACTCGCTGCGCTGGAACCCCGGCGGCAGTTTTTCACGTACGGTTTGCTCGATAACGCGAGGACCGGCAAAGCCGATCAGCGCTTTCGGTTCAGCGATGTTCAGATCGCCCAGCATCGCAAAGCTCGCCGATACGCCGCCCATGGTCGGGTCGGTCAGTACGGAGATATACGGGAGGCCGCGCTCCTGCATTTTCGCCAGCGCAGCGGACGTTTTCGCCATCTGCATCAGCGACATCAGCGCTTCCTGCATGCGCGCGCCGCCGGAGGCGGAGAAGCAAATCAGCGGGCAGTTGTCTTCCAGCGCCTGCTCAACCGCACGCACGAAACGAGCGCCAACGACTGAACCCATCGATCCGCCCATAAAGGAGAACTCGAAGGCCGCAGCGACAACCGGCATCTCATACAGGGTGCCTTTCATGACCACCAGCGCATCTTTTTCGCCGGTCTCTTTTTGCGCGGACGCCAGACGGTCTTTGTATTTTTTTGAATCGCGGAACTTCAGCACATCTTTTGGCTCGAGCTCGCTTCCCAGCTCCACCAGGGAACCTTCGTCCAACAGGCTATGCAGGCGATTACGCGCCGACATACGCATGTGGTGATCGCACTTAGGGCAAACCTCCAGGTTGCGCTCCAGCTCTGCGCGGTACAAAACCTGCCCGCAGCTGTCGCACTTGGTCCATACACCCTCGGGAATGCTTGCCTTGCGGGTGGGGGTTATATTGCTTTTAATTCGTTCAATCCAGCTCATTGATAACCTTTCTGCCTGAACCTGGTCGATGCCAGTTTTGTCGTAAGGGGCGCATAATGCCATTTTTGACCCTTACAGACCATGAATGTTGCACATTAAATCATAACATCCCGTAACATGGGATAAAAAAGTGGTCGTACCGCTCCCCCTCGTTTCTGCGGGCGGCGGTGATACGCCCGCGGAAAAGAGGGGAATGAGGATTATTTTGGCTGCTTCGCCGCCGCGCGCTTGTGGCGAATAATTTCAATCACCCCAGGCAGCACCGACAGAACAATAATCGCCACAATCAGCAGCTTCAGGTTTTCCTGAACGATCGGCAGGTCGCCAAACAGGTAGCCTGCGTAGGTAAACAGCAGGACCCACAGCAGCGCGCCAACCACGTTATACGCCGCAAAATGACGATAGGACATATGGCCCATTCCCGCCACAAACGGCGCGAAGGTTCTGACGATCGGCACAAAGCGCGCAAGAATAATCGTTTTGCCGCCGTGACGCTCGTAAAACGAGTGGGTTTTATCCAGATAGCTCCGGCGGAAGATCTTCGAGTTGGGATTGCTGAACAGCTTTTCGCCAAACAGCCGCCCGATGGTGTAATTGAGCGCATCGCCGAGGATCGCCGCAATCACCATCAGGAGCACCATCAGATGGACGTTCAGGTCATTGGTCGGCAGCGCCGACAGCGCGCCGGCCACGAACAGCAGCGAATCTCCCGGCAGGAACGGCGTCACCACCAGCCCCGTTTCGCAAAACAGAATCAAAAACAGAATGGCGTAAACCCAAATCCCGTAGTCGGCAACCAGCTCGGCCAGGTGAACATCAATATGCAGGATGAAATCAATTACAAAGCGAATCAGGTCCATATTGTATGAGTCCTTAATGACACGACACAAAATCAGTCAGCAGCCATCGCCGCCGCAAGCCGGTAGTTCCGGCCGTATAAACCGGGGCACACCGTGCGGCCAACAACGAGACGGCCTGAAAGATAAAGTCTATACGTTAGTCCGCCAGAAACAGCGGGCCCATCGGCATCACCGGCAGATCGTAATGGGCCGGATAATCCACCGACACCAGGTACAACCCTTCTGCTTTTGCCGTTGCGGCGGCCAGCTTCCTGTCTTTAGCCGCCAGAAGTTCTGCAATCCAGCTCTCTGGCTGGTTACCGGCCCCTACTTCCATCAGGCTGCCGACAATGTTCCTTACCATATGATGTACAAAGGCATTGGCTTTGATATCCACCACCACATATGCGCCATAACGCGTCACGCGAATATGGCTAATATTGCGCCACGGCGTGCGCGACTGGCACTGCACCGCCCGAAACGAGGTGAAATCATTTTCCCCCACCAGACACTGGGCAGCGCGCTGCATCCGCCCGGCATCCAGAGGCTGATGGTAATGGGTGACGCCCTGGCTTAACACCGCCGGACGCAGGCGGTGATTATAGATGACGTATCGGTAACGGCGCGCCGTCGCGCTGAAGCGGGCGTGGAAGTCATCCGGCACATGTTTCACCCAACGTACGGCGATGTCTCCAGGTAAATTCGCATTTACACCCAGCGTCCAGGCCGCGTCTTTGCGCAGCGCGTGGGTCGCAAAATGCACCACCTGGCCGGTGCCATGCACACCGGCGTCGGTGCGGCCGGCGCAGAACACGGTAATCGGTTCATTCGCCACCTGCGAGAGCGCCTTTTCCAGCTTCTCCTGCACGCTGCGGACTTCGTTCTGCCGCTGCCAGCCGTAATACTTGCTGCCGTCGTACTCGATGCCCAGCGCGATTTTATAGACCGGCTGTTGCTCCATCTCAGACATCAGTACAGATACTCCTGCACCAGTTTCTCGGCGATTTTCACCGCCATCAGCGCGCCGCCGAAACGGACGTTATCGGCAACGGACCAGAACTGAATCTGTTCCGGCATACCGTAATCGTTACGCACGCAGCCCACGGAGAGCCGCGCAGAACCAGAAGCGTCGCCGACCTGGGTCGGGAATTCGCGCTCGGCGGAGAGGTCGATATCTTCGCCGCGGGCAAAGGCATCACGCGCCTCTTCCGCCGCCAGCGGGCGCAGCGCTTCGAAATTCACCATCTGCGCATGGCCGTAGAACACCGGCGACTGCACGACGCTGGCCGAAATCATCAGCCCGTCATCCTGGAGGATTTTGCGGACTTCGTCGACGATACGTCGCTCTTCGCGCACGCTGCCTTCACGATCCGGCAGCAGCGGCAGCATGTTGAACGCCAGTTGACGACCGAAGAAATCGTCGTCATCGATCGGTATACCGTTAAGCAGCTTCGCACTCTGCCCGGCCAGCGCGTCAACGGCCTTTTTACCGTGCGCCGAGGCGGAGATCAGACTGGTCACGCCAATCCGCGATAAACCACCGTCATCAATCAGCGGTTTCAGCGCCGTCAGCAGCTGGCTGGTCAGACTGTCGGGTACCGCGATCAGGTTGCGATTACGATAATCGGCCAGCACAAACGGGTTCACTTCCGGCACGACCAGCGGAACGTCCGGCTCCAGCGCAAACAGGCCGCTGAGATCGATAACCAGACAGCCGGCATTGGTCGCTTCATCAACATAGGCCGCGCTCGCTTCGACGCCCGCGGCAAAAAAAGCCAGCTGTACCTGGGTCCAGTCAAACGCGGCAGCATCCTGCACAATGACCGACTTACCGTTAAAACGCAGGTGTTCACCCGCACTTTCGTTGCGCGCCAGCGCATAAATATCGCCCACCGGGAACTGACGTTCAGCAAGGGTTTCGAGCAGGGCTTCGCCTACGGCGCCCGTTGCGCCCAGTACGGCAATGTTCCAGCCTTCAGACATGGTGGTTTACTCCAGAAAAAGCGACCCTGCCGGAGTATCCAACAGGGCCATTAAGAAGATATTAACGAATGGGGTGATGTACGGCATTAAAGCCGAGCTGCCGCAACAGCGTCGCCGCCTGCGCGTCGCTGCACTGCACGTACAGGGATGACCATTCACGGCGTTCCTGATAATTTTTGCGCAGCTTGTCAAATTCACCCGCCACGCCGGCAACTTTTCGCAGCGGCGCATCATCGCGGCGCACATCATACACCAAATGCACCAGCCTTTTCAGCGTTGGCTGATCGAGCGCGCCATGCAGGGTAATGCGGCCAAATTCCGGCGCCGGCAGCAGGGTATCCAGAGCCACCTGCTGCGGATGGCCAATGAAGGCGCTGTAAGCTTCAAAGACCTGCGTGGTCCCGCGCGCTTTCCCCTCCAGGGTGTAGCCGGCAATGTGCGCGGTCCCGATATCCACCCTGTCCAGCAGCGCAAGGTTCAGATCCGGCTCGGGTTCCCAGACATCCAGCACCACGCTGAGCGGCTGGCCTGCCTGCAGACACTGCAGCAGGGCGCGGTTATCAACCACCGGGCCACGGCAGGCGTTGATCAGTATTGTTCCCGGCTTCAGGCGGCGAATTAACGACTCATCCGCCAGGTGCAGGGTTTGGTATGGTCCGTCTTTATACAACGGCGTATGGAATGTCAGAATATCCGCGTCCTGCACCAGCTCATCGAGGGTACGGAAGTCGCCTTCCTCCCCGCGATCGGCGCGCGGCGGATCGCAAAGCAGGGTTTTGATCCCCAGCGCTTGCAGACGCTTTTGCAGGCGGCCGCCAACGTTGCCGACGCCGACAATCCCGACGGTACGATCGGCCAGCGCAAACCCATCGCGCTCGGCCAGCATCAGCAGCGCCGAGAACACATATTCTACCACCGCAATGGCGTTGCAACCCGGCGCGGCAGAAAACCCGATCCCGGCCTGCTGCAGCCAGGCCTGATCGACATGATCGGTGCCGGCGGTCGCGGTACCGACGAATTTAATCGCCTTGCCGGAGAGCAGCGCTTCATTGACTTTAGTAACGGAGCGGACCATCAACGCATCGGCGTCGGTCAGCGCGTCAACCGGGACCGGACGGCCGGGGACCGCCTCCACCTCGCCCAGACGGCTAAAAAGCTCGCGGGCATAGGGCATATTTTCATCAACGAGGATTTTCACGGTTCAGTACCTGTCTGAGAACGAGAGTAAACCGGGGAAGTGTGCCATAATCTCGCCGCCAGGAACATCATCCCCGGGCCTCAGTACAGCAATACGGAAAGGATTAATATGACGCAACCCGTTTCAGGTATGTCCGATCGTCCCCCGGGGACTGGTTCCTCCGTCTCCGGAGAGCCTGGGCTGACCATGCAACAACGTACCGTTCTCGAGCGACTGATTACGCGCCTGGTGGCGTTAACATCCCAGCAGAGCGCGGAAGTGTGGGCGGGAATCAAGCACGATCTGGGACTCAAAGGCGACGCGCCGCTGCTGGCATGCCATTTCAGCGCCGCAGAAAGCAACCTGAATCAACGCTTAACCGCGGCGCAGCAGAATCATCATCATCGCCAGACCCTGGCGCAACTCAGCGAGCTGCTGAATCAAGGCAACAATCGCCAGGGGGTGAGCGATTATATTCGCCAGCACTACGGGCAAACCACGCTGCACGCGTTAAGCCAGCAGCAGCTGCAAACGGTGCTTCAGCTGCTGCAAAGCGGCCAGCTGTCGATCCCGCAGCCGCAGCAGCGCCAGCCGACCCTGCGCCCGCTGTTGCCCGCGGAACACAATACGCTGAATCAGCAGGTGAGCAGGCTTGCCGCGGCGACCGGGGAACCCGGCAAACTGATCTGGCAGTCCATGCTGGAGTTGAGCGGCGTGAAAACCGGAGAGCTGATTCCGGCCACCCATTTTACCCCCCTCTCCTACTGGCTGCATGCGCGGCAAACCCTGAGCGCGCAGGCCGCTCCGACGCTCACCTCGCTACAGGCGGCGCTGAAACAGCCGCTGGAGGTGCAGGAGTGGCAGAAGATCGCCGATTTTGCCCAGCACAACTGGCACGTCACGCCGCAAACGACGCTGAGCGCGACGCAGGTGCTGACGCTGCTGAATAAAGTGTTTGTCCTGCGCGTTGCCCGGGCGCAGGAGACGCTGGCCATTCCGGCGCTGCAGCCTGAGCCCTCCCCTCTGCCCGCGCGGTTCAACAAGCCGTGGGTCATTCTGCTGGCGGCGATCGTGCTGCTCGGCCTGCTGTGGCTGGCGATGTGACTCCCTGACGTCCTGCCAAAACGCCCGCTATGCGGGCGTAAGTTTGCCAATCAGCCAGTTACCACCAGACCTCAGCCTGTACACCCAGCATAAATTCATCCTTGCTATCGTCGTTAAAGCGGTACTGCGACAGTTCGTTATCGAGGATATTGATATAAGTGGCGTAGAAACGAATTTCCGGACGGGAACCCAACAGACTCGGCCCGACCTTTAAGGCATGATAAAGCGTCGTTTTATACGCCGACTCTTGCAAATCCTCACCCTGCGCGGTTTTATTTTTCTGCGCAAACCAGCCTAACTCGACCCCGGTCTGGTTCCAGGTATCCCAAATCCATGCCGGACGAATCACCGCGCGGAAGCTGTCAAAATCGCTATGCGCCCCGCTTTCGTAGCTATAAATATCATCGCCGTGTGACCAGACCAGCGCGTTGGCCATAATAATGCGATCGGCCAGATACATTTCACCCTGTGAAATCAGACGTAAGGCTACACCGTCGCTATGATCGCCATAATAATACCGCCCGTGCGCCATCGAGTTGCTGGCACCGGAGAAGTTCGAGAAACTGCTGGCATAAGAGTTATTCGCCACCTGTAACGTAAACTCATTAAATCCCTGACGCTCCAGTTCCTGACGAACGATCCCGGTCGCCATCCACGTATCCTTGAGCCTGAAGTAGCGGTTGTTATCCTCGTTTTTCTCCTGTTGATCGCTCTTGTTGGCAAAGGCGTATTTCCCCATCACAGAGAACGTTCCCTTCTCCCACAGCGGGATATTGCAATAGCGCAGATCGACAGAGTTGGTATTCATCTGCGTGGTCTGCGAAAAATCGCGCGAATAGACCTCCACATCGTTGCGGCTGAGCGAGGCGTCAAGCAGCCCGACGCCGAGCGCCCAGTTTTGCATCCCGACGCCTGCGGCAACGTCGGTGGTCAACGATTTCCAGTCAAGCATCTGAATTTCATATTCCGGGAGCTTATGTTTACCGACCCAGAAATCGGCCTCCGGCGCAAAAGGCAGGAACCCTTTGGTGGTGAGATAGATATCGCTGAACTGGAGGATATTCTCGTTGTTGGTATCGCCGAACCAGGCATCGTTGTACTGCTCACCCACGTTACCGTCGTAGGTCACGACGGCATTGGCGGTTTTCCCCTCCTGGTTATACACCCGCTGATTCAAGGTCAGATCAAACCAGCCGCTCATTTCATTGCCAAAACGGCCCAATGAACCCGCGGCATAGGTCTGCGAAGAGCCGTGGTTGGCGGTTCCCCAGCCGGAGCGTAAGTATCCCTGATAGCTGAAGCCAATATCGTCTTTAACGAATTCGCTAAGATCCTTCATGGTAATACTCTCGACTTTCGCCTTCTTCCCGTCAGTATTAATCACCGCCACCTGCTGGGTCGCTTTCACTTCCGCTGGCGGCGATTTTTGTCCGGACTCATTATTTTCATTGGCAATATTTTCAGCGACCGGCGAGGTCGCGGTAGGGTAACCGGCGGTAACCGTTCTGTGCTCATTTTCTTGAATACTTTTTTGCAACAGCGCCACTTTATCTTTATAGGTCGATAGCTGTGATTGCGTTGTCTGTAATTCTTTTTTGTTGGCTGATAATTCCGCTTCGAGTAATTCAAGACGCTGTTCAATCGTTAATTTCGCCGCCACAACCGGGGGTGACGAAAGCGCCAGAAGTACGGATAAAGACAATAAGCTAACCTTCAATTGACTTGCATACATAGAGAACCTTCATATTTTTATAATTCGCCCGATTCCGCATCAAGAGCAATCAATAGCGTTTGGATCTTATGCGTCTTACGACAGGCCAGTTCCGGGCTGGACATCAGCAAACATCGTGACGTCCCCCCGGTATGACCTTATTCAGCTACCGCCGCGGTGTTGACCTTATTCGCCGCAATCACGAACGGTAAATAGACCAGGGTTGAGACAGCCAGACACAAAATGCCGACAAACAGCGCTAACCAGTTACCGCCGGTACCGAAGAAGGCAATCAGCGGACCTGGCGTGGTCCAGGGGACGGCATAAGCGATAGGTGGAATAAACTCCATGCTGATAAAGAAATAGCCAATCAACGAGTTAATAAAAGGTACGAAGATAAAGGGAATCACCAGAATCGGGTTAAGCACGACGGGCAAACCAAACATCACCGGTTCGTTGATGTTGAATAACCCCGGAACGAAGGCCATTTTCGCCAGGTCGCGATAATCTTTACGCCGCGAGGCGATAAAGATAGCCAGCAGTAAACCGAGGGTCATTCCGGAGCCGCCGCAGTTGGCGAACGCATCGTTGATGCCGGTCCAGGTAATGGGGTACGGAGCGCCCCATGTGGTGCCGTGCGATGCCGCATAGGAGAGATTTTCCAGATTCGCTTCCGAGAAAATCGTTTCACGAATCGCCGCCACCGTGTTTGGCCCATGAATCCCCAGCACCCACAGGAAGTTGGCGACCAGCCCCAGCACCAGCACGGTAACGATATTAGTCCCCATATCCTTAAGCGGCGCCTGGATCAGGGTATAGATCAGATCGTTAAGACCGTTAGGGGAAATCCGCGTCAGCAGATAATTAAGGATGGAAAACAAAATCATCACGAAGAAGATCGGTAATAACACCTTAAACGAACGCGCTACCGCAGGCGGTACTGCGGCCGGCATGTTAATCGTCACCTTCGGGTTACGCGCCAGGCGGCAAAACACCTCGCTGGAAATAAGCGCAACGATAATCGCCACAAACAATCCCTGCGGCCCAAGATATTTCGTCGTCAGATACGCCTGACCGTCAATGATCGTGTAAGGCGTATAGACCACAAAAAAGGCGCCAATCGCCGTCAGTCCGCACAGCAGATCGTCCTGCTGATAGCTAATCGCGATATTGCGCGCTACGAGAAAGGCGATCAGTATTGCCATGATATTGACCGAACCATTCATTACCGGGGTAAATATTTGCTGCGCCTCGGCAAGATTCGGGAACAGCGAACCAAGATGTAAGATGCAGGCAATAAAGCCATCCGGAGATAAAATGGCAAAGTTAATCAGAATAATCAGCGAACTGGCCATGACGATCGGGAAAGATAAAATAAATGCATCCCGAATAGCGGAAACATGAATCTGAGAATTTAATTTTATAGCCACGGGGACAAGAATTTTTTCCATGCCACGTTCAAAGGCATCCATGAAACTCATGATGAACCCTTCTGTTAATCATTAATATTTGATAAGGCCCCATAGATGGAGCACAGGCCCCCGGCGACAAGGGATTTATCCCCTGTAAACTAACCGGAATCATTTGAACATTATTTATTTGCCAGCAGTGCCAGCGCACTGTCTAACACGGCCTGGCCAGCCATTTGCCCATAATATTTCATATCAATCACGGCCACAGGTATTCGTCGCTGCGCCACTTCTTCTATTTCATTTTTCTGAAAACGAACCTGCGGCCCTAACAGAACAACATCCGCCAGGTTGTTTTTGATTTTTTCTTTGGCTTCTGAAATAGCCAGCGCATTGATATTTACCGCAAGATCCATCGCTGCGGCATGCTCTTGCATCCGCTTAACCAACATACTGGTCGACATCCCGGCGGCACACACTAACAATATATTTTTCATTTTCCTTACTCTTTTCTGTTCATAAGCCTCAATTGACGGGCACTGTAATAATTGTTAATTTTCTTATCCGCATTGGCGATCACAGTTAGCAAGAGTAAAGTGGTGCAAAAGCCAGCAAAAAAATGAACGTGTAAGCGTTATCCTCATCACTCTCAACAGCAACCCCATGTTTTCAAATGGATTATTGAGGTTCAAAAGTGGTTTATAAAAATGTCATTCATTTACTGAAAAACAAAATCAATAGTCCGTTGTATAGCATTGGCGATCTTCTGCCATCAGAAAAAGAATTAGCAGAGCTTTATAATGTTTCACGCAATACGCTACGCAAAGCGCTAAAGACCTTAGAGGAGGATGGATTAATTGAGCGCCGGCATGGTTCGGGAACCTGGATCAGGAATAAACATTTTCAGGCATCGGTCACCCATTTAGACAGTTTTACCGAAATTGCCCGCAACGAAGGTAAAACCCCCTCCAGCCAGATTCTTAAATTTGAGTTGCAGGCGGCGTCAGAGGAAATAGCTAAGGGGTTGTCGTTACAGCACGGTGAGCCCGTTTATTATGCTAAAAGGCTACGCTTTATCGATAATATCGCAATGCAGCTGGAAGAGACCTGGCTTTCGGCCACGCGCTTTCCTGATCTGACGATCGCCCATATGAAAAAGTCGAAATTTTCATATATTGAAAATGAATGTGGTATCCGCATAGATGGCTGTTACGAATCTATCGTGCCGATATTGCCC
Source organism: Klebsiella sp. NPDC088457 (assembly GCF_044900465.1). Lineage (NCBI taxonomy): Bacteria > Pseudomonadati > Pseudomonadota > Gammaproteobacteria > Enterobacterales > Enterobacteriaceae > Klebsiella > Klebsiella sp. NPDC088457. The sequence goes on along the minus strand of NZ_JBJDNH010000023.1, from coordinate 84,155 downwards.
TCTCCGGAACTGGCGGCGCTTTTGCATATCAGCACCAAAGACCCGATCATCAGGATGCAAACCCAGGCGATAGACGAGCAGCACCAGCCGATTGACTACTCTATCCTCTATACCAACATGTTTGAATTTCAGGTGAAGTACTACCTTCCGCGCAAAGCGCCCGGCCTCCACGCGCTGAAGACCGGGCAATAAGACTATTTACGCAACGAGAGCAGCGTCATCAGAATACCCAGCACGGCGCAGATCGCCCCCGCCATAAAGACGGAAGCATAGCCAAAAGAGGTGGCGAGCAGTCCGGCGAGAGGGCCGGTCACGCCGTAGGAGATATCCTGAAACGCCGCATAGCCGCCAAGGGCAGTACCTCGTACCTGTGCCGGTACGCGCTTCACGACTTCGACGCCCAATGACGGGAAGATAAGCGAACAGCCGCAGCCGGTCAGCGCCGCCCCCGCCAGGGCAACCCAGGCGCCCGGCGCCAGCCCTAACAGCGTCAGCCCGACGGCCTCAATCAGCAGCGACACTATCGCGACCTTGATACCGCCAAAACGGTCCGGCATCCAGCCAAACAGGATCCGCATCAGGACAAATGCGCCGCCAAAGGCGGTCAGGGTGAAGCCAGCCATCGCCCAGCCGCGGCTGGCAAAATAGAGCGACACAAAGGTGCCGATCGCCGCAAAGCCAACCCCCTGCAGACCAAGGCCAATCCCCGGACGCCAGATCATGCCGACCACGCTCCATAGCGATGGCCGCTCGCCGCCGTGAGGCGGAATCTTCCTGACCGTGCCGTTGATAGCGAATGCCAGCAGCGGTAGCGCCATGGTGACGCAGGCCAGGGCGGCAGCCCCAAATTGCGCGTAGATCAGTAGCCCCAGCGGTGCGCCAACGGCCAGCGAACCGTACATCGCCATGCCGTTCCACGACATCACTTTCCCCGATCGCGCGGGACCGACCAGCCCCATTCCCCAGCTCAGGTTACCGGTCAGCAGCTGGCTTTCCCCAAAACCAAGGATCAGACGCCCCAGTATCAGCAGCGCAAATTTCGCCAGCGGCGAAACCGGCAGCAGAGCCGCCAGCAGCCATGCCGTCCCGGCCAGGGCGCAGGCCAGCATGCCCTGCAGTACCGAGCGTTTGGCGCCATGCTGGTCAGCCAGGCGGCCGGCGTAACCGCGCGTCAGAACCGTCGCCAGGAACTGAATGCCCACGGCGATACCGACCATGGTGTTGCCAAAGCCCAGCTCCTGGTGCACAAAAAGCGGGATCACCGGCAGCGGAAGGCCCACGGTCATATAGGTCAGAAAGACGGAGAAGGTAATACGAAATAGCGAAATATTCGCTGAAGAGGAAGATATTGTTTCAGTCGCTGCGGACATGCTTTACTCCAGTTCGCAGAGTAAGGCGAGGACGATAGCCACGCCCCCCTCCACCTGATTATCAGGGTTAAGGCGCGTTGGATAACGTTAAACGCTTACGCATTACCGGGGAGATAATGTTTCGCCAGCAGTTTGCCTGCTGATGTCAGGATCTGTCAAGAAGACAAAAAAGGGAGCCGATGGGCTCCCTTTTAAACCTGACTGAATCGCCTGCCGCTTATGCGTCGTGTTTACGCATCACCAGCGTGGCGTTGGTGCCGCCGAAGCCGAAGCTGTTGGACATCACGGTGGTCAGCGCCCGCTCGGTCGGTTTAGTGACAATGTTCAGACCTGCAGCCTGCTCATCCATCTCATCGATGTTGATACTTGGGGCGATAAAGCCGTGTTCCAGCATCAGCAGCGAGTAGATAGCTTCCTGTACGCCTGCGGCGCCCAGAGAGTGGCCGGTCATCGCTTTGGTGGCGGAGATAGCCGGGCTGTTGTCACCGAAAACTTCACGAATCGCGCCCAGTTCTTTCACGTCGCCAACCGGCGTTGACGTCCCGTGGGAGTTCAGGTAATCGATCGGGGTATCCAGGCCGTGCATCGCCATCTGCATGCAGCGCACCGCGCCTTCACCTGACGGGGCAACCATATCCGCGCCATCGGAAGTCGCGCCGTAACCGACAACTTCGGCATAGATGTGCGCGCCGCGCGCCAGAGCGTGTTCCAGCTCTTCAACAACCACCATACCGCCGCCGCCTGCGATCACGAAACCGTCACGGTTCGCATCATAGGTACGGGACGCTTTTTCCGGCGCCTCGTTGTATTTGGTGGACAGTGCGCCCATCGCGTCAAATTCACAGGCCATTTCCCAGCACAGCTCTTCGCCGCCGCCGGCAAAAACGATATCCTGTTTACCCAGCTGAATCTGCTCAACGGCGTTGCCGATGCAGTGCGCAGAGGTCGCGCAAGCGGAGCTGATAGAGTAGTTAACGCCGTGGATTTTAAACGGGGTGGCGAGGCAGGCGGAAACGGCAGAGGCCATTGCTTTGGTCACCACATACGGGCCAACGGCCTTCAGACCGCGCGGGCTGCGCATCGCGTCGGCGCCAAACACCTGATATTTTGAAGAACCGCCAGAACCGGCAATCAGACCTACACGCGGGTTATTCTGATAAACTTCCTCTTTCAATCCAGCGTCCGCAACGGCCTGCTGCATTGAGAGATAAGCGTAGATGGAGGCATCATTCATAAAGCGCACCACTTTACGGTCAATCAGACCGGTGGTATCCAGCTTAACGTTACCCCATACGTGGCTGCGCATACCTGAATCTTGAAATTCCTGAGAGAAAGTGATCCCTGAACGTCCTTCACGCAGAGATGCCAGGACTTCCTGCTGGTTGTTACCGATGCTGGAAACGATGCCCAAGCCAGTAATCACTGCACGTTTCATTCAATACCTCTGTAAGTCGCACTATTTTAAGTTTCGAGTCGCACAATAGCGTACACTTGTACGCCGAACAAGTCCGATCAGCCATTTTGTGTATAAATTTGCGCCCCCTGACACACATCGTTAAGATCGTTCTACGCCTTGAGATTCGAGTAACTTACGTGAAACAAAACGCCATACAACCTGCCAACCTGGAATTTAACGCTGAGGGTACACCTGTTTCCCGAGATTTCGATGATGTGTACTTTTCCAATGACAATGGTCTGGAAGAGACACGTTACGTTTTCCTCGGCGGCAACCGCCTTAACGAGCGCTTTCCCGCCCATCCACGCCCGCTGTTTGTGGTCGCCGAGAGTGGGTTTGGCACCGGCCTCAATTTCCTGACCCTCTGGCAGGCGTTTGCTGTTTTTCGCCGCGATAACCCCGAAGCTACCCTGCAAAGATTACATTTCATCAGTTTCGAAAAATTCCCGCTGAAGTCTGCCGACCTCCGGCAGGCTCACCGGCACTGGCCGGAGCTGGAACCGTGGGCTGAACAACTGCAGGCGCAGTGGCCGCAGCCATTAGCCGGGTGCCATCGCCTGCTGCTGGATGACGGGCGCGTCACGCTGGATTTGTGGTTCGGAGATATCAATGAGCTGACCCACGAGCTTGACGACTCAATGAATCAGCAGGTCGATGCCTGGTTTCTCGATGGTTTTGCGCCAGCGAAAAACCCGGACATGTGGACGCCGGAGCTATTCTCCGCCATGGCAAGGCTGGCAAGGCCTGGCGGAACGCTGGCCACCTTTACCTCCGCCGGTTTTGTGCGCCGCGGTCTGCAGGATGCCGGATTTACCATGCGCAAGTGCAAAGGGTTTGGCCGCAAACGCGAAATGCTCAGCGGCGAGATGAGCGAGACGCTGAATTTACCGGCCAGCACGCCGTGGTTTGCCCGCACCGGCAGCCCGCAGCGCGAGGTCGCGATCGTCGGCGGCGGCATTGCCAGCGCCCTGCTCGCCCTCGGACTGTTGCGTCGAGGCTGGCAGGTGACCTTATATTGCGCCGACAAGGCCCCGGCGGATGGGGCATCCGGGAACCGCCAGGGGGCGCTCTACCCCTTACTGAGCCAGCACGACCCGGCGCTGGCCCGCTTCTTCCCCGCCGCTTTTACCTTTGCCCGCCGTTTTTATGACGCCCTGCCGGTCATGTTCGACCATCAATGGTGCGGCGTCACGCAGCTCGCCTGGGACGAGAAGAGCGCAAAGAAAATAGAACAGATGCTGGCGAGCGCGCTACCGGCTGAGATCGCCGTGGCCGTCAGCGCAGAGACCGTTGCTCGCACCACCGGCGTGGAAACCGGCTGTGGCGGAATCGCCTATCCGTCCGGCGGCTGGCTCTCCCCCCAGCAGCTGACGGCGGAGCTTTTTGCCCTGGCGGCGACCCGAGGCTTACGCACGCATTATGCTTTTAAGGTCGGGACGCTGAGCGAAGACGGGGACGGCTGGCTGCTCAATCAGCAGCAACGGCATGAGGTGGTGGTGCTGGCGAACGGCCACCATCTGACCGGTTTCCCGCAGACGAAACGCCTGCCGGCATATCCGGTAGGTGGACAGGTGAGCCATATTCCGACCACGCCGGGGCTTTCCGCACTGCGCCAGGTCTTGTGTTACGACGGCTACCTGACGCCGCAGAATCCCCATAACCAGCAGCACTGTATTGGCGCCAGCTATCATCGCGGGCAGAGGGAAGCCGAATTCAGCGCCGAGGACCAGCAGCAGAACCGGCAGCGGCTGATCGACTGCTTCCCGCAGGCCCCGTGGGCGCGCGAGGTGGACGTCAGCGCTAACCAGGCGCGCAGCGGCGTACGTTGCGCTACCCGCGATCATCTACCGATGGTGGGGAATGTTCCGGACTATGAGGCGACCCTGACGCAGTACGCTAAGCTGGTCGATCGGCAGGATCAGGCCCCCACGGCACCGGTTTATCGCAACCTGTATCTGCTGGGCGGCCTGGGTTCACGCGGGCTATGCTCTGCCCCGTTGACGGCGGAAATTCTGGCGGCGCAGATGAGCGGCGAACCGCTGCCGCTGGACAGGACAACCCTGGCGGCGCTGAATCCGAATCGTCTGTGGGTACGAAAACTACTGAAAGGCAAAGCGGTGAAATAGGCTTGACGCCGGTGATGCCCGCCGCTCGCCCGGGAGAACAGGGCGGCATGCGGGCGATCTCCGGCGTCACGCTGCCCGGGCGGGCAGACGTTTGCTGTGGTCAGAGATAACTACTGTTTTGCCCGCTGATACAACTTGTCCCACATTTCCTGCACCAGGATCTGGTCCGGCGGTGACAGTTCACCAGCGCCAATCGCTTTCTCCAGGCTACGCACAACCTGCTCGTTGATCGCTTTCGCGGAGTGGTCGTCCCTTCCCTCCAGCTCGGCTACCGCCAACGTCAGGTGGCCACGCAGATAGCCGCTGGCAAACAGTTCATCATCGCTGGCATGTTCTACCATTTCATCAATCAGCGCCAGAATGCGTGATTCAAACTCCGCGAGCATTGTCTTTCCTCTTCTAGTGTCAGGCGTGGCTTTATTGCAGGTCTTCCGGCCACGGGAATAGTTCTGCCGTCAATGGCGGCGTTTGATAATACTGTTGTAATGCGCGAATAAACCGCGCCGGGCGTTCAGGGATCCCCTGCTCCAGCCAGGTCATCACCTGGGCATGGACCCGCCGCTGGAAAGCAATGCGGTCAGGTTCGACATCCCCTTCCAGATTGTCGCAGCTCACGTTGAACGGAAAACCCGCCGCCACGCAAAACAGCCACTCGAATGACTGCGGTTTGACCTCGACATCTTCAAACTGCGCCTGGGTCATCGCATCGCGGCCATCCGGGCAATACCAGTAACCGAAATCGACCAGCTCACGCCGCGCTTTACCCGCAATGCACCAGTGAGAAATCTCATGGAGGCCGCTGGCGTAAAAACCATGGGCGAAAACAATGCGGTTATACGGCACGTCGCTATCTGCCGGAAGATAGATCGGTTCGTCATCGCCTTTAATCAGACGGGTATTAAAATCCCCGGCAAAGCAGCCGTCAAAAATAGCGATTAGCTGTTGATAATGGTGTTGTTGTTGCATTAATGAATTCCCAACCACTGCAGAATTTCAGCACCGTGGCTGTCATAAAGAAGTTTGGCGCTCATCACCGCGGAGACCACCACGATCATCGGGCGGATCAGCGATTGCCCTTTACTGAGAACCAGTCGTGAACCGGCGCGAGCGCCGATAAACTGCCCCGCCAGCATCACGAAGCCGGTCGCCCAGAGCACTTTTCCGCCGATGATAAACAGCAGCAGCCCGCCGATGTTCGAGGTCGCGTTAAGTACCTTGGCGTGAGCGGTTGATTTGGCGAGGTTGAACCCGGCGAGGGTGACAAAGGCCAGCGCATAGAAAGAGCCGGCGCCGGGGCCGAAAAAACCGTCATAGAACCCCACACAGCCGCCGGAAACCAGGGCAAACGGCAGACCATACAGCCGACGCTGGCGGTCTCCTGCGCCTAATTTCGGCATCAGCAGGAAGTAGAGGCCGATGCCGATAATCAGCAAGGGGAGAATCTGCCTGAGAACATCGGACTGGACGTGCTGCACCAGCAGCGCACCGGTGGTCGAGCCGATAAAGGTCATCAAAATGTTGAGCTTCTGGTCGGCCAGACTCACCACTTTGCGGCGGATAAAATAGATCGAGGCGGAAAGCGAGCCCCCGCAGGCCTGTAGTTTGTTGGTCGCCAGCGCCTGCGCCGGAGACATCCCCGCCGCCATCAGCGCCGGGACGGTCAGCAGACCGCCGCCGCCCGCCAGTGAGTCAATAAAGCCCGCCAGAACGGCCACGAAAAACAGCGCCGCCAGTACCGTCGGCGACACCATAAACAGATCAATAAAGCTTTCCATTAAAGCACATGCTCGTCCAGTAGCGCCTGGCAGGAAGGCGGCAACGGAGGCGGCGTCTTCTTCACAGGAGTGGAGGTTCCCGGTTTCGGTGGTTCAAACCAGCTTTGTAGCTCCGCGCCGCAGCCATCGCCCGGCGGCGGCGGCGCCTGCTCTTCGCACTCCAGGCTGCCCGCCGGACAACGCAGGCGAACGTGCATATGCGCCCGGTGCTGGAACCACGGTCTGACTTTGCGCAGCCAATCGCGATCGTTTCCGGCATCCAGGCAGAGCTGCTGCTTGATGGCCGGGTTGACAAAGATACGCGTCACGTCGTTATCTTCTGCCGCCAGTTTAATCAGCTGGCTGATTTGCGGGCTCCACAGCGACGGCACCACGCGTTTGCCATCACGGGCAACCAGATCCAGCGCCTGCGGCTTCAGGAGCTGCGCAGCGCTCCAGCGCGTCCGCGGCAGCTGAAGGAAGATATCAACATCCAGCCCGCTCTGATGGCTGGCGTGACCGCCGTTAAAACGCCCGCCCGCCGGCATCCCCATATCGCCAATCAGCAGCGTTCCCATATCCCGGCTCTGCACCTGCTGACTCAGACGTTGAATAAACTGGATAAGGTCCGGATGACCGAAGTAGCGACGCTGGTCGGTGCGCATCACCTGATAGCCGGTCGCCTTCAGCGGCAGCGCCTGCGCGCCGATGATACAGCCGTTGGCAAACGCGCCAATAGATTGCGCGCTGCCGCTAATCGGCTGGGTGATTTTTTGCCACGGCGTCGCCGCGAGGCAGGCAGAGCTGGCGACCAGCGCCAGCAGAGCGATAACGGTTTTTTTCATCGATTACCAGCGTGGAATAGATGTCGTCACGTCACCATTTTGCGCGCGTTGACGCATAAAGTGGTCCATTAACACGATCGCCAGCATGGCTTCGGCGATTGGCACCGCGCGAATCCCCACGCAAGGATCGTGACGCCCTTTAGTGATCATCTCAACTTCTTCACCGTGGCGGTTAATGGTATGGCCGGGAACGGTGATACTGGAGGTCGGCTTCAGGGCGATGTTCGCCACGATCTGCTGACCGCTGCTGATACCGCCAAGAATGCCGCCCGCGTGGTTGCTCTGGAAACCGGCTTTGCTGATTTCATCGCGGTTTTCGCTGCCGCGCAGTTTCACCACCTCGAAACCATCGCCAATCTCCACACCTTTCACCGCATTGATGCTCATCAGCGCGTGGGCGATGTCGGCATCCAGGCGGTCAAATACCGGCTCACCTAATCCCGGCGGTACGCCATCGGCGACCACGGTCACTTTGGCGCCAATCGAGTCGCCCTCTTTTTTCAGGCCGCGCATCAGTTCATCGAGCGCCTCGATTTTGTCCGGATCCGGGCAGAAGAACGGGTTCTGTTCGACCTGATCCCAGTCTTTCATCGCCAGCGGGATGTCGCCCATCTGGGTCAAACAGCCGCGGATCACGATACCGAATTTTTGGGCGAGGAATTTCTTGGCAATGGCGCCTGCCGCAACGCGCATCGCGGTTTCGCGCGCCGAGGAACGACCGCCTCCGCGATAGTCGCGCAGACCATATTTCTGCTCATAGGTGTAATCGGCGTGTCCTGGACGGAAAACGTCTTTGATCGCGCCGTAGTCCTGCGAACGCTGGTCGGTATTTTCAATCAGCAGGCCAATGCTGGTCCCGGTTGTTACCCCTTCGAATACGCCGGAGAGAATCTTAACCTGATCCGGTTCACGACGCTGGGTGGTGTAACGCGAGGTTCCCGGACGGCGGCGATCCAGATCGTGTTGCAGGTCAGCTTCGGTCAGCGGAATGCCCGGCGGCACGCCGTCAACAATGCAGCCCAGCGCCAGACCGTGCGACTCGCCGAACGTAGTTACGCGAAAGAGTTGTCCAATTGTGTTTCCAGCCATCAGGGCTCCGTCATGTTTACGTGTTGTTTTTAATCTTTATAAATGCCGAAATGCGCGCGGGCGGCGATCAGCTGCGGTTTGGTCAGCATAAAGACGCCATCCCCACCGTTATCAAACTCAAGCCAGGTGAACGGCACGTCCGGATACTGCTCAATCAGATGTACCATGCTGTTACCGACTTCACAAATCAGAATCCCCTCATCGCTGAGATAATCCGGCGCACAGGCCAGGATCCGGCGGGTCAGTTTCAGACCGTCGCTGCCGGAGGCCAGACCCAGGACCGGCTCGTGGCGATATTCGCCCGGCAGATCGGACATGTCTTCCTCGTCGACGTACGGCGGATTGGTGACGATCAGGTCATACTGTACCTTTGGCAGGTCACGGAACAGATCGGAACGAATCGGCGTCACCTGATGAATCAAGCCGTGCGCTTCGACGTTGTGTTCCGCCACGGCCAGCGCGTCAATGGAGATATCCACCGCGTCTACTTCCGCCTCCGGGAAAGACCAGGCGCAGGCGATGGCGATACAGCCGCTGCCGGTGCACATATCCAGGATGTGCCGGGGCTGATGATCAATCAGGCCGGCGAAGCGATTATTGATCAGCTCGCCAATCGGCGAACGCGGCACCAGCACGCGTTCATCAACGTAGAACTCATGGCCGCAGAACCAGGCTTTATTGGTCAGATAGGCAACCGGAATACGTTCGTTGATGCGGCGAATCACGCGCTCAACAATGCGGTGTTTTTCACTGGAGGTCAGCCGTGCGGAGTGCATATCTTCCGGAATATCCAGCGGCAGATACAGCGATGGCAGCACCAGTTGTAGCGCCTCATCCCACGGGTTGTCGGTGCCATGGCCGTACCAGATATTCGCCGCGCTGAAGCGGCTTACCGCCCAGCGCAGCATGTCCTGAATGGTATGCAGCTCATTGACTGCTTCATCAACAAAAATTTTATCCACGCCATCCTCCAGGACACGCTCTACTGTAAATTCGGCGGCTAGTTTGCCACGAAGACGGCGATAAATCAGCATTCTTACGTCAGGGCAGCGGGGAAAAATACGTTTTGCTTGCCCGAATGCAGTCTGGGTCGGGTAAACTAGCGAAAAGAATTAATGAGAGTGGGCAATGAAAAAGAAAACATCGCTAAGCGAGGAAGATCAGGCGCTGTTCCGGCAATTAATGACCGGCACGCGTCAGATTAAGCAAGACACCATCGTTCACCGTCCGCTGCGTAAGAAAATCACCGAGGTAGCGCCAAAGCGCTTGCTTCAGGAGCAAGCTGATAATAGCCACTATTTTTCCGATGAGTTTCAGCCGCTGCTGAATATGGAAGGGTCGGTAAAGTATGTGCGTTCGGACGTCAGCCATTTCGAACTGAAGAAACTGCGTCGTGGCGATTATTCCCCGGAGCTGTTTCTCGATCTGCACGGGTTAACCCAGCAGCAGGCGAAGCAGGAGCTGGGGGCGCTGATCGCCGCCTGCCGTCGCGAACATGTGTTCTGCGCCTGGGTGATGCACGGGCATGGGAAACACATTCTCAAGCAGCAAACGCCGCTTTGGCTGGCGCAACACCCGCATATTATGGCATTTCATCAGGCGCCAAAAGAGTACGGCGGAGACGCCGCACTGCTGGTGCTGATTGAGATTGAGGAGTGGCAACCGCCGGAGCTTCCGTAATACGTCAGCCCCGGAGTCGTCAGATCGCTTTTGCCATCTTCAGGTTGCAGGGGCTCATCTGCCAGTTGAAGGTCCCCTTGCCGTCGGCATCGAGGGTGACACAGGCAATCGCCGAAGTGGTAAACATCGGGGGAGTTTCTCCCGGGCACAGCTCTGAGACAAGGTACCCCACCAGCGGCAGGTGTGAAACGACCAGCGCCGTCGCAATACCTTCATTTGCCAGCGCCTGCAGATAGGCGCTGACCAGACCAACATCGCCGCACGGCGTGAGCTCCGGCATCACGTCGACATCTTTTGGCAGGTTCATGCATTCTCTTACCACATCCAGCGTCTGTTCAGCACGCAGGTAAGGACTCACCAGAACCCGTTCAATATCCACTTTTTGACCTTTCAGCCAGGTTGCCATCTGACGGGACTCGTCACAACCGCATACGGTTAATGGACGAACCGAGTCACTGGCTGCATCGAGGGCAGCGTCGCCGTGACGCATGATAAAAACTTGCATATTGCACCGCTTTTGTTAACCAGAAGCACCGCAGTCTTACCTGCATAGATAGCACGCATTCGACCCGGTGGCCGGGCATTGTGCCTGATCCATCCAACGAATGAAACGCTGTTTTTTACCTCAATGGCGTAAGTATAGTCAATGATTGTTTACAAAACAGCCAACCAGCAGCGTCATTCATCGCCGGATTTATCTTCTTTGACCAGAACTTAGGTCATCCGTTCATCGGTGGGCCAAAAGGTTGCCCCCTGCCCGGCCATGCGCAATAAATTTTCACATGGGGTAAACCGTGGGCCGTACTGAGCGGCCAGACGTTGCAAAATAGCAACCACTTCACCCGCCCCCAGCTTATCCATATAGCGGAACGGGCCGCCAAGAAACGGCGGAAAGCCAATGCCGAACACCGCGCCGATGTCGCCATCGCGGGCGCTGCGAATCACCTGCTCATCAAAGCAACGCGCCGCTTCGTTAAGCATCATCATTACGCAACGCTCGGCGATCTGCTGAGCGGATAAGCGCGCCTGCGGGGCAGAAACGCCCAGCAGCGCATACACGGTCGCATCAGGTCGTTTTTTGCTTGTACGCCCTTTTGTCTCATAAAGATAGAAACCGCGGCTATTTTTTCTGCCTTTGCGATCGTCATTCAAGATCGCATTAATGATATTTGCCGGTGGGCTAAAACGTTCTCCCCACGCCGCCTCCAGCACCGGGATAATTTTGGTTCCGGTATCAATACCGACCTCATCCAGCAATTGGATAGGCCCCACCGGAAAACCAAATTTCACCAATGAGTTATCGATGTGTTCAATCGGCTCGCCTTCCACCAGTAAGCGCATCGCCTCATTGATGTAGGGCGCCAGAATACGGTTCACGTAAAAGCCCGCTTTGTCGGCTACCACGATTGGCGTTTTGCCCTGCATTTTGGCCAGCTTTACCACCGTCGCAATCGTTTGTGGGGCGGTGTGCAGGTGCGGAATTACCTCTACCAGCGGCATTTTCTCCACCGGACTGAAGAAATGCAGGCCAATGACCCGTTCGGGCCTGTCGGCCTGCGCCGCGATCTCGCCGATCGGCAACGATGAGGTATTGGAGGCAAAGATCGTCTGCGGGCTACAGTGCTGTTCAATTTCGGCGACCATCCGCTGTTTGAGCGCTAAATCCTCAAATACAGCCTCGATCACCACATCACGATGGGCAAAACCTTGATAATCGGTGCCGCCGGAAATCAGCGCCAGCTGGCGGTCCCGCTCGCTGGCGCGCAGATGGCGACGACGAACCTGCTTGTCCAGCAGCTCCCAGCTGTATTTCAGCGCGTGGTTGATGCCACGCGCCTGAATATCTTTGATACGCACCGGCAGCCCGCCTTTACAGGCGGTCACGTAAGCGATTCCACCGCCCATCAGGCCGCCCCCCAGGATACCTACGCTGTGCAGCGGCCCGGATTGCGCATCGGCGCCGCGATCTTTTTTCAGATCGGTACTGGCGAAGAAGATGGCGCGTAGCGCCTGAGACTGCGGCGTCATCGCCAGTTCGCCAAAGGCGCGCGCCTCCTCGGCGTAGCCGCTGCTGCAGCCGTGCGCCAGCCCGTTTTCAATGACCTGCAGGATCCGTTCGGCGGCGGGATAGTTGCCGTGGGTTTTCTGCCGCGTCTTTTTCCCCACCAGCCTGAACAACAGACTGCGGCCCAGCGGCCCGGCCAGCACCCGCTCGCGTACGGGCATATTGCGGCTCGTCGGACGCCCCTTCAGCGCCATCTCCACCGCCGTCTGCAGCAGAATGGAACGGGGGACCACATCATCCACCAGCCCCGCTTTTAATGCCTGGCGCGCACGAAGCTGCTTGCCGGTCAGAATCATGTCCAGCGCGCTGCTGACGCCAATCAGCCGCGGGAGCCGCTGGGTTCCGCCGGAGCCCGGCAGCAGGCCCAGCTGTACCTCCGGCAGACCCAGCCGCGTTTTATCATCATCGCTGCATACCCGTCCATGACAGGCCAGCGCCAGTTCCAGGCCGCCGCCCAGACAAGCGCCGTGGATGGCGGCAATCACCGGGATCGTTAGCCCATGGATCTCCGCCATAATCTGTTGCCCCTGACGGGCCAGGGCTTCAGCTTCCTGGGCGCTGGTACAGCGGGCAATCATGTTGATATCCGCGCCGGCGATAAAATTATCCGGCTTAGCGGATATCAGCACCACGCCGCGTAAGGATTTATTGTCACGAATCTGGCGCACGATCGCCCGTATCTGGCTGCCAAATTCGGCTTTCAGGGTATTCATTTTTTCGCCTGGCGTATCAAGGGTGATGACCGCGACGTTGTCCGGGCGAATATCAAGGGTAAATGCCGATGCCGTTGCCATTATTCGACCTCCAGAATCATCGCCGCGCCTAACCCACCCGCCGCGCAGGCGGTGACCAGACCAAACCCGCCGCCTCTGCGCCGCAGTTCATGTAGCGTTTGGGTGATCATCCTCGCGCCGGTGGCGGCAAACGGGTGACCATAGGCAATTGACCCGCCGAGGACGTTGAATTTACTGTCATCCACTTCTCCGGTCGCCTGCGCGCGGCCAAGCACTTCGCGCGCAAAGCGGTCGCTGGCCAGACACTGCAGATTGGCCAGCGTTTGCGCGGCAAACGCCTCATGCATGTCGATAAGGGTTAAGTCCGCCAGCGTTAGCCCCGCCCTTTCCAGCGCCAGCGGCGTCGACCACGCGGGGCCCAGCAGCATGTCCTGGCGAACATCAATGGCGGTAAACGCATAGCTGCGCAGATAGCCTAGCGGGGTTAACCCCAGCTCTTTCGCGCGGGACTCAGTCATCATGATGACCGCCGCCGCGCCGTCGGTTAACGGCGTACTGTTGGCCGCGGTGACCGTCCCGTGCTTACGGTTGAAGGCCGGGCGTAACTTTTGGTAATCTGCGAGCGTTGAATTCTTACGAATATTGTTGTCGCTTTCCAGCGGCTCACGAAACGGCGGGGCGTAGGCGGTCATCACCTCTGCCGCCAGCTTGCCCTCTTCCCAGGCTTTGGCCGCCAGCTGGTGCGAACGGAGCGCCAGCGCATCCTGCTGCTCGCGGGTGATCCCCCAGCTTTTCGCCATCTGTTCTGCGGTATCGCCCATGCGCAACCCGGTGGAATACTCCGCTACCGCAGGCGGTACGGGTAAAAGATCGCGAAAACGCAGGCGAGAAAACAGCTTCAGCCGCTGGCCGAGGGTTCGCGCCTTATTGGCATCCACCAGGGTGCGGGCCAGCTTTTTACTCACGCCGATAGGCAGTACGGAGGAAGAGTCAGCTCCGCCGGCAATACCCGCGCGGATGGTCCCGGCCATCAGGCTTTCGGCAACGTTAGCCACCGCCTGGAAACTGGTGGCGCAGGCGCGGCTGACGCTGTAGGCATCGGTATGGACGCTCATCCCGGTGCCCAGGACGATTTCGCGAGCGATATTCGGCGCTTCCGGCATCTGCACCACCTGGCCAAAGACCAGCTGTTCAATCATTTCCGGGGGGATATCGCTACGAGCCAGCATTTCGCTGATGACCATTTTTCCCAGATCGATGGCGGGAACGCCGTGAAATACCGTTGCCTGACGGGCAAACGGGGTACGTAAACCGCTGACAATGGCAATGCGATCGCCCTGACGGGTGACAAGCGGTAATGCCTGACTCATAACTTTCCCCTGTTAACCGATAAACCCAAGTGGTCTGACCTGATAACAGTTTTAACTAATTTATTACATTAAGCCAATCGGCGAAGGAAAAAAGTGGGAGCCAAAACACATTGAAAAGAGAAGATAACGCCCCTGCGGGGAGGGGCGTCGGGGAGGAATTAGCGTAAGCCGAGCTGGAAAATCAGCGTTTCTGCTTCGCAGCAGAAGACAAAGTCGATATCCATCTGTACGCCGCCCTCAACGTCGGTAAAGGTCGGGGTAATTTTACACGGTTCAGATTCCACGCCACGGGCTCTTTCCGACAACGCGGCAAGGGTTTGTTCCGCTTCGGCGCGGTTGGCGAAAACGCGGCTGTAAGAGGCGGTGCAATCGGTGTTGTCCATAATGGTGCCAACGTCCATACAGCAGCAAACCGGGGTTTCATCTGCACTAACTTTACTCATCGTAGATTTCCTCTGTATATGCACGCAAGGTGCCAGACAAATAATGGGGTTATTTTACGCCCGACGCCTGCCCGCCTCCAGTTGTTAATCGCCACACGCCGTCTAAGTGACCGAAATCACACTTAAAAATGATCCAAAACAAAAAACGCCCGGTTTTGTCCCCCCTGACGATCGCAATTTTGCCAGCTGGATCGCTTTTTTCGTATCACAAATGAAAAATCTCATAAACAAACTTGCAACATCTCATCTGGTCAGACCTATACTCAGCGCACTGGTCTGATTTCTATGTCGTAAAGCAGACCCTACACTTCGCGCTTCTGTTACGGCATGTAACATAGTTTAAATAAAAATAACTCAATGAGGTTATGGGCATGAGCCAGAAAACCCGCTTTACCCAATCTGCCCTCGCAGTGGCTGTAGCACTTGTTTCCACCCAGGCCTGGTCAGCAGGCTTTCAGTTAAATGAATTCTCTTCATCAGGTCTGGGCCGCGCCTATTCCGGTGAAGGCGCAATTGCTGACGATGCGGGCAACGCCAGCCGTAACCCGGCATTGATTATGATGTTCGATCGCCCGACGATGTCTATGGGCGCCGTGTTTGTCGATCCTGACGTCAATATTTCCGGCCGCTCGCCAACGGGCAAAAGCCTGAACTCCGATAATATTGCGCCGACCGCGTGGGTCCCTAACTTCCACTTTGTGTCGCCGATTAACGATCGGTTTGGTTGGGGGGCGTCCATTACCTCTAACTACGGGCTGGCCACCGAGTATAACGACGATTATGCCGCTGGCAGCATGGGCGGAAAAACCGATTTAACCACCGCGAACTTCAACCTGAGCGGTGCCTATCGTCTGAACAACCACTGGAGCTTTGGCTTAGGGTTCGATGCGGTCTATGCGAAAGCGAAGATCGAACGTTACGCGGGTGACCTGGGGCAAATCGTTGCCGGTTCTGGCGCCC
Source organism: Klebsiella sp. NPDC088457 (assembly GCF_044900465.1). Lineage (NCBI taxonomy): Bacteria > Pseudomonadati > Pseudomonadota > Gammaproteobacteria > Enterobacterales > Enterobacteriaceae > Klebsiella > Klebsiella sp. NPDC088457. Next base: position 68,263 of record NZ_JBJDNH010000023.1, on the reverse strand, counting down.
TGCCGCCGCAGCTGGCGGGTCCGGTATCGCAAATCCCGGCGGATACGCAGATTGCACACCTGAACGGTAACGCCTGGGGCTTCGGCTGGAACGCCGGTATTCTGTATGAAGTCGACCAGAACAACCGCTATGGCTTCACCTATCGTTCAGAAGTGAAAATCGACTTTGATGGCAACTACAAGAGCAGCCTGCCGTCAGCCTATAACCAAATCCTCGGTAATTTCGGCCTGCCGGCGGGGACCAACGGCCAGACTACCAACGGCTCTCTGACGCTGAACCTGCCAGAAATGTGGGAGTTTTCAGGTTACAACCGCGTCGCGCCACAATGGGCCGTGCACTATAGCCTTGCTTATACCAGCTGGAGCCAGTTCCAGGAGCTGAAAGCGACCGGCAGCAACGGCCAAACCCTGTTCTATAAAGACGAGAGCTTTAAGGACGCCTACCGCATCGCGCTGGGTACCACCTATTACTATGACGATAACTGGACCTTCCGTACCGGTATCGCCTTCGATGATAGCCCGGTACCTGCAGGCACCCGATCCATTTCCATCCCGGATCAGGACCGCCTGTGGCTGAGCGCGGGTACCACCTACGCCTTCAATAAAGATGCATCCGTAGACGTTGGCGTATCCTACATGCATGGCCAGCACGTAGAAATCAAAGAAGGTCCTTACACCTTCCGTTCCGAAGGCAAAGCCTGGCTGTACGGCGCGAACTTCAACTACCGCTTCTGATAAGCTACCGGCACAAAAAAGGGTGAACATCACGTTCACCCTTTTTATTTATATCAACCGATTACTGCGAGTCGATATCTTGCAGATCGCCCTGAATCGCCTGAGCGTTCGGGTTATCTGCCGGCGTAAGCTTACCGCCATTGGCGATAAAGTCATGGCGCTGGAAGTAGGCTTCACGCACCAGGATATACGGATCTGAGGACTGGCGCAGCAGGCCATCGGAATCCAGCAGCTGGGCGCGGGTCTCCACCCCTTCAACCGCCCATTTACCGATCGACATCGGCCAGGTCAGCCAGGAGAGCACCGGATACAGCCCATCGGCCATATCACCGCCTTCATCACGCAGCGTAAAGCTACCGTAGAACGGCAGCTGCACATACGGGCCATAGCCAACGCCATAGTGGCCCAGAGTGCTACCAAAGCGATGCGGTTCGACGCGCTGCAGCTGCGGATTCGCCATCCCGGCGACGTCAATCAGGCCGCCCATCCCGAGGATGGTATTGAGGAAAAAGCGGGTAAAGTGGATCATACCTTTATAGGGATCGCCCTGCAGGAAGTAGTTTGCCATCACCGCCGGTTCTTCAAGGTTGCTGGTAAAGTTACTCAGCCCGTTACGCGCCGGCTGCGGGACATAGTCACGCCATGCCACGGCTACCGGACGCAGAACGTACGGATCCACCACGTTAAAGTTGAAGTTGAACATCGTACGGTTAAACCCTTCAAGCGGGTCTGAACGCCCCTGCGGCGAATCGTCAGGGCTGGAACTGGCACATCCCACCAGCAGTGTGGCGCCGAGCGCAAGCGCCGACAGGCGATAATTCATAGGTGTGTCTCCCTGTTAATTTTGGCTATCGCTGTGGGTCATCCGGGGACTACAGCCTCCATGAAGATATCGCCCGAAGCAGGTGCACTCTGGTGCCTGCTTTCAGCATAGCCCTCTTTGGTATAAGTATTGCGTCCTGATTCTATACATATTTTGCAATATCCGTATTGCTAATCTTGCCATTGTGAAAAATTTAGCAGGTTATCCCGGGCCAGACGGGGGAAATCTCTCTACGCTTATGAGAAGGAAAAATTGCACAGGGGAAACGGCATGACCTCAGATCCAAAACCTCACGACCGCCCGCATCACGATGAGATGGAAGTCGAAAGCGAAGAAAAGCAGGACGGCGAACAGATCGAAGTCAACGAGGAGCGTCTGCCCTCACGTGCGATGGCGACCCATGAAGAGATCCGCCAGGAGGGAGAGAAGGAGCTGGAACGCGATGCCCTCGCCCTGCTGTGGTCTGCGGTGGCTGCTGGCCTGTCGATGGGGGCTTCGCTGGTGGCCAAAGGGATTTTTCATGTCCATCTGAGCGAACTTCCCGGCGGTTTTTTGCTGGAAAATCTGGGGTATACCTTCGGGTTTGTTATCGTCATCATGGCCCGCCAGCAGCTGTTTACCGAGAATACCGTGACGGCGGTGTTGCCGATCATGCATAAGCCGACGCCCGGCAATATTGGCCTCTTATTACGGCTGTGGGGCCTTGTTCTGTCGGGTAACCTGATCGGCACCGCCATTGCGGCGTGGGCCTTTACTATTATGCCCATTTTTGACGACGCCACCCGCGGCGCTTTTCAGGAGATCAGTTTAAAGGTGATGGCGAATACGCCGACCGAAATGTTCGCTAACGCGATTATCTCCGGCTGGCTGGTGGCGACCATGGTCTGGATGTTTCCCGCCGCGGGCGCGGCAAAAATCGTGGTGATCATAATGATGACCTGGCTGATCGCCCTTGCCGATACCACCCACATTGTGGTCGGCAGCGTCGAGATTTTTTACCTGGTGTTCAACGGTGCGCTACCGTGGCAGGATTTCATCTGGCCCTTTGCGCTGCCCACCCTGGCCGGCAACATCTGCGGCGGAACCTTTATTTTTGCGCTGCTCAGCCACGCGCAGATTCGTAATGACATGAGCACCGAGAAAAAAGCGCAGCGCAAGGCTAAAAAACACCCTTAAGTGGCGACAGTTTAAGCAGTCAAGCTATAGATGCTTAACCTGCAAGGAAAAAAACGCTATACTCCCGCCGCTTCGTCCCCTTAGTTAAATGGATATAACGAGCCCCTCCTAAGGGCTAGTTGCAGGTTCGATTCCTGCAGGGGACACCATTACCCTTCCTCGCCTGTTTCCCCCATCGCCTTGAGATACCGTTTCCGTACCCGGAGATGTCCTCTCTCTCTCAGCTTATTCACCTCACCGCCTATCCCCCCGACATTTTGCCCCTCAAGGGATATCCGGATGGAAGGGTACCGACACGCACAGGTGGACGAGCGCTACGGGCATTCACTCTTCTCAACATTGAGACCTGCGGCCACATGGCAAGCCATTGCGCGAAATTCACGCGCGGCGACGCTTTGCCAGGCATCCTTATGCTGTAACAGACAGGCGGTTCTCTCCAGCAGCGACGGCATAAGCTCCACCGCCACCAGATCGTCACGCTCGCGCACGATAGCGGCCGGTAACAGCGTCGAGAGCATCGTACTTTGAATAACGGTCAGTATCGCGCTGATGGAGTTGGCTTCCATCTGTACCTTCGGCTGAATATCATGCCGCCGACAGTTGCGATCGATTTGATCGCGGGTGGCAAACTCCGCGCTCAATAAGATCAGCGGGGTCTGATTGAGAACCTCCAGCGTTATCCGGCGCTGCGTCGCTAACGGATGGTGACGGCCCACCACCAGCGCCAGGGTTTCGGTCAGTAAAGGCAAGGTCTCGATATCCCGCGAGCCGCTGTCGTCAAAGGCAATCCCGAGATCCAGCTCGTCGTTGAGTAACAGTGCTTCCATCTGGTCCTGGGTCATTTCACGCATGCTCAACGTAATGTTGGGATAGCGCTGATAGAAGGAAGCCACCAGCGGTCCCATAAAATAGGAGGTAAACGTCGGCGTCATTGCAACCCGCAGCGTGCCTCGCTGTAAGTCATCAACGTCATGAAGCGCCCGCCGACCTTCAGCCAAATCCCGCAGCACCCGGCGGGCATAGATCAGCCAGACCTCACCAGCATCCGTCAGGCGGGTAGTGCGCCCGCTTCGGTCAAAAAGCTGAACGCCCAGGGTCTCTTCAAGCTGGCGAATCTGTTGTGATAATGCCGGCTGTGAGACATGCAGCGCCGTCGCGGCCCGGGTAAAGCCGCGATGTTCGGCAACGGCCAGAAAACAGGTGAGATGACGTAGCAGCATCGGATTACCTATAAGTAAAACAAATAGAGTTAATCATAAATAATTCTTTTCCCTTATGGAATAAGCTACGTACCCTATCCGCATATGCAAAGGCAATGCTGCCTTGCCACCCCCGAACCCGCATCGATATTCAGGAGTCCGTATGTCCGTCCACGATAACGACCTGCAGCACGCCATTGCGCGGATAAAACAGCCGTTCACCGTACTCTACTGCCCGCAGCCCGACAGGCCTGCGCTTTATCAACCCTGGGTGGATAAGCAGAAATGAGCCCGACCCCGCGCAACCCTCTGATGCTCCTCGTACTGGTGCTGATTGGCCTCAATATGCGCCCGCTGCTGACCTCCATCGGCCCGCTGCTTCCCCAGCTACAGCAGGCAAGCGGGATGGGCTTTACCCTCGTTTCGTTGCTCACCGCGATCCCGGTCATCGCCATGGGCGCGCTGGCGCTGGCGAGTCCGTGGCTTGACCGCCATATCAGCGCAGGCCGCGGAATCGCGCTGAGCCTGTTGTTGATTGCCGCAGGCGCCCTGCTGCGCGAATTAGCCCCACGCAGCGGGCTGCTGCTCAGTAGCGCCCTGCTCGGCGGCGTCGGTATAGGTATTATTCAGGCGACGATCCCGGCACTCATTAAACGCCAGTTTTATCAGCGGACGCCTCAGGTGATGGGGCTGTGGTCTGCCGCACTGATGGGTGGCGGCGGTCTGGGGGCGGCATTAACGCCATGGCTGGCGCAACGCAGCGCCGTCTGGCATCAGGCGCTTGCCTGGTGGACACTGCCCGCGGTCGCCGCCCTCTTCGGCTGGTGGCTCGTCAACCGCACACGGTCTGGCAGGACGCCGCCGGCCGCAGCCGCAATACCGCTTCCGCTCTTTCGCCGCCGCCGCGCCTGGACGCTCGGACTCTACTTTGGCCTGATTAACGGCGGCTACGCCAGTTTAATCGCCTGGCTGCCGCCTTATTACATGCAGTTGGGCTATAGCGCCCAGTTTAGCGGTACCCTGCTGGCAATGATGACCGTCGGCCAGACGGCAGGCGCGCTGCTGATACCGATGCTCGCCCGGCATGACGATCGGCGCCAGCTGCTGATGCTGACGTTACTGCTGCAGCTCATTGGTTTCTGCGGCTTTCTCTGGCTGCCGCTGCAGGCGCCGCTGCTCTGGGCGGTGGGCTGCGGTATTGGTTTAGGCGGCGCATTTCCCCTCTGCCTGGTGCTGGCGCTCGACCACTCGCCGCAGCCCGCGGTGGCAGGCCGACTGGTGGCCTTTATGCAGGGCATTGGCTTTATCGTGGCCGGCGCCTCTCCGTGGCTGTCGGGCCTGCTACGCAGCCTGAGCGGCGGTTATTTGCTGGACTGGGCGTTTCACGCCCTCTGCGTCGTCGTACTGATGGGGATGACCCTGCGTTTCGTTCCCGCCCACTATCCGCGGGAATGGCGAAAAGCGCAGCCGACTGTCGATTAAACGTTTCCTGGCGGCGCCGGAAGTCCGTTTCCGCGTCGCAGACCCGCCCGCTCGCAAGAGAAAAAATCCCAAAATCAAACAGCTATATCTCAGCAGTTGCTCGGCGCTGGCAGCCGTCGCCGGAATGGATTTTATTACCGAATGAAATTAATGTGTCGCCGAATCACGACACTCGTAAGTAACTAAAAATTAATAAAAAAACGCCTCTTGTTTCCCTCATTTTTTAGGCGTACATTAGCGCCATCTGGAGCAGTTAGCGCACAGAATTTCGAGCTGCCGCAGCCGCCAGAATGTTCTGGTTTTTACTGCGACAGATCAGAGTCAACAATAATGAAGATTAAATTCATTTAGGCGTTTCGCCGAGAACGCGGAGTGATGAGTCGTGAAATACTTTATTATGGGCGTATCTTTTATGGTCATCGTATGGGCCGGTACTTTTGCCCTGATGATCTAAACCATACCAGCGTCAAAGAAAAGGGAGCCAGCGGCTCCCTTTTTTTATTCCTGGCTTTCGCCAGCAGACCTGGCAGAGGGGGGAAGCAGTCCGTCAGCACGGAACATCGACTTGATCCCGCGAATGGCCTGCCGGATACGATCGCGGTTTTCGATTAAGGCAAAGCGCACGTGAGTGTCGCCATAATCGCCGAAGCCGATACCTGGCGAAACGCAGACCTTCGCATCCTGCAGCAGCTTTTTCGCAAACTCCAGCGAGCCCAGCGCCGCATATTGTTCAGGAATTTTCGCCCACACGTACATGGACGCTTTCGGACACTCCACCATCCAGCCCGCTTCGTGTAGCCCTTTAACCAGCACATCGCGGCGGCGCTTATACTGCTCAGCGATATCGCGTACGCACTGCTGATCGCCTTCCAGCGCAGCGATAGCCGCAACCTGCAACGGTGTGAAAGTCCCGTAATCGTGATAGCTTTTAATCCGCGCCAGCGCGTTGACCAGCGTTTTATTGCCGACCATAAAGCCAATACGCCAGCCGGCCATGTTATAGCTCTTGGACAGCGTAAAAAATTCTACCGCCACATCGCGCGCGCCGGGGACTTCCATGATCGACGGCGCTTTCCAGCCATCATAGACGATGTCGGCATAGGCCAGATCGTGGACCACCAGCACATCGTAACGCTTCGCCAGGGCGACCACTTTCTCAAAGAATTCCAGTTCGACGCACTGCGCGGTCGGGTTGGAAGGGAAACCGAGGATCATCATTTTGGGTTTCGGGTAGCTTTCGCGAATCGCACGCTCCAGCTCGTTGAAAAAATCAACGCCTTCGACCAGCGGTACCGAACGTACCTGGGCGCCGGCAATCACCGCGCCGTAAATATGAATCGGGTAGCTGGGATTCGGCACCAGCACCGTGTCGCCATGATCCAGCGTCGCCAGCATCAGATGCGCCAGCCCCTCTTTCGAGCCGATGGTGACGATCGCTTCCGATTCCGGATCGATGTCGACGTTATAGCGATCCTGATACCAGCGCGAAATCGCGCGGCGCAGACGAGGAATGCCGCGGGATGTGGAGTAGCCGTGCGTATCCGGCCGCTGGGCAACGGTACATAATTTTTCCACGATATGCGGCGGGGTCGCGCCGTCGGGGTTACCCATGCTGAAATCGATAATATCTTCGCCGCGCCGACGCGCAGCCATTTTCAGTTCAGCGGTAATGTTAAAAACGTACGGGGGAAGACGATCGATACGCGTGAAGCGGCGTTCAGGACTGGATTCAGTCATAGATTCCTCGGATTAACGTGAGCGCCCGGACCGTCCGAGCGACGCTGTCGCCTTTGCGACATGTTGAGAAAATAACCCGAAAAAATTGATGCTGTCGAGAGGGGAAGAAAAAAATAATCTCTGGCGAAAAAAACGGGCATCGGTTCCATTAAATACGGTAACAAAGGTCCCTGATTTAGCGGCGGCGAAAATTGAATGCAACCTATTAATATCTATTGGTTTACCTGATGTTATCATGTTGCCGAAGAGCATCGCGGCTGCTCTTACCGCGCCGAAAATCCCCTTTTTTTAGTGTGGCTGTTCCCTGTTTATCGCTTCGGCTGGCCTTCTGCCGCCAGGTTTTTTATCATAGCGCTTTCCCGCGACAGACACGGCGCACCCATGCACGAAATATTCACTATGCTGCTGGCGGTTTTTGACCGCGCGGCGCTCATGTTGATTTGCCTTTTTTTCCTGATCCGCCTGCGCCTGTTCCGCGAACTCCTGCATAAATCGGCGCACACGCCGAAAGAGCTGCTGGCCGTCACCGCCATCTTTTCGATGTTTGCCCTGTTCAGCACCTGGTCCGGCGTACCGGTTGAAGGTTCGCTGGTCAACGTCCGTATTATTGCGGTGATGTCCGGCGGGATCCTGTTTGGCCCGTGGGTCGGGGCCATCGTTGGCGTCATTGCCGGCGTGCACCGTTATCTTATCGATATCGACGGCGTGACCGCCGTGCCCTGCTTTATCACCAGCATCGTCGCCGGGCTCTTGTCCGGGTTGATTAACCGCAAAGTCCCGAAAGCCCAGCGCTGGAAAGTCGGGATCCTCGCCGGTATGGTTTGCGAAACGCTGACCATGATCCTCGTGATCCTGTGGGCGCCTTCGTGGTCGCTGGGCGTGGATATTGTCTCCAAAATCGGTATTCCGATGATCCTTGGCAGCATCTGTATCGGGTTTATCGTCCTGCTGGTGCAGAGCGTCGAGGGGGAAAAAGAGGCCAGCGCCGCGCGCCAGGCAAAACTGGCGCTGGATATCGCCAATAAAACGCTACCGCTGTTCCGCCACGTAAATAGTGAATCCCTGCGCCAGGTTTGCGACATCATCCGCCGGGATATCAACGCCGATGCGGTGGCCATTACCACCACCGACCGGGTACTGGCCTATGTCGGCTTTGGCGAAAGCAACTATCACGACCATGACAACAGCATCAGCCCCACCACCCGCCTGGCGATAGAAAGCGGGAAAATCATCATTAAAAATAATGATGAGGCTTACAGAACCCCGGAAATACACTCGATGCTGGTGATCCCGCTGCGCGAGAAAGGCGTCGTCACCGGCACGCTGAAAATTTACTACTGTCACGCCCACCGCATCACCTCATCCCTGCAGGAGATGGCGGTTGGACTGTCGCAAATCATCTCCACTCAGCTGGAGGTGTCGCGGGCGGAACAGCTGCGGGAAATGGCTAACAAGGCGGAACTGCGCGCCTTGCAAAGTAAAATCAACCCCCATTTTCTGTTTAACGCGCTTAATGCGATTTCATCCTCAATTCGTATGAACCCGGACACCGCCCGTCAGCTCATTTTTAATTTATCGCGTTATCTGCGCTATAACATTGAATTAAAAGATGACGAGCAGATTGATATCAAAAGGGAGCTGTACCAGATTAAGGATTATATTGCCATCGAGCAGGCGCGCTTCGGCGATAAGCTGACCGTTATCTACGATATTGATGATGAAGTCAGCTGCGTGATACCCAGCCTGCTGATCCAGCCGCTGGTGGAAAATGCCATCGTCCACGGCATCCAGCCCTGCAAGGGGAAAGGCGTGGTGACCATCGGCATCAATGAGTGCGGCAATCGGGTACGGATTAGCGTTCGCGATACCGGCAATGGGATCGATCCTGCGGTGGTCGCGCGGGTGGAAGCCGATGAAATGCCGGGCAATAAAATCGGCCTGCTCAACGTCCATCATCGGGTCAAACTGCTGTATGGCGAAGGGCTGCATATCCGCCGCATGACCCCCGGGACGGAAATTGCCTTCTACGTGCCAAACAAGCTCGTATCCCAGACCACGCCGGTGTCTCTGTTGCCATGAGCGGAGAAAAAATGAAAGTCATCATTGTTGAAGATGAGTTCCTGGCGCAACAGGAGCTCACCTGGTTGATTAACACCCACAGCCAGATGGAGATTGTCGGCACCTTTGACGACGGGCTGGACGTGCTGAAATTTCTGCAGCACAACAAGGTCGATGCCATTTTTCTCGACATCAATATCCCCTCGCTCGACGGCGTCCTGCTGGCGCAGAACATCAGTCAGTTCGCGCATAAACCGTTTATTGTGTTTATCACCGCCTGGAAAGAGCATGCGGTGGAAGCCTTTGAACTGGAGGCGTTCGACTACATTCTCAAGCCGTATCAGGAGTCGCGGATCGTGAATATGCTGCAAAAGCTGGCCAGCGCCTGGCAGCAACAGCAGCAGATAGAGAGCCATGCCGGCGTCGTCGCCAACCCGCAGCGCGAAAATGACACCATCAATCTGATTAAAGATGAGCGGATTATCGTCACCAGCATTCACGATATTTACTACGCGGAGGCGCACGAAAAAATGACCTTCGTCTATACCCGCCGGGAATCGTTCGTAATGCCGATGAACATTACGGAGTTTTGCGGCAAGCTGCCAACCGCGCACTTCTTCCGCTGCCACCGTTCCTACTGCGTCAATCTGAATAAAATCCGCGAAATTGAACCGTGGTTCAACAACACCTATATCCTGCGCTTACGCGATCTGGAATTTCAGGTCCCGGTCAGCCGCAGCAAGGTCAAAGAGTTTCGCCAGTTAATGCATTTGTAGCGGGGAAAGGAGCAGGATGGCAGCCCGCCCGGGCGTGGCAACGCCGGTACGGGCTGGCTGGCTGAGTCTCAGAGAATCTGACCCAGGGTCTGACGCAGATGCGCCCCGGCCCCCAACAGCCCCGGGTTGTCGTGGACGATCAGGTATACCGGGATATCCTGAACGAAGGCTTTAAATCGCCCTTTGTCTTCAAAACCGCCGCGGAAGCCGGAGGATTTAAAGAACTCCAGGAAGCGCGGTACAATGCCGCCCGCAATATACACGCCGCCGAAGGTGGCCAACGTCAACGCCAGGTTGCCGCCAAAGCGCCCCATAATCACGCAGAACAGCGACAGCGCGCGACGACAGTCGATACAGCTATCCGCCAGCGCGCGTTCGGTCACATCTTTCGGCTGGAGATTTTCCGGCAGACGGCCGTCAGATTTCACAATCGCCCGATAAAGATTCACCAGACCCGGGCCGGACAATACGCGTTCGGCAGAGACGTGGCCCAGTTCGGCGCGCAGCTCTTCGAGGATAAGGCCCTCTTCTTCGCTGTTTGGCGCGAAGTCAACGTGGCCGCCCTCGCCCGGCAGGCTTACCCAGCGTTTATCGACGTGCACCAGATGTGCGACGCCGAGACCGGTTCCCGCGCCGTAGACGGCGATAGGTTTCCCCTCCACCGGCGCCGTACCGCCAAACTGAATCAGATGTTCAGCTTTCAGCATCGGGATCGCCATCGATACCGCGGTAAAATCGTTGATGATTTCCAGATGGGAGAACCCGAGGTTCTTTTGCATTTCAGCGATGGAAAAGGCCCAGGTATGGTTCGTCATCGTCACCCGGTCACCGGTAATCGGACAGGCAATCGCGATGCAGCCGTCTTCAACCTCGACGTTCTGCTCTTGCAAATAGACGCGAACAACGGCTTCAAGACTGGGATAATCGAGCCCGGAATAGGTTCTTGCCCGCGAAATCTCCCCGCTTGCCATATCACATAATGCCAGTCGGGCATTGGTTCCGCCGACGTCTCCTACTAAAGCAAATTTTGTCATTCCGTTACGGCTCCACTAAAGTCAAAATGATTCTTTGGCACACTGTAAATTCATGATGCCTTAACAACAACGACCAACGCACAAGCGCCCACAGTTTAGCGATCTATGTCACATTTAGGTTGTAATCTGTGAAAAATGATTATCGACGCCGCGCGAGATCGTCAGGCATAGCCGCCACTTTCTCGTTTCAGCACGCGCTTGTCTCCGTGCGCGGAGAGCGTCGAAGCAAACGCGTGCCGCGTAACCATCAAAAGGAAATTTTTCATGCTGCATCCGCGCGCCAGAACGATGCTGTTGTTATCGATACCCGCACTGATTATTGGTATCGCTTCCAGCCTTGTATTGATTGTGACGATGAAGATTGCAGCGGTATTGCAAAATCTCCTGTGGTCCGTCGTGCCGCTAAGCTTAGGTATCGAGGGCAGCGGTCAACTGTGGACCATTGCCCTCCTGACGATGACCGGTATCGCCGTCGGACTGATCGTGCGTTTTAGCCCCGGGCATGCCGGCCCGGATCCGGCTAGCGAGTCGTTAATCAGCGCCCCCATCAGCACCAACGCGCTGCCCGGCCTGCTTGCGGCATTGATTTTAGGTCTCGCCGGCGGCGTCAGCCTTGGACCGGAACACCCGATCATGGTGGTCAATATTGCCCTTGCGGTGGCGCTGGGTTCACGCCTGTTTCCCCGGGTCAGCTCGCTGGACTGGACGATCCTTGCCGCCGCCGGCACCATCGGCGCGCTGTTCGGTACGCCGGTGGCCGCGGCGCTCATTTTTTCGCAAACCCTCAACAGCAGCAATGAGGTGCCGCTGTGGGATCGGTTGTTCGCCCCGCTGCTGGCGGCAGCGGCCGGCGCGCTGACCACCGATCTGTTTTTCCATCCCGGCTTCTCGCTGCCGATCCCGCAGTATCCGCAAATGCACCTCGTGGACATCTTTAGCGGCGCTATCGTCACGCTTATCGCGATTGCCGTGGGAATGGTTACCGTCTGGTGTCTACCGCGGCTGCACGCGCTGATGCATCGCCTGAAAAACCCCGTCCTGACGCTGGGCGTCGGCGGGTTGCTGCTGGGTATTCTTGGCGCAATTGGCGGGCATATCACGCTGTTCAAAGGGCTGGATGAAATGCAGCAGATCGCCTTTAGCCAGACCCTGACCGCCGGCGACTTTTTGCTGATTGCGCTGGTGAAGCTGGCGGCGCTGGTGCTGGCCGCCGCCAGCGGTTTTCGCGGCGGGCGCATTTTCCCCGCGGTGTTCGTCGGCGTGGCGCTCGGTTTAATGCTGCACGCGCACGTGGACGCGGTTCCGGCCGCCATCACGGTCTCCTGCGCCATCCTCGGCATGACTCTGGTGGTCACCCGCGATGGCTGGCTGAGCCTGTTTATGGCGGCGGTCGTGGTGCCGGATACGACCCTGCTGCCGCTGCTGTGCATCGTGATGCTCCCGGCCTGGCTGCTGTTGGCCGGGAAGCCGTTGATGATCGCCCGACATCGCAACGATTAGACGCGGCTGTTTCGCTCCTCCAGCGCCTCGGTGACCGCTCGCAGGAAATCCGGGATATCCATTTTGGGCAGCATGACCTCCACCAGCGTCAGCTTGTCTGAGCCGACGCTGTCGGCCATCGCCTCTTCAAGCTCCTCCGTGTTCGTCACGCGCCAGCAGCGGGACGGTACTCCCGGGGCGAAAGCCCCCGGCAGCCGGTTCCAGTCCCACAGCGCGATATCGTTATAGCGCTGCTCCGGTCCGTGGATGGCACGCTCGACCGTGTATCCTTCGTTATTGAGCAGCAAAATCAGCGGGTTCTGTTTATCGCGCAACATTGAGCCCATCTCCTGGATCGTCAGCTGAGCGGCCCCATCGCCGACGATCAATACCACCCGCCGGCCCGGCGCCGCGGTTTGCGCGCCGTAGGCTGCCGGAAGGGTAAAGCCTATCGATCCCCACAGCGGCTGCACCAGCAGCGTCGCGTCGGACGGCAGCTTCAGCGCGGCAACCCCGAAGGCCGCCGTCCCCTGGTCGGCGAGAATAATATCCCCAGGACGCAGCTGCTCCTGTACCGTGCTCCAGAAATTACGCTGCGTCAGACTGCCCCCGGCGGCCCCTCCCGCCTCCGGCGCGGAGCACGACGGCAACCTCCACTCCGCGGCCAGGCCGGCGGACAACGTCATCAACACCCCCAGCGCCTGATCCATCGGGATACGGCTGAACCAGTGCTCGCCGACTCTGACGGCAAACGGCTGAATTTCAATGGTCTGTTCAAGGGGGAGGTGTTGGGTGAACCCGGCGGTAATGGTATCGGTAAAGCGGGTGCCTACGCAGATGATAGTATCGGCATTTTCGATGGCTTCCCGGGTTTGCGGAGCGCTGGCGATTCCGCTGTAGGTGCCGACAAAACCACGCTGTTGCTCATCGAACAGCCCTTTGCCCATCAGCATCGTGGCGTAAGCGATCGGCGTTTTCGCCACCCACGCCCGCAGCGTATCCTGCAGGCCATAGCGCTGCGCAAGGAAATCCGCCAGCAGCGAGACCCGCCGGCTGCTGCGTAGCATCTGCCCGGCATATTCACGAAAGCTGGCCAGCTGATTCTCATCCGCCGGCGGCCCCTCGATCGCCAGGCGCCGGGCAGGCGGCGTCGCTTTCGCTTTTGCCACGTCGGCCGGCAGCATCAAATAGCCGGGGCGATGATGGGTTAACATGTCGCTCAGCACGCGGTCGATCTCATGGCAGGCATTCCCCGCCGTCAGCGTGGCGTGGGTGCAGGTGATCTGTTCGCTCATGCGCGAGAAATGGGTGAAGTCGCCATCTCCCAGAGTATGGTGCAACAGCTCTCCGCGCTGCTGCGACCCGGAGCAGGGGGCGCCGACGATGTGCAGAACCGGAATATGTTCCGCATAACTGCCGGCCACGCCGTTAAGCGCGCTCAGCTCGCCCACGCCATAGGTCGTCAGCAGCGCGCCGGCCCCTTTAATACGCGCATAGCCATCGGCGGCGTAGGCGGCATTGAGCTCATTCGCACAGCCAACCCATCCCAACGCATCATGGGCGATGACGCGGTCGAGGAACTGTAAATTGTAATCGCCAGGTACGCCAAACAAGCGGTCTATGCCGCAATCTACGAGACGATCCAGCAGATAATCGCCAATGGTATAAGTCGGTTGCATATCCATACTCCTCCTCCCGTGCAGGTAATCTGAGTATTGAATAAGCGATCAAACTGTCCAGATTGCGAACAATAATCGGGGTGGAAAGCAAAATTTACGCATTTGGGGAGTGTACTCCGCGCTGAACATTCTTTAGTGTAAACGTATACACAACCGGTCCTATCTGCGGAGGAAGTATGGTTTACCAGGCAAATGCGGCGCGATATCAAACCATGGAATATCGTCGTTGCGGGCGGAGCGGCTTAAAGCTACCGGCAATTTCACTCGGCCTATGGCACAACTTTGGCGACGAAACGCGGGTGGAAACCAGCCGCCAGCTGCTGCGGCACGCGTTTGATCTAGGCATCACTCATTTTGATTTAGCCAACAACTACGGGCCGCCTCCCGGGTCGGCGGAGAGCAATTTCGGCCGTATTCTGCGGGAAGATTTTTTGCCCTGGCGCGACGAGCTGCTCATCTCCACTAAGGCCGGTTACACCATGTGGGACGGGCCTTACGGTGACTGGGGGTCGCGCAAATATCTGGTGGCCAGCCTCGACCAAAGCCTGAAGCGTATGGGGCTGGAATACGTGGATATCTTCTATCATCACCGCCCCGATCCGCAAACCCCGCTGCGGGAAACCATGCGCGCGCTGGACCATATCGTACGTCAGGGTAAAGCGCTGTACGTCGGGCTTTCCAACTATCCGCTGGCGCAGGCCGCTGAGGCGGTGAGCATTCTCAATGATCTCGGTACGCCGTGCCTTATCCATCAACCTAAATACTCGATGCTCGAACGGTGGGTTGAGGAGGGGTTACTCGATTTTCTGCAGGCGGAAGGGGTAGGAAGCATTGCGTTTTCACCGCTGTCCGGCGGCCAGTTGACCGACCGCTATCTGCACGGTATTCCTGCGGATTCCCGCATTGCCAGCGGCAGCCGCTTCCTGCAGGCCGATCAGTTAACCGAAGCGAAGCTGGCAAAAGTGCGCCAGCTGGACGCGCTGGCGCAGGCCCGCGGGCAGAAGCTCTCGCAGATGGCGCTCGCCTGGGTGCTTCGGGATGAGAAAGTAACCTCGGTACTGATTGGCGCCAGCAAAACGGCACAGCTTGACGATGCCGTCGGCATGTTGAGCAACCGGCATTTCAGCGCTGAAGAGCGCATGGCGATTGACGCCATCCTTGCGGCGTAAACGAAGATTTCCTTTAGCAAAAAGTGCTCTTATCCGCGATTTAGGAGTTCATCCAATGCTGCGGGGCTTTACCGCCCCGTAATATCACGTTACAGGTCCAATGAGAGCCTATTCATCAGGTTCTCAGGCCCCGATCGTGAAGGAGAAGAGTATGTTCAGGTCACTGATTCTGGCAGCAGTGCTTTTGGCTTCAGCGCCATGGGCCGCTAATGCCGGAGAGATCACCCTGCTGCCATCTGTAAAATTACAAATAGGCGATCGTGATAATTACGGTAATTACTGGGACGGTGGCGGCTGGCGCGACCGTGATTACTGGCGTCGTCACTATGAATGGCGTGACAACCGCTGGCGTCATTATGATAACAGGCGTCATCACGGTTGGGATAAACGGAAGGCTTACGAACGCGGTTATCGCGAGGGCTGGAACGATCGTCGCGACCATCGCGGCGGCTGGGGGCGTGGGCCGGGTGGCCACGGTCATGGTCATCACTAATCACTTCGGGGAGCCCCAGGGCTCCCCGCTTGATTGGCCGAACGAATTACAGTCCCGACACCGTACCGACCAGTAGCCAGCCGTTGAGCAGCACCACAATCGCCACAATCCCCCACCCCGTACGTCTAATCCACGGCGTATTCACCAGTTCGCCCATCAGTTGGGAATTACTGGTGAAAATCAACAGCGGTACCAGCGCCAGGGCGATACCAAAGCTCAACAATACCTGACTCATCACCAAAATACGGGTCGGCTCCAGCCCCATCATAATAACGATAAACGACGGCAGCATGGTAACCAGACGACGAAACCACAGCGGAATATGGAAGCGGATAAAACCCTGCATAACCACCTGGCCGGCCAGCGTCCCCACCACCGTTGACGACAGACCGGCGGCCACCAGGCTCAGACCAAATATCGTCGCCGCCGCATGACTTAACAGCGGTTCCAGGGTCAAATACGCTTGATCCAGATCGGCAATGCCCGTGTGGCCGTTAAAGTGAAAGGCGGCGGCAGCGGTCGCCATCATGGCGAGGTTAACGAAGCCGGCGATGGTCATGGCAATCGCGACGTCCCAGCGGGTCGCGTGATAACGCTCTTTACGCGTACCGCCATGCAGATTCTGGGTTAACGAAGAGTGTAAATAGATAACGTGCGGCATGATGGTTGCGCCCAGCACCCCGGCGGCAAGAAACACCGCTTCGCCGTTCGGCAGACTCGGGACGATCATCCCTTTTGCCAGCGGCGCCAGCGCCGGTTGCGAGAAAATAAGCTCAACGATATAGGCGACTGCGACGAACAGCAGCAGTCCGCCAATCACTTTCTCCAGCGGCTTTTGCCCGCGGCGCTGAAGCATCAAAATCAGGAAAGTGGCAACCCCCGTCAATACGGCCCCCTGCAGTAAAGAGACGCCAAGGATCAGCTTAAAGCCAATGGCGGCGCCAATAAACTCAGCAAGGTCGGTCGCCATGGCGATAATTTCCGCCTGGACCCAGTAGAACCACACCACCGGGCGCGGGTAGTGATCGCGGATCTGCTCCGCGAGATTTTTACCCGTGGCGATCCCAAGCTTCGCAGATAGCACCTGAATCAGCATCGCCATCAGGTTTGCCCACACGACTACCCATAGCAGCTGGTAGCCAAAGCTGGCCCCGGCCTGGATATTGGTGGCAAAGTTGCCCGGATCGATATAACCAATGGCAGCAATGAAGGCAGGCCCCATCAATGCGAGCTTCATCTTGCGCGCTGCGCGACCGCTGCTATTCTCAACGCGACTGCTTGTCATTTTCTGCCTCTGAAATATAGCCTTTGCTATGTTTCATGCTATCAAAATGCGAATGATTATCAAGTTCATTGAGAAAGATGATCATTATTGCTGTGATAGGAGGGAACACCAGCGGCTAACAACGAAAAAGTGGCATTGATGAAATTGCATCTCGCCTGGTCACAGATTAGTACAAACTCAGCAACTTTTAAAACCTTTACGCAACATAACAAAAATGTATGTTCGATCACTATTTTGGTGATTGGTCACAGTTCCTTGTAATAGTGTGGATTTGATCTCGTTTTCTTTGTTCTTGTTACATAGAATGTGCAAAGAAATTTAACCTGCCTCATATTTGGAGCAAATATGGACCGCGTCTTGCATTTTATCCTCGCGATCGTAGTGGTGGCTATACTGGCCCTTCTGGTCAGCCATAACCGTAAGCAAATTCGCATTCGTTATGTTATTCAATTACTTGTCATTGAAGTATTACTGGCGTGGTTCTTCCTGAACTCCGATATCGGCCTGGGCTTTGTGAAAGGCTTCTCCGAGATGTTCGAAAAACTGCTCGGTTTTGCCAACGAAGGGACAAACTTCGTCTTCGGCAATATGAATGACAAAGGCCTAGCCTTCTTCTTCCTGAAGGTGCTGTGTCCTATCGTCTTCATCTCTGCGCTGATCGGGATTTTGCAGCATATCCGTATCCTGCCCATCGTCATTCGCGCGATTGGTACCGTGCTGTCAAAAGTGAACGGCATGGGCAAACTGGAATCCTTCAACGCCGTCAGCTCGCTGATTCTCGGCCAGTCGGAAAACTTTATCGCCTATAAAGATATTCTGGGCAAAATGTCGCGCAACCGCATGTACACCATGGCGGCGACCGCTATGTCGACCGTCTCCATGTCAATCGTGGGCGCGTACATGACCATGCTGCAGCCAAAATATGTCGTTGCCGCGCTGGTTCTTAACATGTTCAGCACCTTTATCGTGCTGTCGCTGATTAACCCGTATCGCGTGAATGAGAGCGAAGAAAATCTGCAGATGTCCAACCTGCACGAAGGTCAGAGCTTCTTTGAAATGCTGGGTGAATACATTCTGGCAGGCTTTAAAGTGGCGATTATCGTTGCGGCCATGCTGATCGGTTTCATCGCGTTGATTTCCGCGCTGAACGCCCTGTTCGCCACCGTCACCGGCTGGTTCGGCCATAGCATCTCCTTCCAGGGCATCCTTGGCTACATCTTCTACCCGGTTGCCTGGGTGATGGGGGTTCCGGCAGGTGAAGCGCTGCAGGTGGGCAGTATCATGGCCACCAAACTGGTGTCTAACGAATTCGTGGCGATGATGGATCTGCAGAAAATTGCCAGCACGCTCTCTCCGCGCGCTGAAGGCATCATCTCTATCTTCCTGGTCTCCTTCGCCAACTTCTCCTCCATCGGGATTATTGCCGGGGCGATTAAGGGCCTGAACGAAGAACAGGGTAACGTGGTTTCCCGCTTTGGTCTGAAGCTGGTTTACGGTTCAACGCTGGTGAGCGTGCTTTCTGCGTCTATCGCCGCACTGGTACTGTAAGCCTCCCATGTTGTAAAAAAGCCGGGCTTGACCCGGTTTTTTTACGCCCGGAGTTCGCTAAGCGGCCGCGGTTTGCCAATTAAGTATCCCTGTAAATAGTCGACACCTAATGCCAGAAGTAGCTCTCGCTGCGCTTGTGTCTCGACATACTCCGCCACCACCTTCAGGTTTTTCACCTTCGCCATCTCAATTATCGATTTAATCATGATCGCATCCAGCGGCTCGCGCCCGAGGTCACGCACAAAGCAGCCGTCAATCTTGACGATATCAGCCTGCAGGTGCTTCAGCCGCTCGTAGTTCGCATAACCGGTACCAAAATCATCAATGGCGATAGCGCAGCCAAAATCCCGCAGCTGATGAATGTTATGCATACTGTCGCCGACATCGCTGAACGCCTGCTCTTCGGTAATTTCGACCGTTATCGCTGCCGGAGAAAGCTGATAGCGTTTAAACAGGGCGATAATCTGCGCGGCGCTATCTTTTTGCATCAGGGTATAAGGCAGTAAATTCACCGCGAAGTGCTGCCCGGGATGCTGATGGAGTGTGCTGAATAGCGTCTCCAGAACCAGCATATCGAAACGCTGGCTCAGATTGAACTGCGCAATCAGCGGAATAAACTGGTCCGGGGTCATGATTGAGCCATCGCAGCGCATACGGGTCAGGATTTCGTAATACCCCTCCCCCGCCGGGTTTTGTATCGGCTGGGCATACAGCACCAGACCACGTTCCTTAAGCGCCTGCTTGACCTGAGTCAGGAGCCTGACCTGCTCGCTGGTTTGGTCGCAGACCTGTTCCTGCGCCGCATCCAGCGCCAGCACCTGGCGATCGGCGCCCGCCTGCTCCGACAGCCAGCTCAGTTGGCCCAGCATGGGGTGCAGCCCCTCCTCCACGCCGCGGTATCTTTCCCACGCGGCGCCAAACTCCAGGTCCAGCGTCTGGTTGTGCCAGCTAAACCGGGTGTGATTAAGCATGGCGACGAGATGCCCCAGCCGCGCGGCGGGTTCGGGGCCGCCTAAAACCAGCAATAATTCGCTGCCGGGCAGTTGAAAGAGCTTATCGTCCGCGCCCAACAGCGGGTGTATTTTGCTGGCAATTTGCCGTTTGCAATGCACCCGCATCATCATACCGTAATGACGACTAAGGAAGTCCAGATTGACGATCCGTAGACTACTGACCGTGACATCGGGGTTACGGCGTAAATAGCACTCCAGCGCCCGGAGATTGGGTAAACCGGTGAGAGGATCTTCCTGAGCCCGATCCCGCCAGCGGAGTTTGGTTCTTTCATTCTGACCATACATATCGACCATATAAAACAGACAGATGGTAAATGAGATCAGCACGGAAAGGACAAATGATAGTGAGTATTCGGTCCGTACGCCATGGAGGAAATTTTGATTACAGGCAACGAGCAAAAATGCCGAAAAAGACCACGAGATGCGAATGAGTACATGTCCCAGACGGCTAATACCAATAAAGTACAGAATAAAAACAAGGGGAACTAAATAGCCCGCAATAAAATCAGAATCATAAGGCATACAGAGTACCAGTAATATGGCGGCGAGGGCCATAAACCAATATCGCGTAAATACCCGATGCTCACCAGTGAGCCATGGTTGACAATGACGTCGCCAGAAAACTTTTGCATAACGCGGACTGATAATCATCCGTACTGGATAATAAAAGAAGGTAGTGAATATTAATGCAGCACCAATCAGACTTTGAATATCAATAATGATATAAACAGCCGACATCCCCTTGAAGTAGCTGGAGATAGCCAGAGGAAATGAGAAAAATACGCCGACCAGATACATCGTCAGCTTCATTAACACGGGGGTAAAAAAACCGCCCCAGAAAATTCTTGTCCCCATATATTTTGCCGTGAGCCCGTTGCGCCATCGCGCCCCGATCAGCATTCTGACCAGTGCACAGGATACCAGTACCGAGAATAACTGACAGAATAACAGGAGCGCGGCCTGTACTGGCGTCAGGGAGAGAATCAGGTGGTTGGTAATGGCAAATGCGATAATCAATGGGGCAACTGCATTTCGCCCAAAAATAAAAATCACCGCGTACATCATGCTTAATGGCAACCAGGCGAGGAAAACTTGATTTCCATCAATAATTGCCTGCGGTGAAATATACCGTGCCAAAGGGATAGTGATTAAACAAACTATCAGCGCCAGTAAAGTCTTTCTGATATTAATGTTAAATTTACCAATCATTATTGTTAATCAAAACTCCAGCGCCGGAAATAAGATCTTATATGGGGAAATACTAAGGGGGTTAATTATGGCAGGCAAGGAAATAACTCGAGGAAGAATCTGAAATTACATTTAATTCTAATCGCGGAACGGTTTCTGACTTAAACAGAAAGTGCTTTACATTGGCAAGCGAAGAAAACAAAAAACCCCCGCCGAAGCGAGGGTCTGAATTTGGTGGAGCTAAGCGGGATCGAACCGCTGACCTCTTGCATGCCATGCAAGCGCTCTCCCAGCTGAGCTATAGCCCCACAGAACGTTGTTACGAACCAAACCTGATGGGAGCAGGATTTGGTGGAGCTAAGCGGGATCGAACCGCTGACCTCTTGCATGCCATGCAAGCGCTCTCCCAGCTGAGCTATAGCCCCTAACCGTAAAACGTGTCGTGTTGACGGGCGGCATAATATGAATTCCTTCGTCAGGTGTCAACGGCAAAATGCCTCCGCGCTATTTGATCGCTGAAAAAGCAGGCAACTCGCTGACATTGCGAGCCTTATCGCAGGGAGACGTTAAACATGTCACCCTTTCCTGTAAAAGGATGCTATAACATGGACAACTAATTCCCACATGTTTACTCAGGAAATAGGATGCTCAAGGAACGAATGACACCTGAAGAAATCGCGCACCTTACCGGCTTCAGTCGGCAGACGATCAATAAATGGGTACGTAAAGAGGGATGGCAGACATCACCTCGGCCCGGCGTGCAAGGCGGTAAGGCACGCCTCGTGCACGTTAATGAGCAGGTCAAAGAATTTATTCGCAGCGCGCAGCGCGTGGCGGAACCCGCGTCTTCTTATTCCGCAGCAGAAAACGACCTCGAACCTTTACTTCTGACGCTCACTAAAGAGCTGACCCCCGGCGAACAAAAACAGCTTATGTCGCTACTGCTGCGCGAAGGCATTACCGGGTTACTCCAGCGTCTGGATATTCGTGACCAGTAACATAATGATGAAATTAAAAGATAAAATGACCCCGGCCGAGCTGGCGGAGTGTCTTGGTCTTGCCAGACAAACCATTAACCGCTGGGCCAGAGAACAAAAATGGCGCACCGAGACCATTCCCGGCGTTAAAGGCGGCCGCGCGCGTCTCATCGTTATCGATAAGCCGGTGCTCGATTTTCTGGCCAACATCCCGGCGCTGCGTCATCTGCTCACCGAATCGCAGCTGGCGGAACCGTCCGGTAACTATTTTGTTAACGATGCCGGGGCGATCTGGCGGCAAATTGCCGAGACGCTGCATCTGATGACGGCGGAAGAACAGCAGCACCTGCGGGATCTTCTCGCCCGTGAAGGGATCAGTGGATTTTTGTCCCGGCTGGGCATCGCCAGCCAGAAATAAGCGATAAAAAACGGCAGGATGACCCTGCCGTTTTTTTAAGCCTGCAATCAGGACTGCTGACTTTCGCGTTCAGCAATAAATGCCAGCGCTTTGTTGATACGTTCTACGCTACGGGTTTTGCCAATCGCATGCACCGTCACATCAAGAGCCGGAGACTGACCTGCCCCTGTGACCGCAACGCGCAGCGGCATCCCAACTTTACCCATCCCGACTTCCAGCTCATCCGCCGTCGCCTGGATCGCGTGGTGGACATTTTCCGCCGTCCAGTCGCTGATGGCGGCGAGTTTGTCACGTACGACTTCCAGAGGCTGACGAGCGACCTGGCGCAGATGTTTCTTCGCTGCGTCGGCATCAAACTCGTCGAACTCTTCATAGAAGTAACGGCAGCTTGCCGCCATCTCTTTCAGCGTCTTGCAACGTTCGCCCAGCAGCGTCACCAGCTCAGCCAGCTGCGGACCGTTGCGGGTATCGATATTTTCCTGCTCAATGTGCCACTGCAGATAGGTCGCCACGTACTCCGGCGCCATCGAGTTAATGTAGTGGTGGTTCAGCCACAGCAGTTTATCGGTATTGAACGCACTGGCAGATTTGCTCACCGCGCCGAGGGAGAAGAGCTTAATCATCTCTTCACGGCTGAAGATCTCCTGGTCGCCGCTGGACCAGCCCAGACGCACCAGGTAGTTCAGCAGCGCTTCTGGCAGATAGCCATCGTCGCGATATTGCATCACGCTCACGGCGCCGTGGCGTTTGGACAGTTTTTTACCGTCATCGCCATTAATCATCGAGACGTGCGCATACACCGGTACCGGCGCGTTCAGCGCCTTCAGGATGTTGATCTGACGCGGAGTATTGTTGATATGGTCTTCACCGCGGATCACATGGGTGATCTCCATGTCCCAGTCGTCCACCACGACACAGAAGTTGTAGGTCGGGGAACCATCGGTACGGCGAATAATCAGATCGTCCAGTTCCTGGTTACTAAATTCAATCGGCCCACGGATCTGGTCGTCAAAAATGACCGAACCTTCCTGCGGGTTAGCAAAACGAACGACGCACGGCGCATTATCGGCGTGATGTTCGTGACCGTGACGGCAGCGTCCGTCGTAACGCGGTTTTTCGCCCTTAGCCATCTGCTCTTCGCGCAGCGCGTCCAGACGTTCTTTAGAGCAATAGCACTTATAAGCCGTGCCTGCTTCCAGCATTTCATCAATAACCGCGTTATAGCGGTCAAAACGTTTGGTCTGGAAATACGGACCTTCGTCCCATTCCAGATTCAGCCAGTTCATCCCATCCATGATGGCTTCAATTGCTTCCGGGGTGGAGCGTTCGAGATCGGTGTCTTCAATACGCAGTACAAACTCACCGCCGTTGTGACGAGCAAAAAGCCAGGAATAGAGAGCAGTACGCGCACCGCCAACGTGCAGATAGCCTGTCGGGCTGGGCGCGAAGCGAGTTTTGATTTTCATGAAATGGCCTTACGTTTAATAAAGATGCCGACAACCGGCAGAGTCCGTGGGTATTTATGGGTGAATATTCTAACACCGTGGGCTGATTCCTCAATGTTGTTCAGGTCTGAACGTTACGCTTTGCCATTTTTGTTTATAAATCATGCTTCACGACTGCTTTGGCGATCGTTTTGTTTAATTTTACGACGAACGAACAAATTATTTAGAAAAGGCGTTGACTCATTTTCAACTCTCCCTATAATGCGACTCCACACAGCGGGGGTGATTAGCTCAGCTGGGAGAGCACCTCCCTTACAAGGAGGGGGTCGGCGGTTCGAACCCGTCATCACCCACCACTACTTAGGTAGTCTCCGCCGTGTAGCAAGAAATTGAGAAGTGGGTGATTAGCTCAGCTGGGAGAGCACCTCCCTTACAAGGAGGGGGTCGGCGGTTCGATCCCGTCATCACCCACCACTTTCTCGCCAGCTGGATTTCTTGTTAAAATGTGAAGTACCGAAGTGGGTGATTAGCTCAGCTGGGAGAGCACCTCCCTTACAAGGAGGGGGTCGGCGGTTCGATCCCGTCATCACCCACCACTTCGGGTCGTTAGCTCAGTTGGTAGAGCAGTTGACTTTTAATCAATTGGTCGCAGGTTCGAATCCTGCACGACCCACCAATGTAAAAAAGCGCCCTAAAGGCGCTTTTTTGCTATCTGCGGGATATAAATTCGCACCTGCGACAGGTTCGGGTCGAACGTAGTGAGACAACGGAG
Organism: Klebsiella sp. NPDC088457; assembly: GCF_044900465.1. Taxonomy (NCBI): domain Bacteria; kingdom Pseudomonadati; phylum Pseudomonadota; class Gammaproteobacteria; order Enterobacterales; family Enterobacteriaceae; genus Klebsiella; species Klebsiella sp. NPDC088457. Next base: position 43,778 of record NZ_JBJDNH010000023.1, on the reverse strand, counting down.
CCGCTTGCGGCGACGGCCCGTAGGGCGAGGCGAAGCCGGGTCATCCTGCACGCCCCACCAAATTTAGACAAAAGCGCCTTACGGCGCTTTTGTCGTTTTCGGATACCGAGCCCGATCTTGCGCAGGTCCGGTTTCCGGCTGTCAACGCTGATACAACGGATCCTGAGCTCTGGCTGACGTCAGATTATCCCCTTCTTCACGTACCAGTTCCCAAATTGCCTGCGCGGCGGTTGATAACGAACGGTTTTTGCGTCGCGCCAGCATCAGCTGACGCTCCACCACCGGGGTTAGCCGCTTCACCTGCAGCTGGCTGCCCTGCGGCAAAGGCAGTGCCAGCGCCGGTAAAACGCTAATCCCAATCCCGGATTCCACCATCGGAAACAACGTCGCCGGATGGCCAATCTCCTGCACAATATTGGCTTCAATCGCAAACTGCTGTAGCGCCGCATCAATCAGCGGCCGGCTACCGGATGCATAATCCTGTAATACCAGGCGCTGATGCTGGAGATCCTGCCAGCCCACCGATGCCTTTTGCGCAAAAGGGTGATCGCGGCGGCAGAGCAGTAAAAAAGGTTCCGCCAGTACCGTTTCACATTGCAGATCCGTCGTTACGCCCGGATCGATAACGATGCCGAAATCGACCTCCCCCTGACGAATACTTTCCAGCACCCACTGCTGGGGGCGATCGTGCAGCACAAAATCGATCTGCGGATAGCGTCGATTGCTGTGCGCAATACACTGGGGAATCAGATGCGCGGAAATGGTCTGGCTGGCGGCCACCCGTACGCTCCCCATCAGCTGCTGCCCGACCCGCCCGGCGTCGCGCAGCGTGCTATTTAATTCATCCAGCAGCCGTTCAAGCCGGCCGGCCAGCTGCTGTCCCGCCTCCGTCAGCAGCACTTCCCGGGTGGTACGATCGAGCAACCGTACGCCGGTTTGATGCTCCAGCTCTTTTACGCTGTGGCTGACCGCCGACTGGCTGAGACCGATAATCTCTCCCGCCCGGCTGAAGCTTTTTGCTCTGGCGACGGTGACGAAAACTTTTAACTGACGTAGCGAGTAATTCATCTTTTTTATTCATGAATAGATGCAATAAATCAATTTTATTTCTCAAAATAGAAAAAGCACAATAGCCACATCGATTTTCAGGAGCATCTATGAAACTTTTCCGCATTCTTGATCCCTTTACCCTCACTCTGGTTACCGTCGTTCTGCTGGCCTCTTTCTTTCCGGCCCGCGGCGGTTTTGTCCCCTTCTTTGAGCATTTAACCACCGCCGCCATTGCGCTGCTGTTTTTTATGCACGGGGCAAAACTCTCCCGCGAGGCCATCGTCGCCGGCGGCAGCCACTGGCGTTTACACCTGTGGGTCATGTGCAGCACGTTTGTGGTGTTCCCGGTTTTAGGCGTGCTGTTTGCCTGGTGGGCGCCGATTAATGTCGACCCTGCGCTGTATACCGGGTTTATCTATCTGTGCATCCTGCCTGCGACCGTTCAGTCGGCCATTGCCTTTACCTCGCTGGCGGGGGGCAACGTCGCGGCGGCGGTCTGTTCGGCATCGGCCTCCAGCCTGCTGGGAATATTTGTTTCGCCGCTGCTGGTGGGGCTGCTGATGAATCTGCACGGCGCGGGCGGCAGTCTGGAACAGGTCGGTAAGATTATGCTGCAACTTCTGCTGCCGTTTGTGCTCGGCCACCTGTCTCGCCCGTGGATTGGCGAATGGGTTGCCCGACATAAAAAGTGGATCTCAAAAACCGACCAGACCTCGATTCTGCTGGTGGTCTACTCCGCATTTAGCGAAGCGGTTGTTAACGGCATCTGGCATAAAGTAGGCCTGGGTTCACTGCTGTTCATCGTGGTCGTCAGCCTGGTGCTGCTGGCTATCGTCATCGCGATCAACGTGTTCGTCGCGCGTAGATGCGGCTTTAACAAAGCGGATGAGATTACGATTGTTTTTTGCGGCTCGAAGAAGAGCCTGGCAAACGGTATACCGATGGCCAACATCCTCTTTCCAACCTCGATTCTGGGAATCATGGTGCTGCCGCTGATGATATTCCATCAGATTCAGCTGATGGTGTGCGCCGTGCTGGCGCGCCGCTACAAACGGCAGGCGGAAGCCGTACAGGCGCAGGAGAAAGCCCGCGCCTCGGAAGCTTAACGCGGCTGTTTCAAGGGCTGAACCAGCTGGGTCAGCCCTTCAGTTTTAATCAGCAAGGTTAATGCCATCAGCTCGCCAAGATGCCCGGCAGGGAACTGATCCTTACGGGCAAACCACAGCAAATACTCTTCCGGCAGGTCAATCAGGCGACGGCCTTTGTATTTGCCAAACGGCATGTCGGTATTGGCAATCTCAATCAGCTGCGCGTTATCCACCTTATTCTCCCAGCAGACGCATCATTTCGGCTTCGTCGATCACGGCAATCCCCAGCTCCTGCGCTTTAGCGAGCTTAGAGCCGGCGGCTTCACCGGCAATCACCAGGTCCGTTTTCTTCGATACGCTGCCAGCGACTTTCGCTCCCAGCGCCACCAGACGCGCCTTCGCGTCATCGCGTGAAAGCTGGCTGAGACTACCGGTCAGAACGACGGTTTTACCGGCAAACGGACTGTCGATCTCTTCGGCATTCACCGCCACCGGCGCAGGCCAGCTCACCCCTTCGGCACGCAGCTGAGCGATAACATCGCGATTGCTCTCTTCGGCAAAGAAGTTAAAGACATGGGTGGCGACGACGATGCCCACATCCGGGACTTTTTGCAGCTCTTCAATCGACGCCTGCTCCAGCGCCTCGAGGGTGGCGAAATAGGCCGCCAGCCCCGCCGCCGTGGCTTCACCGACTTCGCGAATACCTAAGGCGTACAGGAAACGGGCAAAGGTGGTGTGCCTGGCTTTTTCCAGCGCATTCACCACGTTTTGCGCTGATTTAGGCCCCATGCGATCGAGGCCGGTCAGCATACCTGCGCTTAAGCGGAACAGGTCTGCCGGGGTATGGACATACTCTTTCTCCACCAGCTGGTCGATGATTTTATCCCCCATCCCGTCGACATCTAAGGCGCGGCGGGAGACAAAATGTTTGAGCGCCTCTTTACGCTGCGCCCCGCAAATCAGCCCGCCGGTACAGCGCGTCACCACTTCGCCTTCTACCCGCTCGACATCGGAGTGACATACCGGGCAGTGGGTTGGAAACACGATCTCCCGCGTCTCCTCCGGGCGCTCGGACAGCACAACGTTAACGACCTGCGGGATAACGTCACCCGCACGACGGATAACCACCTTATCGCCGATTCGCAGGCCCAGACGCGCAATCTCATCGGCATTGTGCAAAGTGGCGTTACTGACCAGCACCCCCGCGACATGTACCGGTTCCAGACGCGCCACCGGCGTGATTGCCCCGGTACGGCCAACCTGAAACTCCACATCGCGCACGAAGGTCATCTGCTCCTGCGCCGGGAACTTAAAGGCTACCGCCCAGCGCGGGGCGCGAGCCACAAAGCCAAGCTGCTCTTGCAGCGCCAGCGAATCGACTTTGATCACCACGCCATCAATATCAAACCCCAAATCCGGGCGTTCTTCTTCAACCCGGCGGTAGTAAGTAAGCACTTCCTCTGGGGTATGGCACAGCTTAACCCGGTCGCTAACCGGCAGCCCCCAGGCCTTGAACTGCTGCAGACGGCCGGAATGGCTGGCCGGTAGTTCACCGCCTTCCAGCGTGCCAACGCCATAGCAGAAGAAAGTAAGTGGTCGCTTCGCCGTAATCCGCGGATCGAGCTGACGCAGGGAACCCGCTGCCGCGTTGCGCGGGTTAGCAAATACTTTGCCGCCGCTGCGGCGGGCCTCTTCATTAATTTTTTCAAACCCGGCCTGCGGCAGGAACACTTCGCCGCGCACCTCCAGGCGAGCAGGAATATTATCGCCGCGCAGCTTCAGCGGGATCGCGCGAATCGTTCTGACATTAGAAGTAATATCTTCGCCGGTGGTGCCGTCCCCGCGGGTTGCCGCCTGCACCAGCACGCCGTTTTCATACAGAATACTCACCGCCAGACCATCCAGCTTCAGCTCGCAGCAGTAGGTCAGGTCGTCGCTGCTTTTCAGCCGGTCCCGTACGCGCTTATTGAAAGCAAGAAAACTCTCTTCGTCAAAGACGTTGTCCAGCGACAGCATCGGGACTTCATGGCGGATCTGGCTAAACGAAGCCAGCGGTGCCGCCCCCACACGTTGGGTAGGCGAATCAGGGGTTATCAACTCCGGATGCTGGGTTTCCAGCTCGCGCAGTTCGCGCATCAACCGATCGTATTCCGCATCGGGAATTTCCGGGGTATCCATAACATGGTACAGATATTCATGATGGCGAAGCGTGGTTCGCAGTTCAGTCAGTTTTTGTTCGATCGGGTCCATATCGCACCATCAATGATAAAAAACCCCCGGCAGGCGGGGGTTCTGGATTGGTAGACGAAACGCCAGGGGAATAAATCAGGCGTTAGCCTCTTTCACTTCACGAATACGATCTTGATATTCGCGTAGTTTTTGCGGAGTCATCATCCGACGCTGATCGTCCAGCACCACGCCACCCACTTCATCGGCGATGTACTGTGCGGATTGCAGCATCAGTTTAAAGTTCTGCAGCTCATCACCAAACGACGGCACCTGCATAAAGATAGTAACGCCCGGAGTCGTCATATCGGCCATGCCGTCCGGATTGAAGGTACCCGGTTTAACCATATTCGCCAGGCTAAACAGAACCGGGCCGCTACCGTCCGGGCTGAGATGACGATGGAAAATATTCATATCGCCAAATTTAAAGCCCGCCTGCTGGATGCTGTTGATCAGCACTTCACCGTTGATCTGAGTACCCTGGTGCGCGGAGACATTCATGACAATGACCGTCTCTTTGCGCTCTTTCGGCGGTGGCGCCGGCTGCTGCGGTTCAGCGGCCCGCGGTTCAGGCGCAGGCTGCTGCTGCGCGGAGGCAGGTTGCTGTGGGGCAGCGGGCTGCGGTGGCTGTACCTGAGCTGGCTGCTGAACCACCGGCTGCTGAGGTGGCTGCGACGGCTGCTGATACTGCGGGGGCACAGGCTGCTGTTGTGGCGCAGGCTGCTGCGGCGCAACATGCTGCGGTGGCTGCTGCACCTGAGGTTGTTGAACCTGAGGCTGCACAGGCGGCTGCCGTACCGACTCTTCCGGGCGAACGGGCTGCTGCTGCACCTGACGTTCGTAAGGAGGCTGATACTGGTGCTGCGGCGCCTGACGCGGTGCTTCTTGCTCTACGCCATTGGGGGCATGGTTCACCCGGTGAACGCGAACTTCACCTACGCCTTCAACATCGTCATCAAAATCATCGCTCTCAGACTCTTCGTCATCGCGAGACTTCATACGTTTCATTGGGCGATCGCGAAACATCGAGGAACGTTCTTTACGGCTGGTCCAGAAACCGTGTACCAGTAAAGCGATTATGGCGATCGCGCCAACAATGATTAATATCAGACGCAAATCCTGCATCATTATATTCTCTGTTGTTCTAACACCTTGCCACCACGGCAAACATTTACTTACTAAGAGTATTTGCCGATTACGTCGAGTGCAAGTGCGTCTACCGCTTTCACTACATAAAGATGAACTAAATCGTGCTTTTTGCTGTTTTTTCGAACATTTCCTAACTGGTTATTGTCTGACAACCCGATAAAATAAGCGGGCATTCACTCTGAATGTCAAAAAAAGGAGCATCGCCTGACCATGGTTTCAACATCCGCATCTACCCCGCGTAGCGGCGTCTACTATTTTTCGCAGGGCTGGAAACTGATCGGGTTGCCGGGAATTCGTCGTTACGTATTCCTGCCTTTATTCGTCAACATCATCCTGATGGGCGGCGCCTTCTGGTGGCTGTTTACCCGTCTTGATAGCTGGATCCCATCTTTGATGAGCCACGTCCCCGACTGGTTACAGTGGCTGAACTACCTGCTTTGGTCAATGGTGGTCCTGTCGATCCTGTTAGTGTTCGGCTACTTCTTCTCGACCCTTGCCAACTGGATTGCCGCCCCCTTTAGCGGCCTGCTGGCAGAGCAGCTGGAAGCCCGGCTGACCGGCGCTACGCCTCCGGATGTCGGCGTATTTGGCATCATGAAAGATGTGCCGCGTATTATGAAGCGCGAATGGCAGAAGTTTGCCTGGTATCTGCCGCGCGCGATCGTCCTGCTGATACTCTATTTTATTCCCGGTATCGGGCAGACCCTGGCACCGGTGCTGTGGTTCCTGTTTAGCGCGTGGATGCTGGCGATTCAGTACTGCGACTATCCGTTCGACAACCACAAGGTGCCGTTTAAAACCATGCGCGAGGCGCTGCGTTCGCGTAAAGTCACCAATATGCAGTTTGGCGCTCTGACCAGCCTGTTTACCATGATCCCGGTGCTGAATCTGGTGATTCTGCCGGTGGCCATTTGCGGCGCCACGGCGATGTGGGTTGATTGCTACCGCGGTAAACACGCAATGTGGAAATAGCGCCCTCTCCCCCTCCTTAAGATGCTTCAGGCCGCGGCCTGAAGCATAACGGCCATATGCCGATGCTTATTCCTTCTCGCTCACCATTATTTCCCTTCCGAATATAGATATGCTAAATCCTTACTTCCGCATATTCTTTAAGCGGGTATGCTGGAGCCGTACTCCCAAATTTCATACAGTTAAGGACGGGCCATGAGTAAGATTTTTGAAGATAACTCCCTGACTATCGGCCACACGCCGTTAGTACGACTGAACCGAATCGGTAACGGACGCATCCTGGCAAAGGTTGAATCACGCAACCCGAGCTTTAGCGTGAAATGCCGTATCGGTGCCAATATGATTTGGGATGCCGAAAAACGTGGCGTGCTGAAACCGGGCGTCGAGCTGGTAGAACCGACCAGCGGCAATACCGGCATCGCCCTCGCCTACGTCGCGGCAGCGCGTGGTTACAAGCTGACGCTGACCATGCCGGAAACCATGAGCATCGAACGCCGTAAACTGCTGAAGGCGCTGGGGGCGAACCTGGTGCTGACAGAAGGCGCGAAAGGCATGAAAGGCGCCATTCAGAAAGCCGAAGAAATCGTTGCCAGCGACCCGGAAAAATTTCTCCTGCTGCAGCAATTTAGCAACCCGGCCAACCCGGAAATTCATGAAAAGACCACCGGTCCGGAAATCTGGGAAGATACCGACGGTCAGGTTGATGTCTTTATCTCCGGCGTCGGCACCGGTGGTACGTTGACCGGCGTGAGCCGCTACATCAAAGGCACCAAAGGCAAAAAAGATCTGATCACCGTTGCGGTCGAACCTACCGACTCACCGGTTATCGCCCAGGCGCTGGCAGGCGAAGAGCTCAAACCAGGCCCGCACAAAATTCAGGGTATCGGCGCAGGCTTTATTCCTGGCAACCTCGATCTGAAGCTGGTCGATAAAGTTGTCGCCATCACCAACGAAGAAGCGATCTCCACCGCGCGTCGTCTGATGGATGAAGAAGGCATTCTGGCAGGCATCTCTTCCGGGGCCGCCGTCGCCGCGGCGCTGAAGCTGCAGGAAGATGAGGCCTTTACCAATAAGAATATTGTGGTTATCCTACCTTCTTCAGGTGAGCGTTATTTAAGCACAGCCCTGTTTGCCGATCTCTTTACCGAGAAAGAATTGCAACAGTGATGCCAGCTAGTCAGCATCGTGTAAAAAAGCACCTTTTTAGGTGCTTTTTTGTGGCATAGGTCAAAGTTTTACCCCTCCTGGCATTGATTCACCGCGTAGGGTCTGGTATTTAACCAGCACATTTATTTTGATGCGCGAAATTATTCAAAATCGGATTTCCATAAGCTGAATCGATTTTATGATTTGGTTCAAGTCTTCCTTTCGCGGCATAATGTTTAATGACGTGCCAGACGTCAACGGCCAGATGGTCTTCACAGCGAACACGCTGCTGACACCTTAGCCAGACACGTAACGCCGGCGCTAACAATACAGGCTAAAGCCTCGCCGTTAGGCTAGACTTTAGGTCCACAACACTAAACCTATAAGTTGGGGAAATATAATGTTCCAGCAAGAAGTTACCATTACCGCTCCGAACGGTCTGCACACCCGCCCTGCTGCTCAGTTTGTTAAAGAAGCGAAAGGCTTCACTTCTGAGATCACTGTGACCTCCAACGGCAAAAGCGCCAGCGCCAAAAGCCTGTTCAAACTGCAAACTCTGGGTCTGACTCAGGGTACCGTAGTCACCATCTCCGCGGAAGGCGAAGATGAGCAGAAAGCAGTTGAGCATCTGGTAAAACTGATGGCTGAACTCGAATAAGTTCACGGGTTCTTTTTAATATCAGTCACAAGTAAGGTAGGGTTATGATTTCAGGCATTTTAGCATCCCCGGGTATCGCTTTCGGTAAGGCACTCCTGCTGAAAGAAGACGAAATTGTCATCGACCGGAAGAAAATTTCTGCCGATAAGGTTGATCAGGAAGTCGAGCGTTTCCTGAGCGGCCGCACCAAGGCCTCCGCCCAGCTGGAGGTCATCAAAACCAAAGCTGGTGAAACTTTCGGTGAAGAAAAAGAAGCCATCTTCGAAGGGCACATCATGCTGCTGGAAGATGAGGAGCTTGAGCAGGAAATCATAGCCCTGATTAAAGATAAGCACATGACTGCCGACGCGGCGGCCAATGAAGTTATCGAAGGTCAGGCCACCGCCCTGGAAGAGCTGGATGATGAATACCTGAAAGAACGTGCGGCTGACGTACGTGACATTGGTAAGCGCCTGCTGCGCAACATCCTTGGTCTGGCTATCATCGATCTGAGCGCGATTCAGGACGAAGTGATCCTGGTTGCCGCCGATCTCACCCCGTCAGAAACGGCGCAGCTGAACCTGAATAAGGTGCTGGGCTTTATCACCGACGCCGGTGGCCGTACTTCCCACACCTCTATCATGGCGCGCTCCCTTGAGCTGCCGGCCATCGTCGGCACCGGTAGCGTGACGTCGCAGGTGAAAAACGGCGATTATCTGGTCCTCGACGCGGTTAACAACCAGGTTCTGGTTAACCCAGACAATGAGCAAATCGAAGAGCTGCGTAAACTGCAGGCTCAGGTTGCGGAAGAAAAAGCGGAACTGGCTAAGCTGAAAGATCTGCCGGCGATTACGCTGGACGGACATCAGGTTGAAGTCTGCGCCAACATCGGTACCGTACGCGACGTCGATGGCGCTGAGCGCAACGGCGCAGAAGGCGTAGGTCTGTACCGTACTGAATTCCTGTTCATGGACCGCGACGCGCTGCCGACTGAAGAAGAACAGTTCGCCGCTTATAAAGCGGTTGCCGAAGCGTGCGGCTCTCAGGCCGTTATCGTTCGCACCATGGACATCGGCGGCGATAAAGAACTGCCGTACATGAACTTCCCGAAAGAAGAGAACCCGTTCCTCGGCTGGCGTGCCGTGCGTATCGCGATGGACCGCAAAGAGATTCTGCGTGACCAGGTTCGCGCCATCCTGCGCGCCTCTGCTTTCGGTAAACTGCGCATCATGTTCCCGATGATCATCTCTGTTGAAGAAGTGCGTGCACTGAAGAAAGAGATTGAGATCTATAAGCAGGAACTGCGCGATGAAGGCAAAGCCTTCGACGAAACCATCGAAGTGGGCGTGATGGTTGAAACACCGGCCGCCGCAACGATTGCGCGCCATTTAGCCAAAGAAGTAGATTTCTTTAGTATCGGCACCAATGATTTAACACAATATACTCTGGCAGTTGACCGTGGTAATGATATGATCTCACATCTTTACCAGCCAATGTCGCCGTCTGTTCTGACGCTGATTAAGCAAGTTATTGATGCTTCTCACGCCGAAGGCAAATGGACTGGCATGTGCGGTGAGCTTGCGGGCGATGAACGTGCTACACTTCTGTTGCTGGGTATGGGGCTGGACGAATTCTCTATGAGCGCCATTTCCATCCCGCGTATCAAGAAGATTATTCGTAACACGAACTTCGAAGATGCGAAAGTATTAGCAGAGCAGGCTCTTGCTCAACCGACAACGGACGAGTTAATGACGCTGGTTAACAAGTTCATTGAAGAAAAAACAATCTGCTAATCCACGAGATGCGCGGCCCAAATTACTGCTTAGGAGAAGATCATGGGTTTGTTCGATAAATTGAAATCTCTGGTTTCTGATGACAAAAAAGACTCCGGAACTATTGAGATTGTTGCTCCGCTCTCTGGCGAGATCGTCAACATCGAAGACGTGCCGGATGTGGTTTTTGCGGAAAAAATTGTGGGTGATGGCATTGCCATCAAACCTACCGGCAACAAAATGGTTGCGCCGGTAGATGGTACCATCGGTAAAATCTTTGAAACCAACCATGCATTCTCTATTGAATCTGATAGCGGCATTGAGCTGTTTGTTCACTTCGGTATTGATACCGTTGAGCTGAAAGGCGAAGGCTTCAAACGCATCGCCGAAGAAGGTCAGCGCGTGAAAGTGGGTGACCCGGTCATTGAATTCGATCTGCCGCTGCTGGAAGAGAAAGCCAAGTCTACCCTGACTCCGGTTGTTATCTCCAACATGGACGAGATCAAAGAGCTGATCAAACTGTCCGGTAGCGTAACCGTGGGTGAAACGCCGGTTATTCGCATCAAGAAGTAATTCTTGCCGCAGAAAAATGGCGCCTGATGGCGCCATTTTTTTATCTTGCCGATTTCAGCGGCCGATAGCACTTCTTCTGTGACTGCCCCTTCATCCCCTGCGGGCTAGTTTCCAGAATCCGCCGCTTACCTGCTGCGACCAGCAAATCCCCCGGCCCCCTGGCATCTTCCGGCGCCTTATTGCCGGTGGTAGCAACATGCTCAACGACTCGTCCTTTTGGCGAGCCGCTAACCGATGGCGCTTTATGCTGTCACCGACGGCGGCGGCAGGATCAGTTCATCGCAACCCTGTGCACGGGTCCAGGTCATGACCGCCAGCACGCGCTGCGCCGCAGCGTGCGTCGCCTCACCCAACGCCAGGCCCGAAAGCAATCCGCTGATAAGCTCGGCGCAAAACAGGTCACCGGTCCCCTTCAGTTCCGTTTCGACCCGCGGATGGACCACCACCTCAACCGAATCTACCGTCACCACCAGCACGTTAATAGTCGCGCTGTCCATTCCCGGCGCGCTGGTGATCACCACCCATTTCAGCGAATCAGATAGCAGGCTGCGCGCGGCAATAATCGCCTCCTGCTGATTACGGCAGGAGAGCCCGCTCAACGTTTCCAGTTCGAACAGATTTGGGGTAATGCCCTGCGCCAGCGGCAGCAGGTGGGTCCGATAAGCCGCCGGTATTTCCGCCTTCACGTACATCCCGCTATCCACATCGCCAATCACCGGGTCGACAAGGATACACAGCTGCGGATGAGATTCGCGGATCCTGCGTAGCCACTGCGCCAGACGCGCGATCTGGACCGCGCTGCCCATATACCCGGTGGTCACCGCCCGCAGCTCCCGCAGCGCATCGCGCTCCTCCAGAGCCTGCAGATAACCCACAAACCACGCCTCCGGAATCACGCCGCCGTAGAACGTATCGTAGTGCGGCGTATTACTGAACAACACCGTTGGTACGGCCATCACCCGCAGTCCATGCTGCTTAATTGCCGGTACGGCAATACTATTGCCGACGCTGCCATACACCACCTGCGATTGCACGGCGACGATATCGACCTGCAACGCCCGGCTCTTATCGTTGAAGAGCACCGATTGTATTTCGTCTTGTTGGCCCATCCCTTCTCCCCCCGCTGGACAGCGGGTCATACTCTGATTATCATTCGTCCTATGCTAAATTTCATTTTGTCATAGGTCAATAATGATCGACGGAAAAACCGCCAGTGAGATCTTTGATAACATCCGCCATCTGGTGCAGAGCGGCGCGTTAAAACCTGGAGAAACGTTGCCGCCGGTAAGGGAACTGGCCGCTAAACTAATGGTGAACCGCAACACCGTCGCCGCGGCCTACAAGCGGCTGGTGAGCTCCGGGCTGGCCATCAGTCAGGGGCGCAACGGCACGGCGATCAAAGCAATAAACAGGCCGCAAGCGCTGGAAGGGGGCGATCCTTCTTCCCCGCTGAAGGATATTTCCGGCGGGAATCCCGATCCTCAGCGCCTGCCGGATCTCAGCCGCTATCTGCCGATGCTAACCCCCCCTCCACGGCTCTACGGCGACGCCATCGTTGAGCCACAGCTGGCCCGCTGGGCGCAAAACTGGATCCACCAGGATCTGGGCATTGATGCCGATATCAATCTGACCAACGGCGCTATCGACGCGCTGGAACGACTGCTTTGCGCTCTGCTTCTGCCCGGCGACGGCGTGGCCGTCGAGGACCCGTGTTTCCTCAGCAGTATGCATATGCTGCGCTACGCCGGGTTTACCCCCTGCCCGGTCGCGGTCGACAATGAGGGAATGCAGCCCGCCGAACTGGAAATGGCCCTGCGCAACGGCGCGCGGGCGGTGATTCTGACCCCACGGGCGCATAATCCTACCGGCTGTAGCCTCAGCCAGGCCCGGGCGGCGGCCATTCGCCAGATCCTGGCCCGCTATCCGCAGGTGCTGGTGATTATGGACGACCACTTTGCCCTGCTATCCGCCATGCCCTGGCACTCGCCGCTTCCCGCCACCGCTCAACGCTGGGCGTTGGTACGCTCAATGTCAAAAGCGCTGGGGCCGGATCTGCGCCTGGCGTTTGTCGCCAGCGATAGCACCACCTCGGCGGCGCTGCGTCTGCGGCTCAATGCCGGCAGCCAGTGGGTCAGCCACCTGTTGCAGGATTTAGCCTTTGCCTGCCTGAATGATAGCGCCTTTGTGGCCTCGCTGGCGGCGAGCCAGCGCCATTATCGCCGGCAGAATGAAAAACTGGCCGCGGCCCTGCTCCGACACGGTTTTAGCCCCTTGCCCCCGGGGGATGGCCTCAGCTTCTGGCTACCGTTACAGGAATCGAGCCAACCGGTCGCCCTGCGTTTAGCCCGCGCCGGTTGGTTAGTCCGCGAAGGTGAAGCGTTCGGCATCCGCACGCCGGCGCATGGACTACGGCTCTCGACCGGAGCGCTGGACGACGACGAAATTGACCAGCTGGCCAATGATTTACGCCTTGTACTACCCCCATAACAGGAACCGCGCCATTTGACCGTCCACGAACTTTTCCGGGATTAACGCGAGACGAACCTGAAACGGTAGACATTCCTCAATAATCCGCTCGCCAGCTCCCTACGCTGACCCCGGAGGCTCTTGATGGTCAACCCGCAGTTAAAAGCCGTTATTGAAGCCTGCGATCGCGCTATTTCGCCGGAGGACTATGTCACCTTAATGGAATATTACGCTGACGACGCCGTGCTGGTGGTGAAACCCGGCTGGATATTCCGACGCCGGAGGGCGGAATAACACAGGTCACGCGCCGCGCAACCTATGTCTTTCGCCTGCAGGGCCAGCGCTGGCTATGCACCATCGATAACTCCTAGCGCACCGACCTGCTGGCCCCGCCTGAGGTTTAGATACCCGCCCCCTGGCTGAAATGCTCTTCGCCGAAGACCCCGGTAGACAGGTAGCGATCGCCGCGATCGCAGACGATCGCCACCACCACCGCGCCGGGGTTTTCCCGCGCAATGCGTAACGCCCCCGCCACCGCGCCGCCGGAGCTGACGCCACAAAAAATACCTTCCCGCACCGCCAGCATACGCATGGTGTTTTCCGCATCCCGCTGGTGAATATCGAGTACCGCGTCGACCAGCGAAGCATTAAATATCCCCGGCATATATTCTGCCGGCCAGCGGCGAATTCCGGGAATGCTGCTGCCCTCCTCCGGCTGCAGCCCCACGATGCTCACCGCTTTATCCTGTTCGCGCAGGAAGCGAGATACGCCGGTAATCGTACCGGTGGTGCCCATACTGGAGACAAAATGGCTGATTCGTCCTGCGGTCTGCTGCCAGATTTCCGGCCCGGTAGTGGTGTAATGCGCGTAGGGGTTATCCGGATTATTGAACTGATCCAGTAACTTACCTTCGCCGCGCTGCGCCATTTCCGCCGCCAGATCGCGTGCGCCTTCCATCCCCTGCTCTTTGCTGACCAGAATCAGTTCGGCGCCGTAGGCCAGCATCGCTGCCCGGCGCTCCTGGCTCATGTTATCCGGCATCAGGAGCTTCATCTGGTAGCCTTTCAACGCCGCAATCATCGCCAGCGCGATGCCGGTATTGCCGCTGGTGGCTTCAATCAGCACGTCGCCGGGTTTGATTTCACCGCGCTTTTCGGCTTCCACGATCATCGAAAGCGCGGCGCGATCCTTAACCGAACCCGCCGGGTTGTTGCCCTCCAGTTTGACCCAGATTTCACTACCGTTATCCGGCCCCAGCCGTTGCAATTTCACCAGAGGAGTATTGCCGATGGTTTGTTCTAATGTATTCACGGTTTTGACCCAATAAAAAGGCCGGGTAGATTGTGCTTACCCGGCCTGCAACCATCCCGGATGACGGCGCATCACGCCCTGTCCGGATTACCAAACCCTGCCGTTGCGTTCACGGCGATAAACTGGAGATTAAGCTATCAGGCCGATTCAGCCAGAGCAAGCTCCTCACGCGGTTCGATACGCTCATTGCCGTTATACAAGCGCGCATTCTGTAAGCCGACGAACAGCCGTTCGCCGCGATACGGCGCGTCATCGCCCGGAAGAACCACGGTCAGCGGTTCGTCATACCAGCCCAGAGGCTGCACGACCAGCTGGGTGTAGTGTCCTTTCGGACTGGCTTCCAGAACCTGCACCGGCAGCGGTGAGTCCAGACTGGTGCGGCGGCTGATGTCAACTTCCCACGGGCGCAGGAACAGGTCTACGGGCCCCTGATAAGACGGGGTATAACCTAACGGCCAGCGGTGCGCGCCAACATGAAACTGGCCGCCGCGAATAGTGCCTTTCAGGCGGTTAACCTCCCCCATAAACTCCAGCACGAAGCGGGTGGACGGCTCGCGCCAGACCTGTTCCGGCGCATCGGCCTGTTCAATATTGCCCTGGCTCATTACCACCACCCGGTTCGCGACTTCCATCGCCTCCTCCTGGTCGTGGGTGACAAACACGCTGGTAAACTTCAGCTCTTCATGCAGCTGACGCAGCCAGCGACGCAGCTCTTTCCGCACTTGGGCATCCAGCGCGCCGAAAGGTTCGTCAAGCAGCAGAATTTGCGGCTCCACCGCCAGCGCACGCGCTAACGCCACGCGCTGTTTCTGCCCGCCGGAAAGCTGGGCCGGGTAACGATCCGCAAGATGCGCCAGCTGCACCATTTCCAGCAGCCGGGTCACTTTGGCCTTAATGCCCGCCGCGTTCGGGCGTTCACGACGCGGCAGTACCGACAGGCCAAAGGCGATGTTTTCAAATACCGTCATATGACGGAACAGGGCGTAGTGCTGGAAGACGAAACCCACTTTACGGTCGCGCGCGTGCACCCGGCTCACATCAGTACCGTGGAAACGAATATGGCCGCTGGTTTGATTCTCCAGGCCGGCGATGATCCGCAGCAGCGTGGTTTTCCCGGAGCCGGATGGCCCCAGCAGCGCAACCATCTGCCCGGAAGGGATATCCAGAGAGATATCATTCAGCACCTGGGTGCGACCAAACGACTTCTTAATATTGGCAATCTCAATGCTCATGATTTCCCTCCTGTTGCGCGCGTTTTTCCTGATTGGCCAGGTGCCATTGCAACATACTCTTTAAAAACAGGGTCAAAATAGCCATTAACGTCAGCAGGGCTGCGGCGGTAAAGGAACCCACGGTGTTGTAGTCCTGCTCCAGTAATTCAATTTGCAGCGGCAGTGACAGGGTTTCGCCGCGAATCGATCCCGACACGACCGATACCGCGCCAAACTCACCGATGGCGCGCGCGTTGGTCAGCACCACGCCGTACAGCAGCGCCCAGCGGATATTCGGCAAGGTAACCCGACGGAACATCTGCCAGCCGGACGCGCCGAGCAGAATCGCCGCTTCATCTTCCTGACTGCCCTGGCTCATCATCACCGGCACCAGCTCACGCACCACAAACGGACAGGTGACGAAGATAGTCGCCAGCACCATGCCCGGCCAGGCAAACATAATTTGCAGGTTATGCTCGTCCAGCCAACCGCCAAGCGGGCCGTTGGAGCCGTAAAACAGCAGATATACCAGACCCGCCACGACCGGCGAGACGGCGAAAGGAATATCCAGCAGCGTCAGCAGCAGCTGGCGCCCCGGGAAGTTAAAGCGCGTCACCAGCCACGCCAGCAGCGTGCCGAAGATCAGGTTTACCGGCACGGTAATCAAGGCGATCATCACCGTCAGCCAGATAGCGTGCAGCATGTCCGGGTCGGCAAGGTTGTGCAGGACCGGCATCAGCCCTTTGCCAAAGGCCTGAACAAAGATATACACCATCGGCACGATCAGAATGAAGGCGGAAACCAGCATTCCGGTACCAATCAGAAACCATTTCCCCCAGTTGATGCGGGGGGCATCGTAACGCTTCAATTGAGTAACTTCCGCCATTAGTGACCTACCACACGTCGACCAAAGCGACTTTGCAGGGTGTTGATGGAAAACAGCAGCAGCAGCGAGGCCGCAAGGATCACCGAGGCAATCGCGCTCGCCGCCGGGTAATCAAACTCCTGCAGACGCACGAAAATCATCAGCGAGGTCACTTCGGTTTTCCACGCAATATTACCGGCGATGAAAATCACCGCGCCAAACTCGCCAAGGCTGCGGGTAAACGACAGCGCAATCCCGGCCAGCAGCGCCGGAGAGAGTTCGGGCAGCACCACTTTGCGAAAGCTCTGCAGACGCGTGGCGCCAAGCGTTTCCGCCGCTTCTTCATACTCCGGACCCAGCTCTTCCAGTACCGGCTGTACGGTGCGCACCACGAACGGAATACTGGTAAACGCCATCGCCACCGCGATCCCAAGCCAGGTATAGGTCACCTTGATATCAAACTGCGCCAGGCACTCGCCGTAAAAGCCGTTAACCGAAAACAGCGAAGCCAGCGTCAGGCCCGCAACCGCCGTCGGCAGCGCAAACGGCAGATCCATCAGCGCATCAAGCAGCGTACGACCCGGAAAGCGGTAGCGCGTCAGGATCCAGGCCATCAGCAGGCCAAATACGCCGTTAAAAATTGAGGCAACAAACGCTGACAGCAGCGTTACTTTATAGGCGGCCACCACCTGCGGGTTGGTGACCACATCCCAGTACTGCCCCCAGGTCATCTGCGCCAGCTGCATTACCAGCGCGCTAAGGGGTAACAACAGAATCAAACAGACAAACAGCAGGCTGGTGCCGAGACTCAGGGTAAAGCCCGGCAGCACGCGCTTAGACGCAGCAGCAAACATTACTTACGCCCCGCCGCCAGCAGTTTGTCCAGCTCACCGCCGCTGGCAAAGTGCGTTTTCATCACCTGCGGCCAGGAGCCAAACTGGTCTTCCACGCGGAACAGATCCACCTGTGGGAATTTATCTTTTAACGTATCCATCACCGCCGGGTTGTTCACCCGGTAGTAGTAGTCGGTAATGATGGTCTGCGCCTGCGGGCTGTAGAGCCAGTTCAGATAGGCTTTCGCCGCTTTTTCGGTGCCGTTGGCTTTGACGTTTTTATCCACCCACGCGACCGGGAACTCCGCCAGGATATTGACCTTCGGCACCACCACTTCAAAACCCTGCGCTTCATACTGTTTGCGGATGTTGTTCACTTCCGATTCAAAGCTAATCAGCACGTCGCCCAGCCCGCGTTCGGCAAAGGTAGTGGTCGCTCCGCGGCCGCCGGTATCAAACACTTCCACGTTTTTCAGGAAGCGGGTCATAAACTGTTCGGTTTTGGCTTTATCGCCGCCGTCGGATTTATCCGCCGCGCCCCACGCCGCCAGATAGGTATAACGCGCGTTACCCGAGGTTTTCGGATTCGGGAACACCAGCTTGACGTCCGGACGCGCCAGATCGCTCCATTCGTGAATGTTCTTCGGGTTGCCCTTACGCACCAGGAACGCCATGGTGGAATAGAACGGCGAGCTGTTGTTCGGCAGACGGGCCTGCCAGTCGGCAGGAATCAGATTGCCTTTGTCATGCAGAATCTGCACGTCGGTGACCTGGTTGTAGGTCACCACATCAGCCTTTAAGCCCTGCAGTATCGCCAGCGCTTGCTTAGATGAGCCGGCATGGGACTGTTTAATGGTCAGCGTATCGCCGGCATTATCTTTCGCCCACTGCTGCTCAAACGGCGGGTTAAGGGCGGCAAACAGCTCGCGGGAGACATCGTAAGAACTGTTCAGCAATTCAGTCGCCTGAGCCTGCGCAACCAGCAGCACAGAAGCCGCCAGCGCCAGATATCCTTTGTTCAGTGATTTAACGGCCATTGCGCACCCTTATTAATTTGATGACTTTCTTATAGCCATAATATTTATAACGAGTGTGAAAGGAGTAACGGTTTTATATACCGTTTGGCGATTTGGAAGTCGAAAAGAGAATAAGCCGCCCGGAAGCCATTCCTGGCGACGGGGTAAGCGAAGCTTCAGAGGAGATCAGCCCTCCTCCGATGGGTGGAGGGCCAGGGCGCAGAGAAGGTTTACAGCGCCTGAAGACGGTCGAGGGAGGGTGCGAAGTAGTAGCCGCCGGTCACCGGTTTGGTGAAGCGCAGCATGGCATCACGCTTGCCGTCCGTATCGCCGAACATGCTCAGCAGCTGCTGTTCAATGTTATAGATACGCGCGCAGTAGGCGCAGAAATAGAGGCCATGGGTACCGCTGGCAATGCCGTAAGGCAGGCTCTGGCGCACGATTTTCAGCCCTTTGCCGTCTTCTTTCAAATCCACACGGCTGAGGTGCGAGGTGACCGGGCGCTCGTCGCCGTCAATCTCTTCGTTCGCCTGTTTGGTCCGGCCAATGATCATTTCCTGGTCCGGGACGCTAATGCGGTCCAGCTGCTTAAGGTTATGCTCCCAGCGCTGAACGAACACGTAGCTGCCGCCGGCATCCACGCCGTCTTTAATAATGGCGACGTCGCTGCGGGTCTCAAGGCCGGCCGGGTTTTCCGTGCCGTCAACAAAACCACTCAGGTCGCGTTCTTCAATCCAGCGGAAACCGTGCACTTCTTCTTTAACGTCAATGAGGTCGCCAAAGGCCGCGATTGCCGCCTGCGCGACGGAGAAGTTCACTTCATGACGCGCGGAAAGGATGTGAATCAGCACATCGTACTGCGTGGACGGCGCCAGACCCCGGCCGTAAACCGGGAAATCTTTGAGCTCTTCTGCGCCCACGCCGCCGCTCAGCTCGCGCCAGACGTTATGGCCAAAAGCGACCACCGCACCCAGCTGTGCGTCCGGGTATTGCATTTGAAAGGTCGCTAATTTATCGACGAACACTTTGCTGGCTTCACGCAGGGCGTTGACGTCCCCTTTGACATTGGCTTCAATCCAAATCGCCGCGCGGCAATGTTCCGGCAAAATGCCGCTCTGAACCTGAGACATCGCTCCTCCTGAAATGATACAACCACAACGCTGTGGCACGTTAAGCGCGCTATTGTACCCGTTTTTTCCGGCCGTCGTGTCTCTTCAGATCAAATTAGCGGTGCCAGATAATTTTGCTGACTTTCCAGTTTTTCAGCGTGTCGTCGGCGGGCATCAGCTCTTCCGGACCGTTCCAGTGGCCGGTAAACGCGTAGCTGATATGCTGGCTGCCGTCGGCTTTACACTCGACAACGGCCCCGTTATCGCTGCTGCCCTTCTGACAGTGGCCGAACGCCTTGCTGTACAGCTCGCTAAAGGGGGTGCCGACCTGCACGCCGCCGTCGGTTTTAATATCGCTATCCCGCACTTCGATACGGTTGATGGTGCCGGCGTCGCCGTTGATAGTCATGGCGACTTTGTCATCTTTCAGCGCCTCATAGTAGCGCACGATATTGCCATTGGCGGTTTTCATCCCGCTGCGCAGACGATAGCTGCCGCCGAGCGCATCGCTGATGGCCTGCTCGTTAAGCGGGGTGGCTGCCGTCAGTTTGCCCACGCCCTGCTCGGTCACCACCATGGAAGAACCGAACCAGTTCCAGGGATACGCCGCTGACCAGTTGACGGCGCTCATCGTGGAGCAGCCGGTTAACGCCAGCGGTAAGGCGCAGAGAAGTAAACGTAGCGATTTCATAACATCGTCCTTTCTTGTTAATTTGACCCCTGTTGGAGTGCGGGATCGGCAAAAAGTGCCGTTAAAGCCGATCTTCCTGGAAACAGGCTTTAAGTCGTCGACTGGTCAACAGCCACCAGAAGGTATAGAGATCCGCAACCAGCAGGCCAATCGTCAGCGGCGAAGGCGACTCGCCGCTGAGCCACAACAGCGACTGCCAGATAAGCAGCAGCGCCTGTGAAAGCGCCAGCAGCCAGCGCATCAGCGGCCAGAGACGAGGAAAACGCTGGCGTTGCCCGCTCACGATGAACGCCAGTACCGCCGGTATGCCGGGTAACAATCCCAGCCAGAAATTATCGCGATCGGGATAGAACAGATTCAGCAGCACATCGCCCTGCTGACGCGAGGCGCCTGCCATAATGAACAGCACCCAGGTGCGCGCCTGCAGCAGGAGTACGCACCAGAACAGAAACGGTAGCCTGAGCCGCCCCTGGGCATCATAATCCGCAGCAATGAACTCAGTATTCTTCATCTTCAATCAAACGTTTACCCAGACTCAGGACATCCGCATATTCGTAACCCAGCCGCTCATACATCCCCTGCACCACATCATTATCATCGCGAACCATGATATTAATTTTCGGGCAGCCGCGGGCGATCAGCTTCTTTTCCAGCCGGTTAAGCAGCGCATTGGCGATACCGCGTCCACGATATTCCGGGTGAACGCCCAGATAATAGGCCGAACCGCGATGACCGTCGTAACCGCCCATCACCGTGCCAACCACTTCACCATTAACTTCCGCCACCAGAAACAGGCTGACATCGTGATTAACCTTACGCTCAATGTCCATTTCCGGGTCATTCCACGGGCGCAGAAGCTCACAGCGCTCCCACAGCGTGATCACTTCTTCGAAGTCCTGCTGGCGAAAAACGCGTATCTCCATGGTATTCCCCACCTTTTAGGCTTAAAAACAGCGATTATGGCGCGATTTCACCGGATAGCCAATATCAGGCGAAATGAGCCGGAAAAAATGACATAATACAAACTTGTCATGTATTGAAATGAAAAGTAAAACAATTCTTTTTTTGAATGGTCGTAACGGAAAACACGATACGATATAACACTTGCTACCACTTGTTTGCAATTCAGGCCGAATGAGCACTTTTAAACCCTTAAAAATACTTGCTTCGCGCCGCCAGGTGCTGAAAGCAGGGCTGGCTGCCATGACCCTTTCCGGGGTTTCATCGCAGGTCATCGCCAAAGAACAGCCGTTGAAGACCGCCAATGGACACAGTAAACCAGCCGCCAAGAAGGCGGGCGCTAAACGTATCGTTATGCTCGATCCGGGTCATGGCGGTATCGATACCGGCGCTATTGGTCATAACGGTTCCAAAGAGAAACATGTTGTTCTGGCCATTGCCAAAAACGTCCGCAGCATCCTGCGCAGCAACGGCATCGATGCGCGTCTGACGCGGACGGGCGATACCTTTATTCCGCTGTACGACCGCGTGGAAATTGCCCATCAGCACGGCGCGGACCTCTTTATGTCGATTCACGCCGACGGTTTTACTAACCCCAGCGCGGCCGGCGCATCGGTGTTTGCTCTCTCCAACCGCGGCGCCAGTAGCGCCATGGCGAAGTATCTCTCCGAACGTGAAAACCGCGCCGATGAGGTGGCGGGTAAAAAAACCACCGATAAAGACCATCTTTTACAGCAGGTGCTGTTTGACCTGGTGCAGACTGACACGATTAAAAACAGCCTGACGCTGGGTTCGCACATCCTGAAAAATATTAAGCCGGTGCACAGGCTGCATAGCCGCAACACCGAGCAGGCGGCGTTCGTGGTGCTGAAGTCGCCATCGATCCCCTCCGTGCTGGTAGAAACCTCATTTATTACCAATCCAGGTGAGGAAAAACTGTTAGGTACCACCGCGTTCCGGCAGAAAATCGCCAGCGCGATCGCCTCTGGCATTCTCAGCTACTTCCACTGGTTCGATAACCAGAAAGCCCACTCGAAGAGACGCAAATGAAGCCCGATGTGCACCAGGTAAAACGCTATCTCCTCCAGCTGCAGGACGCTATTTGCCGCAAGCTGAGCGCCATCGACGGGTGTGAATTCGTCGAAGATAGCTGGCAGCGTGAAGGCGGCGGCGGCGGTCGCAGCCGGGTGCTGCGCGAGGGCGGCGTGTTTGAGCAGGCTGGGGTTAATTTCTCCCACGTGCATGGCGACGCCATGCCGGCCTCGGCCACGGCGCATCGCCCGGAGCTGGCCGGTCGCAGTTTTGAAGCGATGGGGGTTTCGCTGGTGGTCCATCCGCGTAATCCCTACGTGCCGACCAGCCATGCCAACGTGCGCTTTTTCATCGCCGAAAAGCCCGGCGCGGACCCGGTCTGGTGGTTTGGCGGCGGGTTTGACCTGACCCCTTTTTACGGCTTTGATGAGGATGCCGTTCACTGGCACCGCACCGCGCGCGATCTCTGTCTGCCGTTCGGCGAAGAGGTCTATCCGCGCTATAAAAAATGGTGCGATGATTACTTCTTCCTCAAACATCGTCATGAACAGCGCGGCATCGGCGGCCTGTTCTTTGATGATTTAAACACCCCGGATTTTGACCGCTGCTTCGCGTTTATGCAGGCGGTGGGTAACGGCTTCACCGGGGCCTATCTGCCGATTGTTGAGCGGCGTAAAGCGATGGCGTATGGCGAACGTGAGCGCGATTTCCAGCTCTACCGCCGCGGCCGCTACGTGGAGTTTAACCTGGTGTGGGATCGGGGGACGCTGTTCGGCCTGCAGACCGGCGGGCGTACGGAGTCTATTCTGATGTCGATGCCGCCGCTGGTGCGCTGGGAGTATGATTACCGGCCGGAAGAAGGCAGCCCGGAGGCTGCCTTAAGTGACTTTATCAAAGTCAAAGAGTGGATTTAAAACCCGGCCCCGCTCGGGGCCGGGTTGATTACAGCGGCTGCGTTTGCGCTTCCACTACCGCCAGCGCCACCATATTGACGATACGACGAACGGAGGCAATCGGCGTCAGAATATGCACCGGTTTCGCCACGCCCATCAGTACCGGCCCGACGGTCACCCCTTCAGAACTGGAGACCCGCAGCAGGTTGTAGCTGATACGGGCGGCCTCCATATTCGGCATCACCAGAATGTTAGCTGAACCTTTCAACGGGCTGTCCGGCATCCGCTCGTGGCGAATACTTTCCACCAGCGCGGCATCGCCGTGCATTTCGCCATCAATCATCAGATCCGGCGCGCGCGCTTTCACCAGCTCCAGCGCTTCGCGCATTTTGCTGGCGGACGGGCAGTTCGAGGAACCGAAGTTCGAATGCGACAGCAGAGCCACGCGCGGTTCAATACCGAAACGACGCACGCTTTCCGCCGCCATCAGGGTAATCTCCGCTAACTGTTCCGGCGTCGGATCGTGGTTGACGTAGGTATCGGCAATAAAGGTGTTACCGCTTGGCAACAGCAGCGCGTTCATCGCCCCTGCGGTATTGACCCCCTCGCGGTAGCCGAAAACCGGCTGCACCACGGCGTAATGTTCGTGGTAATCGCCAATGGTGCCACAGATCATCGCGTCCGCTTCGCCACGGTGCACCATGATAGCCCCGATCACCGACGTATTGGCAATCACCGCCCGCTGCGCCTGCTCCTGGGTGATGCCGCGGCGTTTCATTAACTGATAGTACTCGTTCCAGTACTCTTTGAAGCGCGGATCGGACTCGTTGTTGACGATCTCAAAATCGACGCCGGCTTTGATCTGCAGACCCAGCTTCTGGATACGCATTTCGATCACGCTCGGACGGCCGATCAGAATCGGTTTCGCCAGCCCCAGCGATACCAGCTCCTGGGTGGCGTGCAGAACGCGCGTCTCTTCGCCTTCCGCCAGCACCACGCGCTTCGGCTCTTTGCGCGCCTGCGAGAAAATCGGCTTCATGAACAGGTTGGTTTTGTAGACAAACTCGCTGAGTTTCTCGATGTAGGCGTCAAAGTCGGCAATCGGACGCATGGCCACGCCGGAGTCCATCGCCGCTTTCGCTACCGCCGGCGCGATCTTGACGATCAGGCGCGGATCGAACGGTTTCGGAATGATATATTCCGGGCCAAAGCTCAGGTCCTGGTCGCCGTAGGCGGAGGCGACCACTTCGCTCTGTTCGGCGTGCGCCAGCTCGGCAATCGCATGAACCGCCGCCAGTTTCATCTCTTCGTTAATCGCCGTTGCGCCGACGTCCAGCGCGCCGCGGAAGATAAACGGGAAGCACAGCACGTTGTTCACCTGGTTCGGGTAGTCAGAGCGGCCGGTACAGATGATCGCATCTTCGCGCACCTGCTTCGCCAGCGGCGGCAGAATCTCCGGCTCCGGGTTAGCCAGAGCGAGGATCAGCGGCGCGCGGGCCATTTTCTTGACCATTTCCGGGGTCAGAACTTTCGGGCCAGAACAGCCGAGGAAAATATCCGCGCCGTCAATGACCTCATCCAGAGTGCGTTTGCCGTCATCGTCCACCGCGTAGGCCGCTTTGGTCTCCGCCATTTTCGGCTCGCGGTCTTTATAAATCACGCCTTTGGAGTCGCAGACCACGATATTGTGTTTCTGCATTCCCAGCGCCACCAGCAGATTCATACAGGCGATAGCCGCCGCCCCCGCGCCGGATACCACCATCCGCACGTCGGAGAGATTTTTCTCTACCACCCGCAGGCCGTTGATGATGGCGGCGGTACTGATAATGGCCGTACCATGCTGATCGTCATGGAATACCGGAATGTTCATGCGCTGACGCAGTTTTTGCTCAATGTAGAAACACTCGGGCGCTTTGATATCTTCGAGGTTGATACCGCCGAAGGTCGGCTCCAGCGCCGCGACGACATCGATAAATTTATCCGGATCCAGCTCATCGACTTCAATATCGAACACATCAATACCGGCGAATTTCTTAAATAAAACGCCCTTGCCTTCCATCACCGGCTTGCCGGCGAGGGCGCCGATATTCCCCAGTCCCAGCACGGCGGTACCGTTGGAAACGACCGCCACCAGGTTGCCGCGGGCGGTGTATTTATAGGCGGCCAACGGGTCTTTTTCGATCTCCAGACACGGCGCCGCGACGCCCGGCGAGTAGGCCAGAGCCAGATCGCGCTGCGTCGCGAGGGGCTTGGTTGGCACGACCTGAATTTTCCCTGGAACGGGAAATTCATGGAAATCGAGGGCGCTTTGTTTCAACTGCTCATCCATTTTATTGTTCCTTTCACGTATCGATCGTAGGGGGTGAAGCGCAATAACTATCCCGGTGCCCACCCTAAGGTAGCGCCTAGTATCTCGCCTGATGGCTTTTCAAACTTTGAACGCCGCCAAACTCTCGCCATCACAAAGGTATATTTGTTATCGATTTATAACATTTATGTAACCTTATTTCGAAAGCAATGATAGTGCCGTCTGCTATGCTTTTTAGTTATGCACCCCATAAAGACCGCGGCCGAAAACCAACAAAAACGCATGCAACATCTTGTTTCAGGAGTCCATATATGTCCCGAAGAGAACTTGCCAACGCCATTCGCGCCCTGAGCATGGACGCCGTACAGAAAGCCAATTCCGGTCACCCTGGCGCCCCGATGGGGATGGCGGATATCGCCGAAGTGCTGTGGAATGATTTCCTCAAACACAACCCCGAAAACCCGCGCTGGTACGACCGTGACCGCTTCATTCTTTCCAATGGCCATGCCTCCATGCTGCTGTACAGCCTGCTGCATTTGACCGGCTACGACCTGCCGCTTTCCGAATTAAAAAACTTCCGTCAGCTGCATTCAAAAACCCCCGGACACCCGGAGCATGGCTATACCCCCGGCGTTGAGACCACCACCGGTCCGCTCGGCCAGGGGCTGGCTAATGCCGTGGGGATGGCTATCGCCGAGCGCACCCTGGCGGCGCAATTCAACCGTCCCGGCCACGATATCGTCGATCACTACACCTACGTTTTTATGGGCGACGGCTGTCTGATGGAGGGGATTTCCCATGAGGCCAGCTCGCTGGCGGGAACCTTAGGGCTAGGTAAGCTGATCGGGTTTTATGACCATAACGGCATCTCTATCGATGGTAAAACCGCGGGCTGGTTTACCGACGATACCGCCGAGCGCTTCCGGGCCTATCACTGGCACGTGATTGGCGATATTGACGGCCACGACCCGCAGGCGGTAAAACAGGCGATTATCGAGGCGCGCAGCGTCACGGATAAACCCTCGCTGATTATCTGCCGTACCGTGATCGGTTTTGGTTCGCCGAATAAAGCCGGTTCCGAAGAGTCGCACGGCGCCGCGCTGGGGGAAAAAGAGGTAGCCTTAACCCGCGAGAAACTGGGCTGGAAATACCCGCCGTTCGAAATCCCGAAAGAGATCTATCAGCAGTGGGATGCCCGCCCGCGCGGCGAGGAAGCTGAGCAGGCGTGGAATCAACAATTCGCCGCTTACCAACAGCAGCATCCCGATCTGGCGGCAGAACTGAAGCGCCGGATGGACGGCGAGCTGCCGCAAAACTGGGCGGAAGTGGCGCGCGACTATATTGCGCAGCTGCAGGCCGAGCCGGCGAAAATTGCCAGCCGTAAGGCCTCGCAAAATACGCTGAATGCTTACGGTCCGGATCTGCCGGAGCTGCTCGGCGGTTCGGCGGATCTGGCCCCCAGCAACCTCACCATCTGGTCCGGTTCACACTCGATCAAAGAAGATCCCGCCGGTAACTATATCCATTACGGCGTGCGCGAATTCGGCATGACGGCGATCGGCAACGGGATTGCCCTGCACGGCGGCTTTATCCCATACACCTCGACCTTCCTGATGTTTGTCGAATATGCCCGTAACGCGGCGCGTATGGCGGCGCTGATGAAGGCCAGGCAGATCATGGTCTATACCCATGACTCGATTGGGCTGGGGGAAGATGGTCCCACCCACCAGGCGGTGGAACAGCTGGCAAGCCTGCGGCTGACGCCCAACTTCAGCACCTGGCGCCCCTGCGACCAGGTAGAAACGGCGGTCGCCTGGCAGGCGGCGATCGAACGGCAGACCGGCCCGACCGCGCTGATTCTGTCGCGGCAAAATCTGGCGCAAATGGCGCGCACGCCGGAACAGGTGCAGGAAATTGCCCGCGGCGGCTATGTCCTGAAAGATGCGGGAGGTAAACCGGACCTGATCCTGATTGCCACCGGCTCTGAAGTGGAGATAACCGTGCTGGCGGCAGAAAAACTGCTCGCCAAAGGCGTTAACGTGCGGGTCGTTTCCCTGCCCTCAACCGATGTGTTTGATGCCCAGGATGAGGCCTATCGTGAGTCGGTTCTGCCCGGCGATGTCAGCGCCAGAATTGCCGTCGAGGCCGGGATTGCCGACTACTGGTATAAATACGTCGGCCTGAAAGGGGCGATCGTCGGCATGAGAAGCTACGGTGAATCGGCGCCGGCGGATAAGCTGTTCCCGTTCTTTGGCTTTACCGTGGAACATATCGTCGAGGTGGCCGACAAGCTGCTTAACGGGTGATCCACAGGGTGGGCCAGGCATCTGGCCCCTGCCAGTTATCGCACTGCGGCTGCCGGGCATAGCGCGCCAGACTAAACCGCTGGCCGTCGTAGCGCCAGCGGGTCTGGATGCCACAATCGCCGGGGCTGCGCCCTTTATCAAGGGTGACCAGCTCATGACGCTGCTCATCGATGCTGGCATTAACCAGCTCAATCTCACGCGCCGCATCGCCCGGCGGCTGGAAGGGTAGAGTCAGGCGCACCTGGCGTGCGATATAGGGCTGCTGGCGCGACACCAGCCACGCCAGCCAGATAGTGTTGTAAGCGCCCGCTTCACAGCTGATCATCAGCAGCACTTTGTCATCGGTCAACGCGGTCACCCGAATCTCACGACGGAAAGGATCCAATGAGCATGCGCTATTGGTCATTCGTTCGTTACCGTAGTCCATCAGATCATTAAGTTCATCGCGACTTAGCGGCGATTGCGCGAAATCGACTTTGCCCACCGCGCGTAGCGCGGGGGCCGGCGGGACGCTCAGCGGCGGCTCTTCGCCTTTCCCCACCCAGGCGGTTTCGCTGCCGACGCGTTTTTGCTGACTATCGATAAACAGCAAGGCGGCCTTCAGCCCTTGCAGAGAAATGGACTGGAGTCCGTTCACCAGGGTTATCACCTGCCCTTCCTGTACCTGCTGCAGGAAAGCATCGATCGTCACACTATCCCCGGTTTTGAGCAATTTATCCGCGACCAGCCAGTGTTTATCAGTCAATGCCAGCGGTTTGCCATCAAGCAGCAGCCGCGGCGCGATCGGCGCCAGCGCGGCGACCGGGTTGCCAATCCCGCCCAGCTCAATGCGCAAGCTGGCATCGGTGGCGGCACCGGCGCTGCGACTCAGGGTCATGACCAGGCCATGATGCAGGCCGACATTGCGGGCGACGCAGAAATTCTGGTTATTGCAGGTGACCTGCCAGTCGCCGAACGCCTGTTGCGCCGGCGCCGCCCACACCCACGACGTCGGTAACCAGCCTAAAAGCAGAAAAATGAGAACCCGATACAGCATGTGCGGCACAACCCCAGAGAAAAACGCGCAAAACAGCCGCTATCTTCACCAGCTACCACGAGTGACTCAATCGGATTTATCAGATATCCCCGCTCATCAGCCCCGAGGTTTGCAGGTATTGCAGCAGAATAACCGCTTTACCATCGCGAATTTCCCCGCGGGTCACCATTTGCAGCGCCTCGCTGAAAGGCAGCTCCAGCACTTCAATATCTTCATCATCAACGCCGCCGCCGCGAGTTTTACGCTGGGCGTCGCTGTATTCAGCAATAAAGAAATGGATCAATTCGGTCACCCCACCGGGGGACATAAACAGTTCAAACAGCTTGCGCACGTCGCCGACTTCGTAGCCGGTCTCTTCGATGGCCTCTTTGCGGATGCAAGTTTCCGGCTCATCGTCATCCAGCAGTCCGGCGCAGGTCTCGATCAGCATACCATCGTCATTGCCATTGACCCAGGTGGCGACGCGGAACTGGCGGACCAGCACGACGGTTTGCTTGCGGGGGTTGTACAGCAGCACCGTAGCGCCGTTGCCGCGATCGTAGACCTCACGCTTATGCCGGACCACGCTGCCGTCGCTTCGCGTTAGCTCGTAGGTCATATTGCGCAAAATAAAGTAGTTTTCGGAGAGGAGTTTATCTTTGATGACGTTGATAGTGAGTGGCATACGGCCCCGCTGCGTAGAATGACGCCATCATACTACGCCGCAGCGCCGGGTTTGTCGTTAGTGGATCGCGGTCGATTTAACCCCAAGGTAATCCATAATTCCCTGCGCCGCATGGCGGCCTTCAGCCATCGCCGTCACCACCAGATCGGCGCCGCGAACGGCATCGCCGCCGGCAAAAATCTTATCGTGGGTGGTCTGCAAGCGATAGCGACTCTCCACCCGGGCTTTAATTCGCCCGCGGCTATCAAGCTCGACGCCGACGGACTCCAGCCACGGCATCCCGTGCGGATGAAAGCCAAACGCCATAATCACCGCATCGGCTGGCATCACGAACTCGCTGCCCGCAATCGGCGACGGGCTACGTCGCCCCTGCGCATCCGGTTCACCCAGCTGCGTACGCAGAAAACGTATGCCATTGACCCGGCCGCCGCTATCCAGCTCCAGGGTCACCGGCTGGACGTTAAATTCAAATACCGCCCCCTCTTCCCGGGCGTTCTTCACCTCTTTTTTCGATCCCGGCATATTGGCCTCATCGCGGCGATAGGCGCAGGTGACCTGTTCCGCGCCGTGACGCAGCGCGGTGCGCACGCAGTCCATCGCCGTGTCGCCGCCTCCCAGCACCACCACATTCAGTCCGTGAGTATCGATATACGGCTCTTCCGGCCGCTCGTCGAGCCCCATCACCTGCCTGGTGTTGGCAATCAGGAACGGCAGTGCGTCATAGACCCCCGGCGCATCCTCATTGGGCAGATCCGCTTTCATTGAACGATAGGTTCCGGCGCCGATAAATACCGCATCGTACTCCTCCAGCAGCGAGGTTAGCGCAATGTCCCGACCCACTTCGCAGCCCAGCTCAAAGCGGATCCCCATCCCGGTAAAAATTTCCCGCCGCCGGGCGAGCAGCGATTTATCGAGTTTGAAGGCCGGAATACCAAAGGTCAGCAGGCCGCCGATCTCCGGATGGCGGTCAAAGACCACCGACTGTACGCCATGACGAATCAACCGGTCAGCGCAGGCCAGCCCCGCCGGCCCGGCACCGACAATCGCCACTTTTTTCCCGCTGTCGGCCACCTGCGAGAGATCCGGCCGCCAGCCCTGAGATAGAGCCTGGTCGGAGATATAGCGCTCGATGTTGCCGATCGTCACCGCCCCCTGCTCATCGCGAAGCGTGCAGGCGCCCTCGCACAGGCGATCCTGTGGGCAGACGCGGCCGGTAATTTCCGGCAGACAGTTGGTCTGGTGGGAAAGCTCAACGGCGGCGGCGATATCTCCCGCCCGCGCCCGCTCAATCCACTGCGGGATATGGTTGTGCAACGGGCAGGTCCATTCGCAGATGCTGTGTTCGCCGCACTGTAAACAGCGCTGCGTTTCCTGATGCGCCCGATCGGGGTTAAAAGGCAGGTAGATCTCGGCAAAATCCGTTTTACGTTGCGCAGCCGTCCGTTTTTCGGCCTCGCCGCGCGGTGGGGTCGCCGCCATCTGGCTGGCTTTATCACCCCCCCCTGCCGACGCGCGAGCGTCGGGATAAGCATGCCACGGCTGCGCATCCAGGCGCGCGGCACGCAGACGGCGCTGTTTGGTCATCGTGGACAGCGTCTCTTCTGTCGCCAGCTGTAAGGCCTGCGCCGGGCAGTGTTGCACGCAGGCCGGTCCTTCGGCGCGGCCGCTGCACAAATCGCATTTATGCGCCGTCGCCTTCACCTTTCCCGCGGCGGCTGGCGCAAGCACGATCTGCATCACGCCAAACGGGCAGGCCACCATGCAGGATTTACAGCCGATACACTTTTCCTGATGCACCAGCACGCGGTCGTTGAGCTGGCTAATCGCGCCATTCGGACAGCTGCGCGCGCAGGGCGCGCTTTCACAATGCCGACATGTTATGGCGTTACGTTGATGTTCGTGCTTAATTACGCTAATACGCGGCAAAAAGCGCTGCGGGGTCAATACGTGTTGCTCGTCGTTATGCGCCATCACGCAGGCCACCTCGCAGGCTTTACACCCAATGCACTGGCGACTATCGCTGATAATAAAGTGGTTCATGGTATCCTTCGGCCTTCGGTAAATAACCCCTCGGTTGGCATGACTATTTATTACCCGACAAGCCGGGGCGGGAACAATGTTCATTTGCCCAGAATCCTGTTTTTCTCGCGAGAACCCGTTTTGGATCAAATTCTTTGACTTAAATGAAATTGCGTTTTATTTAGCCTGGCAGGCAGCGAAAATGACACCGTGTGACGAAACGGCTCAGAGGTGGGAGAGATATTCGCCAGAGAGAAGCACACTTCTTTACTATGTCGCAAAAGGCACACGATAAATTACACTATCTCCTTAATTTCTCCACGATTGCCTGTGGGGTTAGCTATAGAGTGTCACGGACTGTGCAATAACAAAAAATGTACACAATGAGGTCTCAATTCTGATGGCGAATTTTTTTATCGATCGCCCCATCTTTGCATGGGTTCTGGCGATCTTGCTATGCCTGACCGGCACACTCGCAATCTTGTCGCTGCCCGTTGAGCAGTATCCCGATCTTGCGCCGCCGAACGTGCGCATTACCGCCAACTATCCAGGGGCCTCCGCACAAACGCTGGAAAATACCGTTACCCAGGTCGTCGAGCAAAATATGACCGGCCTCGATAACCTGATGTACATGTCATCGCAAAGCAGCGCGACCGGGCAGGCAACGATCACCCTGAGCTTTACCGCGGGTACCGACCCGGATGAAGCGGTGCAGCAGGTGCAGAACCAGCTGCAGTCCGCGATGCGTAAACTTCCGCAGGCGGTGCAAAACCAGGGCGTCACGGTACGCAAAACCGGCGATACCAACATCCTGACCCTCGCCTTCGTCTCTACCGATGGCAGCATGGATAAACAGGATATCGCCGACTATGTCGCCAGTAATATTCAGGACCCGCTGAGCCGCGTTAACGGCGTCGGGGATATCGATGCCTACGGTTCCCAGTACTCCATGCGCATCTGGCTCGACCCGGCGAAGCTAAACAGCTTCCAGATGACGACGAAAGATGTGACCGACGCCATCACATCTCAGAACGCCCAGATCGCCGTTGGCCAGCTCGGCGGCACGCCGTCGGTGGATAAGCAGGCGCTCAACGCCACCATTAACTCGCAGTCGCTGTTACAAACGCCGGATCAGTTCCGCGATATTACCCTGCGGGTGAATCAGGATGGCTCTGAAGTCACCCTCGGCGATGTGGCCACCGTCGAGATGGGGGCGGAGAAGTATGATTATCTGAGCCGCTACAACCGCCAGGCGGCGTCTGGCCTGGGAATTAAGCTCGCCTCCGGTGCTAACGAAATGGCGACGGCCGAGCGCGTCATCAACCGTCTGAACGAGCTGTCGCAGTATTTCCCCCATGGCCTCGAATATAAAGTCGCCTACGAAACCACCTCGTTCGTCAAAGCCTCGATTACCGACGTGGTGAAAACGCTGATTGAAGCGATCGTGCTGGTGTTCCTGGTGATGTACCTGTTCCTGCAAAACTTCCGCGCCACGCTGATCCCGACCATTGCCGTACCGGTGGTACTGATGGGGACCTTCGCCGTCCTGTTCAGCTGCGGCTACAGTATCAATACCCTGACCATGTTTGCGATGGTGCTGGCGATAGGTCTGCTGGTGGATGACGCCATCGTGGTGGTGGAGAACGTCGAGCGTATTATGAGCGAGGAAGGCCTTTCGCCGCGCGACGCGACCCGTAAGTCAATGGGGCAAATCCAGGGGGCGCTGGTCGGCATCGCGATGGTGCTCTCAGCGGTATTTATCCCGATGGCCTTCTTCGGCGGCACCACCGGCGCCATCTACCGCCAGTTCTCGATTACTATCGTTTCCGCGATGGTCCTGTCGGTGCTGGTGGCGATGATCCTTACTCCGGCGCTGTGCGCAACGCTGCTCAAGCCGGTACATAAGGGTGAAATGCACGGGCAGAAAGGTTTCTTCGGCTGGTTTAACCGGATGTTTAACCGCAACGCCAGCCGCTACGAAACCGCCGTCGGTAAAATCCTCCATCGCTCGCTGCGCTGGATAATGATCTACGTCCTGCTGCTGGGCGGAATGGTGTTCCTGTTCCTGCATCTGCCCACCTCGTTCCTGCCGCAGGAAGACCGCGGCATGTTCACCACCTCGGTACAGCTTCCGGCCGGTTCCACCCAGCAGCAGACGCTGAAAGTGGTACAGAAAGCCGAAGACTACTTCCTGAAAACTGAGAAGGACAACGTAGAATCGGTGTTTGCGACCATCGGCTCCGGCCCTGGCGGCAACGGCCAGAACGTGGCCCGTATGTTCGTCCGTCTGAAGGACTGGGACGCACGTAACCCGGTAAGCGGTTCGTCCTTCGCCATCATCGAACGGGCAACGAAAGCCTTTAACAAAATTAAGGAAGCGCGCGTCTACGCCAGCAGCCCGCCGGCTATCAGCGGGCTGGGAAGTTCTGCCGGTTTTGATATGGAGCTGGAAGACCACGCCGGTAACGGACACGATGCGCTGATGGCCGCCCGCGATACCCTGCTGGACCTGGCCGCGCAGAACGACAGGTTAACCCGCGTTCGCCACAATGGCCTTGACGACAGCCCGCAGCTGCAGATCGATATCGACCAGCGCAAAGCTCAGGCGCTGGGCGTCTCCATTGACGATATCAACGATACGCTGCAAACCGCGTGGGGTTCGAGCTACGTGAACGACTTTATGGACCGCGGACGGGTGAAAAAAGTCTACGTGCAGGCCGCAGCCCCTTACCGCATGCTGCCGAACGATATTAACCTGTGGTACGTCCGCAATAACAGCGGCACCATGGTGCCCTTCTCCGCCTTCGCCTCCTCACGCTGGGAAACCGGTTCGCCGCGTCTGGAGCGCTATAACGGCTATTCCGCCGTCGAGATCGTGGGCGAAGCCGCGCCGGGCGTCAGTACCGGTACCGCGATGGACATTATGGAAGAGCTGGCTCAGCATCTACCGAACGGTTTTGGTCTGGAATGGACGGCGATGTCCTATCAGGAGCGGCTGTCCGGCGCCCAGGCGCCGGCGCTGTACGCCATCTCGCTGCTGGTGGTCTTCCTCTGTCTGGCGGCGCTGTATGAGAGCTGGTCGGTGCCGTTCTCGGTCATGCTGGTGGTACCGCTGGGGGTCATTGGCGCGCTGCTGGCAACCTGGATGCGCGGCCTTGAAAACGATGTTTACTTCCAGGTTGGCCTGCTGACGGTTATCGGCCTGTCGGCGAAAAACGCCATCCTGATTGTTGAATTCGCCAATGAGCTCAATGAGAAAGGAGAGGATCTCCTCGTCGCCACGCTGTCGGCCTGCCGCCAGCGTCTGCGCCCGATTCTGATGACCTCGCTGGCCTTCATCTTCGGCGTCCTGCCGATGGCCACCAGCACCGGCGCCGGCTCCGGCAGCCAGCACGCGGTGGGTACCGGGGTAATGGGCGGGATGATCTCCGCCACCATTCTGGCCATCTTCTTCGTGCCGCTGTTCTTCGTGCTGGTGCGCCGCCGCTTCCCGTTAAGAGAACGGCCGCAATAATCAACCCCGCCCCGGAGAAGAGCATCTCCGGGGGAAAAATAACAAAAAAGCGACCGCTGAGGTCGCCTTTTTTATGCCTTCTGACCTGCCAGACGATTATTTCGCTGACAAGATGAACGGCTCACATTGCGGAATTTATTTACGAAGCATACCTTCAATAAAATCTTTCCAGTTCCCTAGTTCATGCTCAATCATAATAGCCTCTCTTATTATTATGGGTCATTCTATGCAAATCCATTGGTTGTGGGAAGTTCATTGAGGTTATCGCTACAATTGCTATCAAGCTCATCTGTGCTATGGCCCTCGCTGATTTGCCGCTACTATGGGCCTGCGGGTGGAAATTTAATGTGATGCATAGCAACATTCTGCAACATGATAGTCATTTTCGGACTATCGCCCGACGGCTATCCGGCCCTTGATCCGTGACGCACGGTGATATACCGCGCGTCGTTAATCGCGTGATTAATATCCAACCAACCGCGGCCGTCACGGCAAAAGATTATATTTATTAAAGTGATTCACGTATTATTTTAGACAGCCTGATATATACGGAAAATTCTGAGAAAATCACTTAATTCAATGTAAAGGAAAAGGTTTAATTATGCTTACCCTGTATGGAATCAAGAACTGCGACACCATTAAAAAGGCCCGCCGCTGGCTGGAGGCGAATCAGGTTGCATACCGTTTCCATGATTATCGTGCTGATGGCCTGGATCGCGAGTTGCTCAACACGTTTATCACCGAACTGGGCTGGGAAGCGTTACTCAACACCCGCGGCACCACCTGGCGCAAACTCGATGAAACGGTCCGCGCCAGCATCAATAACGCCGATGCCGCCGCCGCGCTGATGCTGGAAATGCCGGCAATTATCAAACGCCCATTGCTCTGCGCGCCCGGGCAGCCTATGCTGCTGGGCTTCAGTGAACTCACTTATAAGAAGCTTGTTAACGAGGTATAGTCTATGTCTTGCCCGGTCATTGAGCTGGCTCAGCAGCTTATTCGCCGCCCTTCCCTCAGCCCCGATGATGCGGGATGCCAGGCGTTAATGATTGAACGCCTGCGTGCGATTGGCTTTACCGTTGAACCGATGGATTTCGGCGATACGCAAAATTTCTGGGCCTGGCGCGGGCACGGTGAAACGTTGGCCTTCGCCGGTCATACCGACGTCGTCCCGGCAGGCGATGCTGACCGTTGGATTAACCCGCCGTTTGAGCCCACTATTCGCGACGGCATGCTGTTTGGCCGCGGCGCCGCAGATATGAAAGGTTCGCTGGCCGCGATGGTCGTTGCCGCCGAACGCTTTGTCGCCCAGTACCCGCACCATAAAGGTCGTCTGGCCTTTTTAATCACCTCCGATGAAGAAGCCAGCGCCCAGAACGGAACGGTGAAAGTGGTCGACGCGCTGATGGCCCGTAACGAACGTCTGGACTACTGCCTGGTGGGTGAACCCTCAAGCACCGAAGTGGTGGGCGACGTGGTCAAAAACGGCCGTCGTGGCTCATTAACCTGTAACCTGACCATTCATGGCGTGCAGGGCCATGTCGCATACCCGCATCTGGCCGACAACCCGGTTCACCGCGCGGCGCCGATGCTGACGGAACTGGTGGGCATCGAGTGGGATAAAGGCAACGAATTTTTCCCCCCCACCAGCATGCAGATTGCCAACGTACGGGCCGGTACCGGCAGCAACAACGTGATCCCAGGCGATATGTACGTCCAGTTCAACTTCCGTTTCAGCACCGAGTTGACCGACGAAATGATCAAAGCCCGCGTCGTGGCGCTGCTGGAAAAACATCAGCTGCGCTACAGCATCGACTGGTGGCTTTCGGGCCAGCCGTTCCTCACCAGCCGCGGTAAGCTGGTCGAAGCGGTGGTGAACGCCATTGAGCACTATAATGAGATCAAGCCCCAGCTGCTGACCAACGGCGGCACCTCCGACGGCCGCTTTATCGCCCGGATGGGGGCGCAGGTGGTGGAGTTGGGACCGGTGAATGCCACCATTCACAAAATTAATGAATGTGTTAATGCCGCCGACCTGCAGCTGCTGGCGCGGATGTATCAACGCATCATGGAACAACTGGTCGCCTGACAATCCTGACGTAAAAAGAGGAAGCGCACATGGAATGGCTAATCAACCACTGGTGGATTCTGGTGCTGGTATTTTTAGTGGGCGTCATTATCAATGTGATTAAGGATCTTAATCGCGTTGACCACAAAAAATTTCTCGCCAATAAACCGGATCTTCCCCCCCATCGTGATTGCAACGATAAGTGGGACGATGACGACGACTGGCCGAAGCACGACCAGCCGAAGAAGTAAGGTTACCGATTTGCTCCCCCCGGTACAGCGCAACGCGCCGGGGTTTCCCGGATGAGGGCATAACCTGCCCGCTCCGGGTGCCAGGCTGCGCGATTACAGCAGCTCAATAAGATCGTCATCCTTCGGCGTACTGCCGCTTAGCGCTTCGTCGAAATAGTGTTTCGGTACCGTATAGCGCAGACGTTCAAGCGCAAACTGCATGCTCCGATCGTCAATGGCATGCCCCAGATCCTCCACAATATCCAGCGTCACATCCCCGCCAGCCTGTACCAATGCCTCCTGCGCCGCCACCGCCCACGCCAGGTCGATAACGCGATCCTCTCCGCCGTGAATCAGGTGAACGGTCGTCGCCGTCGTCGCCGACTGCGGCAGCGTAGCGTAACGTCCGTTAAAGGCGATAACCCGCGACGCCAGCCCCGGATCGGCTTTGATGCTCTCAAGAGACATAATCGCCCCCTGGGAGAAACCGATCAGCGCCGTGGCCAGCGGCCCCACGCCGCTCTGTTTCTGCCAGTAGCGTACCGTCCCAATAAAGGTCGGCATTATCGCATCAATCCGCGCCTGGCGATTGTCCTCAGTGACGCCCTGCACGGAAAACCACTGCCGGCCGGGAGGCGGGCCACAGGGTTCTGCACCGCCGATACTGACAATCAGCGCATCGGGAAACTGTGGCGCGAACAAGCTACCGATTTGCCCCATTGCCACCGGGTTATCCCCGACGCCATGAAACAGCAACAGCAGCTGTTGAGCAGGTGTCGCAGGGTTTTGAACAATAAAATGGTCGTGTTTCATGGCGGTCTCCTTAGTGTACGTGGGCAGTTTACGCCGCACGCGGAATATGACCATGACATTTAACTGAATGAGTTAGTTAAAAAAATTGCAGTTGCCTGACCTGCTGGCGCAGCGCATCAGCACGCGCCGCATCCAGGTTGAATAACGCTTCTCCCGCCTCGTGGCGCAGAGTCGCCAGCAGCGCTTTACGCCCGGTCAACCCTAGCGTGGCGCAGATTAACGCCTCATCCTGCTGCTGCAGGCGAGCACGCAGGGCGGGAAGCGCCAGCGCAACCCCCGGCAGCAGGCGGTTCAGGCTACCGATCGCCGCCTGCAGCGGGCGATGGGCAAAGGCAAAGCCCGCCGTTTCCAGCCAGTCCTCATCTGTAAGCATAGCTGTTTGTTCAACCGACAGAGGGAAGGGTTCTTCACGCCAGTCACGTAACCAGTATTCATCCCGCGCCAGACGCTGCGACTCCTGCTGAACCAGCTCGCGGCCCGCAGGCGTTAACGGATAAAGCGCCATCGCCGTATAGCACCCGCTGCTCGCCTCGCGATGGGTGCCTAAGCGCACCAGCGTAAAGCCGCAACGCTGCCAGAAACGCCATAGCTCAGGGGTATAGCCAAAGCTGACCGAAAGATAGTCCAGGGAGGCCCCCTGCGCCACCGCCCGGGCCACCAGCGCCTGACCCAGCCCTTCGCGCTGGCGCGAAGGATGGACGGCAATACGGGTGATCCGCTGGCCGGATAGCGTGGCCGCCAGCGGACTACCGCCGTGGGCCGCCAGCGACTGCGCTACCAGATTGCCGCGCGGGCGGCGAAAGCCGGCCCACACCGCCTGGCTGAGCGCGGGCGCAAGACCGCCCTCCTCCACCAGCCACAGCGCCCCGGCCGCGCCGTTTTCCACGCGAGCACAGATAAAGTGTTGACCGGGGGCATCCATCATCCGTCGCAAATCCAGCGGCGACGTACGGTAATGCGCGCCGGAGAGGAGCTGATACATCGCCTCCGCCAGTCCGGCCTGATGCTGCCAGCTGTGCTGACTCACCGTTTCCAGCGCCGCAGCGCCCGGCAAAGCGCGCGCAAAGGTCTCGTCATCAAATAGCAGCACCTCACCGATCAGCGCTTCCAGCGGGCAGCCGGATGCCCAGCGGATTGGCGCAGTCAGGCTAAACTGGCGCAGGTGCGTGAAGCTGGCGCAAAATTTAAGCAGGAACCCGCGCCCGGTACCTTCATACCCCTGGACGGTAGTGGTCAGTAAAGTTCGAGGGAAACGGGCGACCAGTTGATGGAGCACGGGCGCGGAGATGGCCGCCGCTTCATCCACAATCAGCCACGCGGCCTGAACGTCGGAAGCCAGCAGCGCATCGGGGGCCATAAAGCGAAAAGCATCATCGGCGAAAGCAGCCATCACCTCGGTCGCCCCCCGCGCCGGCGCGGTGACGATGGCATCGCCGCCGAGCTTGCGTATCAGCATCCCGGCCAGCGCGGACTTCCCTCTCCCGCGTCCGGCGGTCACCACGGCAATGCCGGGCGGTAGTGCAGCGAGCTCTGCGAGGAGCGTCGCCTGCTCTTGCTGAGGGTGTCCATCCGCCGGCTGCCAGGGCCGACGGGGCAACGCCTCCGGCAACGTCAGGGGCTCGCCCTGCCGCCAGACCACCGCGTCAGGATTGGCGCACACCAGCCGGCAGAAACGGTGGACAAAGTTCGGCGTCGGAATCGGCTCCGCCGCGTCGCTCCAGCGCAGCGAGTCCGCGTCCGGCAGCGTTGGCCAGCGCGCAAAAGCAGGAACCAGTAACACCAACCAGCTTCCCGCGCGCAGGGTTCCGCTCAGCGCGGCAAATGCCGCGACGTCGAAAGCGCCGCGGGCATCAAAGAAAGCATGGAGATATTCACGTCCGAGTAAGGATTTGAGCGCGCCAGGTGCGGTACAGGGGGCGACGACGGGCTGCGGTCCGACCCACAGGCCATCGCCGGCCAGCCGTTCACGCAGCAGCAGCGCCTGTTGCAGGCACCATGCCTCGTCGCCGCTGAGCACCAGCAGGCGACGAATCCCCTCTTGCGCCATTTGCGCCGTCAGGTGCAGCAGTTTATCCATGAGCAATGGCGATCAGAGCGCTTTGCCAAAGGTATTGCACTGCGCCGGGTCACCGCTGTCGAAACCGCGTTTGAACCAGGTGTAGCGCTGCTCAGAGGTGCCATGCGTAAAGCTGTCCGGAACCACGCGCCCCTGGCTCTGCTGCTGCAGACGATCGTCGCCGATGGCTTCCGCGGCGTTCAGGGCTTCCTGCAAATCGCCGGTTTCCATAATGTCCTGAGTCTGCATGTTATGGCCCCAGACGCCGGCAAAACAGTCCGCCTGCAGCTCCATTTTGACCGACAGCCGGTTCACTTCGCTCTGCGACGCATTCTGCTGCAGCTGGCGCACTTTCGCTTCAATCCCCAGTAGTTTTTGCACATGGTGACCCACTTCATGCGCGATGACATAGCCCTGAGCAAAATCGCCATCCGCCCCGAGTTTCGTTTTCATCTCGTCGTAGAACGACAGGTCAATATAGACGGTGCTATCAGCCGGGCAGTAGAACGGCCCCATCACCGATTGCCCGGTGCCACAACCGGTGCGCGTGGCTCCGCGGTAGAGCACCAGCTTCGGCTGCGGATACTGACGCCCCATCTTTTCAAAGATAGGCCCCCAGGTATCTTCCGTGGTCGCCAGAATCACCGAGGTAAACTTCGCAGCTTCATCATCCTTCGGACTGACGGAACGCTGGGTGGTCGTCTGCTGCTGGCCGATCGGTTCTCCCGTCAGCATGCCGGTTAAATCCACGCCGTAATAGCCCGCGACCAGCACGATAATCAGCAGTACGATACCGCCCTTACCGCTGGGCAGACGAAAACCACCGCCTCCGCCGCCCAGTGATGGACCTGAACTATTTCGCCTGTCTTCTACATTGTCGCTTTCGCGACGCCCTTGCCAA
Source organism: Klebsiella sp. NPDC088457 (assembly GCF_044900465.1). Taxonomy (NCBI): domain Bacteria; kingdom Pseudomonadati; phylum Pseudomonadota; class Gammaproteobacteria; order Enterobacterales; family Enterobacteriaceae; genus Klebsiella; species Klebsiella sp. NPDC088457. Next base: position 2,865 of record NZ_JBJDNH010000023.1, on the reverse strand, counting down.
CGCATAGGCACCTCAAGATATCAAATTTGAATATGAGAGATCGTAGGCGGTTAAGCGGAGAATTACCACAGGAAACAACAAGAAGAGCGCCAGAAGACCGCTGAGTCTTCTGGCGAAGAGAGGATTAGTCCAGCTTAACGCCCAGGCGATGGGCCACTTCTTCATAGGCCTCAATCAGGCCGCCGAGGCTCTGGCGGAAGCGGTCTTTGTCCATTTTGTCGAGGGTGTTTTTATCCCACAGACGGCTGCCGTCCGGCGAGAACTCATCGCCCAGCACCACTTCGCCTTTGAACAGACCAAACTCCAGCTTGAAGTCGACCAGAATCAGACCGGCGTCATCAAACAGCTTCTTCAGAACCTCGTTGGCTTTGTAGGTCAGCTCCTGCATGCGTGCCAGGTTCTTTTTATTCACCCAGCCGAACGTCTCGCAGTAAGATTCGTTGACCATCGGATCGTGCATCGCATCATTTTTCAGGAACAGATCAAACAGCGGCGGATTGAGCTCAATACCTTCCTCGATGCCCAGGCGCTTCACCAGAGAACCGGCGGCGCGGTTACGGATCACGCACTCAACCGGCACCATCTCCAGCTTTTTCACCAGACATTCGGTGTCGGAGAGCAGCGCTTCCATCTGGGTCGGGATGCCGGCTTCTTCCAGCTTGCTCATAATGAAATGGTTGAACTTGTTATTCACCATGCCCTTACGATCGAACTGTTCGATGCGCGCGCCATCCCCTGCTGATGTATCGTTACGGAATTCGAGTATCAGCAGATCCGGATTCTCGGTGCTGTAAACGGTTTTCGCTTTACCACGATACAACTCAGCTTGCTTTTGCATCTTTGTCACTCCAATAAAAATTAGCGTTGAAAATTGCGCTTTTCTGCCGACGCACACGTTTGCGTCACTATACAGAAAAAAGGGCCGGATTGCTCCAGCCCTGTTTTATTACTTACTGAATGCGGCCTGGAATACGGCCACCAGCGCGTCATTCTGCGACTGGGTCAGCGTATGACCTTTCGGGTCGATGAACTGCAGACTGCTGCGGTTATCGAGATCGCCGACCTGCAGTTTGTAATCACCGGAGACCAGTTCCGGATCGCGAGCGCCCAGTTCCTGCCAGCTGCTGTCAGACAGCGGCTTGTAGGTCAGCGCCATGCTGCCCTGCGAACGGGTGCTATCCGTCACCTTCATGCCCACTTTTTCCAGGGCGCCCGGCAGACGTTGCCACACCATGTTAAACGGTGCGCGCACCACCAGCATCGGCAGACCGGTATCGTCGGCAGCGCTCTGCACGTCGAAGGTCGCGCCGGCGTTTTTCTGCGCCGCGTTCTGCGCATTGGTGGCGTTCATGTCCAGACCTTCGGAAATGACGTTCAGCATAGAGGTGCTGTAGCGTTGCAGGGATGCCGGGTCGGATACCGGTTTCCCGGCCTGCTCAAGGTTAACCAGCTTCACGATCACCGCCTGCTGATAGCCCTGTGGTTTAACTGAGATTTGATAGCGACCACGATACTGCTGGTCTTCATCGAGGCGATTCCATTCTACCCAGTCGGTGCTCAGCGTCTGGCTGGCATCGTCACGTTTGGTGATGACATAGTTCTTTGACTGCACGATGCTGGCTACCTGCGCCCACAGCGAACCGCTACGACCGTTCTCCACCATCAGCGTCGCGGTATCACCGGCAAACTGGGTGCGTGCGCCGCTGACCAACGCCAGTGGCTGCGCCGGTGGCCGAATGTCCAGCGCTTTACCCACCGCGCCGTTGCTGGTCGCAACCGGAATATTATAATCGCTAACCTGAACCGGCAGAATCATGCCCGCAGGCGCGTGAAGTTCACTGAGCGGCGTAGCTTGCAGGTAAACCTCGTCGCCACCCACCTGACGTTTGTAGCGCGAATCGGAACTACAGGCCGCGAGAAGCAGGACCAATGAAACACCCGCAACCTTCGCCAGGCGCGACTTCTGTACTGAGTAAGCCATCAAATCTCCCTAAACTTTACAGCAAACCGGCATGCTTCAGCGCGGCGGTGACGGCCTGAGTACCCTGTTCGGTAATCGGCGTCATCGGCAGGCGCAGCGTATCGGTTGCCACAAGACCCAACGCCTTACATGCCCATTTCACGGGAATCGGGTTGGGTTCGACAAATAATTTTGTATGCAATGGCATCAGACGTTGGTTAATTGCACGAGCTTGCGCAAACTGGCCTTCTACTGCCAGACGGCACATTTCCGCCATGTCGCGAGCCGCCACGTTCGCCGTGACGGAAATCACGCCGTGACCGCCGAGCTGCATAAAGTCCATCCCGGTGGCATCATCGCCGCTCAACAGAATAAAGTCATCTGAAACCAGCTCTTTGATCTGGTGAACACGACTTAAGTTCCCCGTCGCTTCCTTAATACCAATAATATTTTTTACTTCCGCCAGACGCCCGACGGTTTCCGGCAGCATATCGCAACCGGTACGGGACGGCACATTATACAGAATTTGCGGCAGGTCGGTGTGTTCTGCGATAGCTTTAAAGTGTTGGAATAGACCTTCCTGGGTCGGACGGTTGTAATAAGGGGTGACCGTCAGGCAGCCGACGACGCCGCTATTGTTAAACCGTTTCGTCAGGCTAATCGCCTCTGCGGTTGCATTGGCTCCGGTACCCGCGATAACCGGGATACGCCCGTCAGCCAGTTCAAGCGTCATCATCACGACATCGCCATGTTCTTCATGGCTCAGGGTCGCAGACTCTCCGGTAGTCCCTACCGAAACGATCGCCGAGGTTCCGCTGGCGACATGGTAATCAATCAGTTTTTTCAGGCTTGACCGGCAGACATTACCGTTTTCATCCATCGGCGTGACAAGCGCTACAATACTT
>NZ_JBJDNH010000022.1:0-97382 GCF_044900465.1 Klebsiella sp. NPDC088457 | reverse complement strand
CATAAAAAAATCCTTTAATTGTCTGTGGAATAACCAATTTATCAGTTTCCTTTGTCTGTGGAAAGCAGGGAAACCACGCGCCGGGCGTGGCTAAACATCCCGGCATAAATCGACATTATGGCTGCCATCGGGCGGCCTTTTTTATTACTGAGGGTAAGAGAATGCAGAAAGCAAAAGAAACAGTACTCGTTCTTCGTACTTGCAATGCAGATATGTCGGCTTACGGCGGCTTTGTCTGGCCTAAATCTGGCTTTGTTAAGGCTCCTGACTGGAAAAATACGACAGAATGCGGCAACGGTCTTCACGGTCTCCTGTGGGGTGAAGGCTCAGCCGGATACCTCAGCGAGAGCGACGATGCAAACTGGATGGTTTGTGAGGTGGAAAAGGATTTGGTCGTCGACCTTGAAGGCAAAGTGAAGTTTCCCGAGGCCAATGTCGTTTACTGCGGCGAGCGTGACGGGGCCATTAGTTACCTGATGGATAACGGCGGTAAAGGCTATGCGATCGTATACAGCACCCTGACCGGCGGCAATCGCAGCACCCTGACCGGCGGCGATTACAGCACCCTGACCGGCGGCAATCGCAGCACCCTGACCGGCGGCAATCGCAGCACCCTGACCGGCGGCGATTACAGCACCCTGACCGGCGGCAATCGCAGCACCCTGACCGGCGGCGATTACAGCACCCTGACCGGCGGCGATTACAGCACCCTGACCGGCGGCGATTACAGCACCCTGACCGGCGGCGAAAAAGCCACGCTCATTTTTAAACGCTGGAACGGCAAGCGTTACAAATTTTACATCGCCTATGTCGGCGAAGATGGAATTAAAGAGAGCACGGCTTATCGGTTGAATACCGCAGGTGAATTTGAGGAGTGCACAGAATGATTCGAGAAGAAGACAGGAGAGCATGGCGCTCGTTCAAGATTGAGCTTGCGGTTATTACCTACTGGCTCTGGTGTGCGCGTATGTATTCACTATGCAGGAGGCTGTATGAGCAGAAACGGCTGGCGCTCTCTCAGTTATGCACTTGCGGCATGCTCTGTGCTGTGGGTTTTAGCAATCTATCTATTGGCTAAAGCGTGGTGATGCCATGATTAATCACTACGGAACGAAAGCGCTTTTCCGGGATGAGGTTAAGCCAGGAATGTTAGTTAAACACAAGGGTCGAAACTTTCAGGTTTCAGCAGTACCGGAAGGAAAGCGAGTAATTTACTTAAATTCACTCATGGAGAAGAAGTCCGTCAAAGACCTGATGATTGAGGTTTATCTTGATGGGCGTGGTGAGCCGTTAATTGCAAGGGGGTAGTATGGAAGAACTTAAAATAGCTGAGAGTAAACAGGTTTGGTTAACTATTGGCAATACCGACAATACAGAGGGTCGTGGATTTCCTGTAGTGCTTTATGTTTGCGACTCATGGGAAACCGCCGTTCGACTTGGCAAGAAGAAATATGTGCAAGGCTCTGACTGCCCGGTAGAAAAGGCATTTGCTGTGAAGGTTGGAGCTAGATGGCTAATTCCAGGGAAGATTTATAGCGAAACAGTTGAAGACGCAGAGCGAAGAATTGCAAGAGAAAAACGCGAGGCGGTGATTGAAAAGTTAAAGTCTGCAGGATTATCTGAAGAAGAAATAGCAATCATCAGCCACTAACCCTCCCCCGCCAACCGAATAAACCAACCTACTTAACCATGTCGGCTATTACAGCGACGGGCTTCGTGCATTCTGAAAGGAGCTAAAAGTGATCCCTGTAGAACTAGCAAAAACACCAGAAGAGAGCCGTTATAAACGAGCAGTTCACCTTGCCGAGGCTCGTTACTGGAAAAGCTGCGGCAACCGCCGGATGAAGAAAGCAGCCCTGCAACTGGCCCGCAATGAGCGGATGAACAATCACTACTTCCTCGGCGATGCGCCGTTCTGAGGTAAATATGAGCAGTGAATTTTATAAGCGCCTGGCTCATATCCAGGCACATCTTAATGCCCCTAAAAACCAGTACAACTCTTTCGGGAAATATAAATACCGAAGTTGCGAAGACATTCTGGAGGGGGTTAAGCCGCTTCTGAATGGCCTTTTCCTTTCCGTCAGCGATGAGATAGTGCTGATAGGCGACCGGTATTACGTGAAGGCCACCGCGACAATTACAGATGGAACGGTCAGTCATTCTGCAACAGCAATGGCACGGGAAGAAGAGAACAAGAAAGGAATGGACTCCGCCCAGGTTACAGGGGCTACGAGTTCATACGCTCGCAAATATTGCCTGAATGGCTTGTTCGGTATTGATGATGCAAAAGATGATGACACCAATGAGCATAAACAGCAGCAGGAAGCCGAGCCACAAAAACAACCTGTCAAACAGCAAGCTTCGCCAGAACAAGTCCTAAAGGCATTTTCCGATGCGGCCGCAAAGAAAAACTCTACCGAAGAACTTAAGCAGGCATTTGCTAAGGCATGGAAGATGCTGGAAGGAACGCCTGAGCAGCACAAAGCGCAGGACGTCTACAACATACGAAAAGATGAACTTGAAGGAGTTATCGCTTAATGGCGCATTCAATCACCATCAGACTCAATAAGCCAGCACGAGAATTTCAGGCAGGAGAAAGCGTTGGCTTTAATATCCGTGCTGGCGTTCAGTATTACGATCGGCAGTCCAAGAAAAAGGAATGGACGAACTACAGTGCGGCGGTATTTGCCAAGCCTGGAGCTCAGGCCGATTACTATCGCAGCGTCTTGGTTGAGGGCGGAATCGTGGAAGTCACTGGAGAGAACATCAAGGTTGATGTTTACCAGGGACAGAACGGACAGTCAATTACCCTTGAGTTGCTAAACGCACGCATTGGCTTCGCTTCTTCAGGTCAGTCAGCGAATGGTCACGCCCACCAAACCACAGATAGCCAGTTCGACGAATCAATCCCCTTCTGATTTAACCACCAAGGAGTCATCCATGTCAGCACCTCTTAACGAGGCGAGATACCTGCGCCCCCCAGTCCGTACCGGCACAAAAGCAGAGGTGCTGGCGCGGTGCTTTGAAGCTATTTCCAATAACGATTATCAGACCCCAAGCATGGAAGAACGGCTTCAGCGTCGGTCAGAAAAGGATGTCTGGCACGACAACCTTGAAGCAAGCATGAAGCCCGGATTTGTGCCTGTTGGCCCGATGCGGCCGACAAGCGAAGACGAGAGATTCAAGCTCTACCGCACCCGCTACGGTGCCATCAGCAACGAATGAAAAGAGGTGCGCAATGACTGATTTCGGCGGATCGAAAACACCAAAAAATGAACGCGACTACTGGCAAACACCGATTGAAATTTTCAATGCGCTCGATCGCGAATTTGGCTTCTGGCTGGACGCTGCAGCCTCTGAGAGTAATGCGCTTTGCGCTCATTACCTCACTGAGCTGGATGACTCGCTGAGCAGCGACTGGACGTCACACGGCGCGATCTGGTGTAACCCGCCCTATTCCGATATCGGGCCATGGGTGGAAAAGGCTGCCGAACAATCCAGGGCGCAGTCTCAGGCTGTAGTGATGCTGCTGCCGGCTGACATCTCTACCGGCTGGTTTATCTCGGCTATGCAGTCAACTGATGAACTGCGGCTGATAACCGGCGGTCGCGTCCAGTTTGTTCCGGCATCCGTTACAGGCAAGCGCCATAGCAACCCAAAAGGCTCGCTGCTGTTTATCTGGCGCCCGTTCATCAGTCCGCGACACATCATCACATCCGTATCGCTGGCTGAGTTAAAGCGGATCGGCACTCTGGAGGCAGCATGAGCGCGGCAGCTTACTACAACGAGATCGACCCATTCGCGGCGCAGTGGCTGCGCAACCTCATAGCCGCTGGGCATATCGCCCGGGGCGAAGTTGACGAACGGAGTATTGAAGATGTCACACCTGACGACCTCAGAGGATTTACCCAGTGCCACTTTTTCGCCGGAATCGGCGTCTGGTCTCACTCACTCCGCCTCGCCGGATGGCCTGACGATAAACCAGTCTGGACCGGCTCCTGTCCGTGCCAGCCTTTCAGCGCGGCAGGCAAAGGAGATGGGTTTGCTGACGAGCGGCACCTTTGGCCGCACTTCTTCCACCTCATCAGCGAGCTCCGACCTCAGCATGTCTTTGGCGAACAGGTTGCAGCAGGTAACGCAAATGCTTGGTTCGACCTTGTACAAACAGACCTGGAAGGAATGGGATACGCCTTTGGGCTTGTGCCGTTTACGTCAGCGGGCATCGGTGCGCCGCACATCAGAGAGCGGGCCTACTGGGTGGCCAACGCCAACGGCGTCATCAGTGACCGGCGCGGGGACGTCAGGGCGTCTGGGCGGTATGAATATTCAAACGGCGGCGATGATGTCTGGCTGGCCGACGCCGACCACGATAGACAACAACCAAATTGCGGGGGCGGGTGCGGCCGCCAATGCGCCAAAGAGAGGAACCACGCTGGGAGGCGCATCGAGGATGGCAGGATGGGTAACGCCAACGTCACGCGACTGGAAAGACTCGGCGGGAATGACGGCGCAGCGGGAAGGGAAAGACAGACTGGACCAACTGCCGCGCCAGGCGTTCATGACTGGATGGCCCACTCCGAAAGAAACAGATGCACAGAAGGGGGCAAGAACACTGGATGGGGCGACGAAAGAAGCCGAGAGGCGAGGATGGAACAACGAGCTTGGCGTGACGGTTCATGCCTGCGGCCCCTTGAGGTTAACGGTTTTTGGCGAGATGCGGACTGGCTCTTTTGTCGAGATGGCAAATGGCGTCCAGTTGAACCCGGCACATTCCCGCTGGTTGATGGGGCTGCCGCACGCATGGGACGAGTCGAGCCCGGGGTGGCAAGAGTGGCAAGCAGCAACCGCGTCGGCCGCCTCAAAGGCTACGGTAACGCCATAAACGCCCAGGCAGCAGCGACTTTCATTCGAGCTTATATGGGGGTCGCATGACTCCAGAAGAAAAAGAAAACGCCCTCCGCGCCCAGGCTCGTCGCTGCGCAGAAGAGCTAACCAAGGCGATGAGCGTAAAGCCTAAACCGAAGTGGAACGCTGTATGCCCCCCCATCCTTCGCAAGCACTACGAGAAGGTCCGGCCTATGGGTGTCAGCCTAGTGAAATTTGTCAGTGTTATTGGTCGGCTTAGCGGCCGCTATGGAGTGGAATCATGAAAGAACGCGGAATGATATTTAACGCTGAGATGGTGCGCGCCATTCTCGACGGTCGCAAGACGCATACACGGCGGATTGTTAAAGGGGCTGCCGGCGCCGTGAAGTTCTGCAAGGAATGGGACATCAACGGAGAAGAAATTTTCGTTGTTCTCGGCGAAAAAGATCACACAGGAATGAATCCTGTTTTGGGTGCCACTTCCTGCCCCCTCGGTGCTGTAGGCGATCGCATATGGGTACGGGAGACGTGGAACAAATACAGCGGTCTTCTCACTTATCGCGCCGACCATGACTGGATTAATGAAATGCGCAAGGAGACGGTATGCACAGCTAAATGGCGTCCATCAATCCACATGCCGCGCTGGGCCAGCCGCATTCTGCTGGAAATCACCGACGTGCGTGTTGAGCGGCTGAACACTATCAGCGAAGAGGATGCAGGGAGAGAAGGTTATCCGGCAGATCCGGCGCCGTATGGCGGGGGAATGGATAAATGGCTGTGGTTCCGTCAGTTGTGGGACAGCATCTACCCAGAACAGAGCTTCAAGCACAACCCCTGGGTATGGGTTATCTAGTTCAAACGCGTTGAAGGCGGTGCAGCATGAGCTCAGAAATCATCGATCAGGCCAACGAATTGGCAGAGCGCCGCCTAGAAATGACCATCCAGAACATGCGGATCAACCATAACGCAGTTTCAGCTACTCACTGCTGCGATTGCGGGGAAGAGATACCTGAGCGGCGCCGGGAGGCGGTGGCTGGCTGCCAGCGCTGCGCGGAGTGTCAGGAAGAGGTAGAAGAACGCGGAAAGCATCGGAGGTGATTGATGGAATCACATAGCCTTACTCTGGACGAAGCCTGTGAGTTTCTGCAGATATCACGGCCTACAGCCACTAACTGGATACGATCAGGCAGGCTTATGGCAACCAGAAAAGACCCAAGTAAACCAAAGTCACCATACCTCACAACCAGACAGGCATGCATTGCGGCGCTAAACTCGCCGCTGCATACTGTCGGAGTGAGCGCGGGTGATGCACATAAAGAGGATCGCAAATGTCCATCTTCCGCAGAGGTGAAATATGGTACGCCTCGTACTCGCTCCCGGGCGGGAAGCGAATTAAGGAGTCTCTTGGGACAGCGGAAAAGCGGCAAGCTCAGGAGTTGCACGACAAAAGAAAGGCTGAACTCTGGCGAGTAGACAGACTCGGCGACTTTCCTGAAGTGACTTTTGAAGAAGCATGCCTCCGTTGGCTGGAAGAGAAAGCAGACAAGAAATCTCTCGATACCGATAAAGGCCGGATGGGATTCTGGCTTGAGCATTTCGAAGGGGTGAAGCTAAAGGATATTACCGAGGCAAAGATTTATGCCGTGGTTAGCAGGATGCAGAATAGGAAGGCAAAGGAGATATGGCAGCAGAGGGTTGATGCTGCAAAAAGGAAGGGAAAGGAAGCGCCAATATTTGAGGCTAAGCCTGTGACCACATCGACCAAAGCTAAGCACCTGGCACTGATGAAAGCCATCCTGCGCGCAGCGGAGCGAGACTGGAAATGGCTGGAGAAAGCGCCAGTAATCAAGATACCGTCAGTGAGAAATAAGCGCGTTCGGTGGCTTGAGCATGAAGAGGCGAAAAGGCTGATTGATGAATGTCCGGATCCGCTAAAGTCGGTTGTTAAGTTTGCGCTGGCAACCGGCCTGCGTCGTTCGAACATCATCAATCTGGAATGGCAGCAAATCGACATGCAGCGTCGCGTTGCCTGGGTTAACCCGGAAGATAGCAAATCAAACCGCGCTATTGGCGTAGCGCTTAATGATACTGCCTGTAAGGTTCTGCGCGATCAGATAGGGAACCATCATAAATGGGTGTTCGTCCATACGAAAGCATGGCATCGACCTGATCGCTCATTAACGCCTGTGGTAAGGAAAATGCGCGTTGATGACAACCGGGCGTGGAACTCTGCATGCAAACGAGCAGGAATTGAGGATTTTCGTTTTCACGACCTCCGGCACACCTGGGCAAGCTGGTTAATTCAGTCAGGAGTTCCACTTTCTGTACTGCAGGAAATGGGTGGATGGGAAAGCATCGAAATGGTCCGTCGATATGCTCACCTTGCACCTAACCATTTAACTGAGCACGCACGTCAAATTGACTCGATTTTTGCAGAAGATGTCCCAAATATGTCCCACAAGGAAAAATCAGCGACTGGAGGAAGTTGATAAGTGATTGATTATTAATGGTACGCCCTACAGGGTTCGAACCTGTGACCTACGGCTTAGAAGGCCGTTGCTCTATCCAACTGAGCTAAGGGCGCACTGAGGAAGCGGGAGCTTCGTGGAGTGAAACCGCCTGGAATTATACGGTCAACGCTCGGTGAGTCAATGCATTTTGCCACGAAACTGTTGATGCGTAACTGACTTGTCTACATATCCTGCAAAGGTTGCTCAAGGATTACTCAGCACCTGTTTTCAGCATGTTGTGCATTTGTGGCAATAAACCGCCAAAATCCCCCATTTAGCCCCTGATACCCCTTTATTTAACGGTGTCTTTAGCCTTCTGTTCGGTCAAAGAGGGATAAAAAATCAAACGAGGACTGACAGCGAGGCCGGCTTCTGACAAAATATCCGCATCCCCCTTTCGTTACGATACAGATGGAATCCTCTCTCTGATGGCAGCAAAAATTATTGACGGTAAAACGATTGCGCAGCAGGTACGCTCTGAGGTCGCGGAAAAAGTGAAGGCCCGTACTGCGGCCGGCAAACGCGCTCCAGGGTTGGCCGTCGTGCTGGTCGGCAGCAACCCGGCCTCGCAGATTTATGTCGGCAGCAAGCGCAAGGCGTGTGAAGAGGTGGGGTTCATCTCCCGCTCATACGATCTCCCGGAAACCACCAGCGAGGCGGAGTTACTGGAGCTTATTGATACGCTGAATGCCGATAACACCATCGACGGCATTCTGGTTCAGTTGCCGCTGCCCGCCGGCATCGACAACGTGAAAGTGCTGGAGCGCATTGCGCCGGACAAAGACGTCGACGGTTTCCACCCGTACAACGTTGGCCGTCTGTGTCAGCGCGCACCGCGCCTGCGCCCGTGTACGCCGCGCGGAATCGTCACGCTGCTTGAGCGTTACAATATCGACACCTATGGCCTGAACGCGGTGGTTATCGGTGCATCCAACATCGTGGGCCGCCCGATGAGCATGGAGCTGCTGCTGGCGGGCTGCACCACCACCGTTACCCATCGCTTTACCAAAAACCTGCGTCAGCATGTCGAAAATGCTGATCTGCTGATCGTCGCGGTCGGTAAGCCGGGCTTTATTCCGGGTGAGTGGATCAAAGAAGGCGCCATCGTGGTTGACGTTGGTATTAACCGCCTGGAAAGCGGCAAAGTGGTCGGTGACGTGGTCTTCGAAGACGCCGCCGAACGCGCTTCTTACATTACGCCTGTACCCGGCGGCGTCGGCCCAATGACTGTCGCAACCCTGATTCAGAACACCCTTCAGGCATGCGAAGAATATCACGACATTCAGGAGGCCTGAGATGGCGAATTTTTCTCTGGGTAAACACCCGCACGTTGAACTGTGCGATCTGCTGAAGCTGGAAGGCTGGAGCGAAAGCGGCGCGCAGGCGAAAATCGCCATCGCCGATGGTCTGGTTAAGGTTGACGGTGCGGTAGAAACCCGCAAACGCTGCAAAATCGTCGCCGGTCAAACGGTGAGCTTTGAAGGCCAGAGCGTCACCGTTACCGCCTGATCCCGAGACATAAAAACGCCCGGCATGCCGGGCGTTTTCTTATCGCTTACTTACGGCGCCAGGTGGTTCCCTGCGGGCCGTCTTCCAGCACAATCCCCATCTCGTTCAGACGGTCGCGCGCGGCATCTGCCGCCGCCCAGTCCTTCGCTTTACGCGCATCCAGACGCTGCTGAATCAGAGCTTCGATTGCTGCCACTTCGCCATCATCCGCCTGCGCACCGCTTTGCAGGAACGCATCCGGTTCCTGCTCCAGCAGCCCCAGCACGCCGGAGAGTTTGCGCATGTGCGCCGCCATGGCGTTGGCGGCGGCGACATCTTCCGTCTTCAGACGGTTGACTTCACGCGCCATATCGAACAGCACGGAATAGGCTTCCGGGGTATTGAAATCGTCATCCATCGCTTCAACAAAGCGCGCTTCAAAAGCTTCGCCGCCGGCTGGCGCCGCTGATTTGTCGGTCCCACGCAGCGCAGTGTACAGACGTTCGAGGGCAGAGCGCGCCTGCTTGAGGTTTTCTTCACTGTAGTTCAGTTGGCTACGATAATGGCCGGACATCAGGAAGTAGCGGATAGTCTCTGCATCGTAGTACTGCAGCACGTCACGCACGGTAAAGAAGTTGCCCAGCGATTTCGACATCTTCTCGCGATCAACCATCACCATGCCGGAGTGCATCCAGTAGTTCACATATTCGCCATCGTGCGCGCAGGTGGACTGGGCAATCTCGTTTTCGTGATGCGGGAACATCAGGTCCGAACCGCCGCCGTGAATATCAAAATGGTTACCCAGCTGTTTGCAGTTCATCGCCGAACATTCAATGTGCCAACCCGGGCGCCCGTTGCCCCACGGAGAAGGCCAGCTCGGCTCCCCCTCTTTCGACATTTTCCACAGCACAAAATCCATCGGGTTACGCTTTACGTCGACGACGTCAACGCGCGCGCCGGCCTGCAGCTGGTCCAGATCCTGGCGCGACAGCTGACCGTAGTTCGGATCGGTCGGGACCGAGAACATCACGTCGCCGTTGTCCGCCACGTACGCGTGGCCGCGCGCAATCAGCTGTTCGGTAATCTCAATAATCTCCGGAATATGGTGCGTCGCGCGCGGTTCGAGGTCCGGGCGCAGAATATTCAGCGCATCGAAGTCATGATGCATTTCGGCAATCATGCGATCGACCAGCGCGACAAAGCTTTCACCGTTCTCATTAGCGCGCTTAATGATTTTATCGTCGATGTCGGTAATGTTGCGGACATACTTCAGCTTATAGCCGAGAAAACGCAGATAGCGGGCAACGACGTCGAAAGAGACGAAAGTACGGCCATGGCCGATATGACAGAGATCGTAAACGGTAATACCACACACGTACATGCCCACTTCCCCGGCATGGATAGGTTTAAACTCTTCTTTTTGGCGCGTCAGTGTATTAAAAATTTTTAACATCGAAGATTCCGTGTAGACGTGTGTGGATATAGGTCGCGTATTCTAACCTTAATTCAACCCCGAAGCAGCACACAATGCAAGGTGATCGAACCCTGCGGTTATGCTATAACAGCCCCTTATGTCACGCCCAACTTTGGGTTTAGCACCACAATTATCGGAACAGGATGCAAAAATGGTTACTTTCCACACTAATCATGGCGATATCGTAATCAAAACGTTTGACGACAAAGCGCCGGAAACAGTTAAAAACTTCCTGGACTACTGCCGCGAAGGTTTCTACGACAACACCATTTTCCACCGTGTTATCAACGGGTTCATGATCCAGGGCGGCGGTTTTGAGCCGGGCATGGAGCAGAAAACCACCAAATCCCCGATTCAGAATGAAGCCAACAACGGCCTGAAAAACACCCGCGGTACGCTGGCAATGGCCCGTACTCAGGCGCCTCACTCCGCCACCGCGCAGTTCTTCATCAACGTTGTCGATAACGACTTCCTGAACTTCTCTGGCGAAAGCCTGCAGGGTTGGGGCTACTGCGTATTTGCCGAAGTTGTTGAAGGCATGGACGTGGTCGACAAAATCAAAGCGGTTGCTACCGGCCGTAGCGGCATGCATCAGGATGTGCCGAAAGAAGACGTTGTGATCAAAAGCGTCACCCTCAGCGAGTAATTCGTGGCGACACTTTTTATTGCGGATTTGCACCTGCAAACAGAAGAACCGGCGATCACCGCCGGTTTTCTGCGCTTTTTGCGTGGAGAAGCCCGCGAGGCCGATGCGCTGTATATCCTCGGCGATCTGTTTGAAGCCTGGATCGGCGATGACGACCCAAACCCGTTGCATCAGGAAATCGCCTCTGCGCTGAACGAGTTAACCCGCTCGGGCGTCCCCTGCTATTTCATTCACGGTAACCGTGATTTTCTCATAGGCCAGCGCTTTGCACGCGCCTGCGGTATGACCCTGCTGGCGGAAGAAAAGGTGCTCGAGCTGTACGGTCACCGGGTACTGATTATGCATGGCGACACGCTCTGCACCGATGATGCCGGCTATCTGGCCTTTCGCGCCAAAGTGCATACGCCGTGGATTCAACGTCTGTTCCTTGCCCTGCCGCTGTTTATTCGCCGTCGCATTGCCGCGAGAATGCGCGCCGACAGCAAGGCGGCCAACAGCAGCAAGTCGATGGCGATTATGGATGTTAATCCGCAGGCCGTGGTTAATGTCATGGAAAAACATCGGGTGCAATGGTTGATTCATGGCCATACCCATCGCCCTGCCATCCATTCATTAAACGCCAACGGCGAACCCGCTTTTCGCGTGGTCCTCGGGGCGTGGCACAGCGAAGGCTCAATGGTCAAAGTCAGCAAAGACGACGTCGAACTGATTCCTTTCCCGTGGTAATTTTCCGCGTTTTTTCACCTTATCTCAGGTGACGCAACCGTTTTCCTTGCCAGAAGATCATGTTATTCTCTGTGGCCTCTAAAGCAGTGTGAAGCACACCCACAGGAGTTTTAAGACGCATGTCTTCCCGCAATAATTCGGCGCGTATCGCCATCGTGATGGGGTCCAAAAGCGACTGGGCTACCATGCAGTTTACCGCAGAAATCCTTGATGCCCTGAACGTGCCGTACCATGTTGAAGTGGTCTCCGCACACCGCACGCCCGATAAACTGTTCAGCTTCGCCGAAGGCGCGGAAAGCAACGGTTATCAGGTGATTATTGCCGGCGCGGGCGGCGCGGCGCATCTGCCGGGCATGATTGCGGCGAAAACGCTGGTGCCGGTCTTAGGCGTTCCGGTACAAAGCGCGGCGTTAAGCGGCGTAGACAGTCTTTACTCCATCGTCCAGATGCCGCGCGGGATCCCGGTCGGCACGCTGGCCATCGGCAAAGCCGGTGCCGCCAACGCGGCCCTGCTGGCGGCGCAGATTCTGGCTCAGCACGATGCTGAACTGCATCAGCGCCTGCGCGCCTGGCGTCAGGCCCAGACCGATGAAGTGCTGGAGAATCCGGACCCGCGGGGTGCGGCATGAAGCAGGTCTGCATCCTCGGCAACGGCCAGTTAGGCCGTATGCTGCGTCAGGCCGGCGAACCGCTGGGTATCGCCGTCTGGCCGGTCGGCCTTGAGGCCGATCCTGAAGCGGTGCCGTTTCAGCAAAGCGTGATCACCGCAGAAATCGAACGCTGGCCGGAAACGGCGCTCACCCGCGAGCTGGCGCGCCATCCGGCGTTTGTTAACCGCGACGTATTCCCGATTATTGCCGATCGTCTGACGCAAAAGCAGCTGTTCGACAAGCTGGGGCTCGCCACCGCGCCGTGGCAGCTGCTGGCGGATAAAAATGAGTGGCCGGCGATATTCGCGCGTCTCGGCGAGCTGGCCATCGTGAAACGCCGCGTCGGCGGTTACGACGGTCGTGGCCAATGGCGCCTGGCTGAAAGCGACATCGCCCAGCTGCCAGATGATAACTACGGCGAATGTATCGTTGAGCAGGGTATCAACTTTTCTGCCGAAGTCTCACTGGTTGGCGCCCGCGCGCGGGATGGCAGCACGGTATTCTATCCGCTGACCCGCAATCTGCATCAGGACGGTATTCTGCGCGCCAGCGTCGCCTTCCCGCAGGCCAATGCCCGCCAGCAGGATCAGGCTGAAAACATGCTTTCAGCGATTATGAACGAGCTGAACTACGTCGGCGTGATGGCGATGGAGTGTTTCGTCACCGCCGACGGCCTGCTGATTAACGAGCTGGCGCCGCGCGTGCATAACAGCGGCCACTGGACGCAGAACGGCGCCTCCATCAGCCAGTTCGAGCTACATCTGCGGGCGATCGTCGGATTACCGCTGCCGCCGCCGGTGGTAAACAGCCCGTCGGTGATGATCAACCTGATCGGCACCGGGCTTAATTACGACTGGCTGAAGCTGCCGCTGGTACATCTGCACTGGTACGATAAAGAGGTACGTCCGGGGCGCAAAGTGGGTCACCTGAACCTGACCGATAGCGATACCGACCGTCTGAGCGCGACGCTGGAAGCGTTGAAACCCTTACTGCCGCCCGAGTACGCCAGCGGTGTTTTCTGGGCACAATCTCAGTTGACCTCTCTCTCCTGACCCATGCAGGTTGCAGAACCGCCGCCAGCGCATCTGCAGCCTGCATGCGAACGGCTATTTGCCGGGGAATTGATCTTCCCCCTTCCCCGGCATACATTCAGGCGCGTAGAATCCCCTCCTTGCTTTAAAGATTTTCTCGCTTTAAAGATGCATTCCGTTTGACTTCAGAAGGATGACCCATGACAAATGGGACGGATTACCGCACCATTCTCACGGCGGATACGCCACTCATTGACGTCCGCGCCCCGGTCGAATTCCGCCAAAGCGCGCTCCCCGCAGCGCTTAACCTACCGCTGATGAATGATGAGGAACGCGCAGCCGTCGGTATCTGCTATAAACGCCAGGGAGCTGAAGCGGCTTTAGCGCTGGGCCATCGGTTGGTGAACGGCGAACTGCGGGACAGCCGCATCGCGGCATGGCGTGAAGCCTGCCTACGCTATCCTCAGGGCTATCTGTGCTGCGCGCGCGGCGGCCAGCGTTCCCACATCGTGCAGCAATGGCTGCGCGAATCCGGCATCGATTACCCGGCGATCGTCGGCGGCTATAAAGCGCTGCGCCAGGCCGCCATGCAACTCACCGAAGAGCTGGTCCAGCGGCCGATCGTGCTGATCGGCGGCTGCACCGGCAACGGTAAAACCCAGCTGGTCTGTTCACGTGCCGATGGGATCGATCTGGAAGGCCTCGCCCACCATCGCGGTTCATCGTTTGGCCGCACGTTGCGCGAACAGCACGCGCAGGCAACATTTGAAAACCACCTGGCCGTGGCGATGCTAAAAAAAGCGCGGCAGCACAGCCGCTGGGTGCTGGAAGATGAAGGGCATACGATCGGCGCGAATCATCTGCCGGAATGTCTGCGTCAGCGAATGGCGCAATCGCCGCTGGCGGTGGTCGAAGACCCGTTTGCTATCCGTCTGGAACGCCTGCGGGAAGAGTATTTTGAACGTATGCACCGCGACTTTATCGCCGCTTATGGCGAGGAGAAAGGCTGGCAGGAATACAGCGAATATCTGCATCACGGCCTGTTCGCCATTCGCCGTCGCCTGGGACTACAGCGTTTTGCCCAGCTCACCGCCCTGCTCGACGACGCGCTGGCGAAACAGTTGCGCAACGCCAGTAGCGAAGCTCATTTCAGCTGGCTGATTCCGCTGTTGCAAGAATATTACGATCCGATGTACCGCTATCAGCTCAGTAAAAAAGCGGACAAAATCATCTTCCGCGGTACCTGGTACGACGTCGCCTCCTGGCTGGCGCGCTGACCTGCGGCTCCCGGGTCGCGGTTTACGCCTTACCGGGCTACCTCTTAAGCCGTCGTTCTTGTAACCCGGCTAAGCGCAGCGCGAACCGGGGATAAACGGCATCGCGCTGCGCTGAGGGTGATGGCTTAGAAGTCGTAGCGCAGACGCACCAGATTCATATCGCCCAGGTTGTCGGTGCTGGAGGTAAAGACGTGCTCGTAATCGACGCGGAAACCATAATCCAGCTGGAAGCTAATCCCCAGACCGTTATCAATTCGCTGATAGTTGCGGCCATTCACGTACTCCAGGCGATCGCCCATAAAGTACGGCTGAACAGATTTAACCGCGTACTGACCAACCGGGAAGGTATACCCGGCGAAGTACTCAATCCCCCAGGCATCTCCGGCGAAGTAGTTGTCGACGTCGGCTTTTTTGGTGGTCAGGAAGTTCTGATACCAGCCGCCGCCGAAGGAGAAGGTCCAGTTATCCGGCGTCCAGCTTAGCGCCGTACCCACGATATTCTGATCGTAGGATTTATTATCCGCGCTTGACGGATCGCGCATTTCGGCACGGGTGTAGTTCCACGCGGTACCCCAGGTCAGATCTCTGGTGATGTGGTAATCCGCGCCCACCGAACCGCCGCCTTTACGCTTATAGCGCAGGCCATTGCCCGGCAGATATTCGCTATCCTCGAACAGATAAGAGGCATAAAGATCGACATCGCCAACGGTTTTCTTATATTTCAGCATATTACGAGAGCGATACGAACCATCGTAGTCGCCGTTAATCCCGTTGCCCGGCGCCTGGGCGACCATGTCGTAATCCCAGATATCGGTTTTCACCCCGACCACGTCGTAGTAGATACTGTTTTGCTGACCGTAGGTTAAGGTCCCCCAGGTGTCGCTCTTCAGCCCGGTATAGAGCATACGGCGCGAGGTATTATTGGCGCCTTCCGCATAGTGGTTATCCCAGTCAAACAGCGCCGGAATATTCACCCCCAGCTCGTAATAGCTGATCCAGCTAATATCATCAAACAGATAATAATCCGCGGCGAAGCGGAAACGGGTGCCGCCATCAAAGCCATTACGCTTATAAGAACCTTTGTCACCGTCACCGGACATCATGTTGAACTGCGGACGAATACTCCCGCCGACGGTGAAATTCAGGCGGCTCAACGGATCCCCGGCCTGCGGGTCTTGTTTCAGCAGCGTAATCTCAGCCTGGGATGCGAAAGAGGTTAACGCCAGGGTCGCGCCGATCGTCATCGCCAGCGCTTTTATTTTATGTGCCATGCTTTCTCCTCGAGTAATAAGCAACCTTATAATTCCTGGTTGAATATTAACTGCGATTTGACTCGCCGTGTTGTCGGTTTTTTAATGTTTAGTGCTCTTAAAAATCAGCAACTTATCATTTTGTGCGCTTAAAAAAAAAGCGCCGGTGATTTCACCGGCGCGTCATCAAAATGCAAAATAACTAGTGGCTGAATTGACGAAACAGCGCCTTGCCCTTCAATAAGCGCAGCCCCAGCCAGCCGCCGCATAATGACAGCAGGAAGGCGCCGCACAGCGGCAGCATCACCCACAGTCGCCAGTCCGGCGTCCACGGAAAATCAAAAACTTTGGTTTGCAGCATCGCCAGCGCCACCTCCGCCCCTATCGCCGCCACCAGCCCGGAAACCACGCCCAGCAGAGCGAACTCGGCCCACAGGGTGGTACGCAGTAGTGATTTCCCGGCCCCCAGCGTCCGCCAGACCACCAGCTCCTGATAACGCTGACGCATACCGACCTGAACCTGAGCCAGCAGCAGCAAAATGCCGCAGGCGGTCACCAGCACCACCATCACCTCCAGCGCCCGGCTGACCTGGGTTAATACCTGGCCCACCTGACGAAGAATCGCCCCAATATCCAGCAGGCTGACGGTGGGGAATTCACGGTTAAGCTGCGTCAGCAGCGTACTGCCATTATCCCAGCGGAAACTGGTCAGCCAGCTCTGCGGCTGCCCGTCGAGCGCGTTCGGCGGGAAGATAAAGAAGAAGTTGGGCCGCAGGCTCTCCCAGTCCACCTTGCGCACGCTGGTGACTTTAGCTCTGAAGTCCTGGGTATCGCCGGTAAAGGTCACGCTATCTCCGGGCTTAATCCCCAGCCGCTGCGCCAGGCCTTCCTCAATAGAGACCTCCCCGGCTTTCGGCGGCCAGCTTCCGGCCACCAGCGGATTATGATCCGGCCGCTCGCTGCGCCAGGTCAGGTTCAGCTCACGGTTCAGCGCCTCGTCCTTGCTCCCCTCCGTCGCCTGACCGTTAATCTGCGTCAGACGGGCGCGAACAATCGGGTAAAACTCGCTCGCCGTCACCTGGTGCCCCGCGAGGAAGGTTTTCACCGGCGCAACCTGATCCGGCGCAATATTAATCAGAAAGTAGTTGGGGCTTTCCGGCGGGAGCTGCTGCTGCCAGCGATCCAGCAGATCGCCACGCAGAACCAGCAGTAAGGCTAACAGCATAAACGACAGCGAGAAAGCCGCCAGCTGGCTTAGCGTCGACCACGGTTGACGCAGCAGACGGTTCACCGCGAGGCGCAAAGGCAGCGCTTTCAGCGTCACCCGCTTCAACACCCACAGCAGACCCCACCCCAGCAGGCCGCACAGCAGCGCCAGCACCACCGCCCCTGCCAGGACCGCCCACAGCAGCGGGCTGCCGCCCATCAGCCAGGCCAGCAGCAGTACCACCACCCCGCACACCAGCGGAATATAGAATTTCAGCGGCCAGACGTTGGCGACGATATCCTGGCGCAGTACCCGCAGCGGCAGCGTCGCCAGCAGCAGCCGATAGGGCCGCAGCCCCACCAGCAGTGAAATGACCACCATCGCGCCGATGGCCCATAGCCACGGCCAGCCGCTGGCAGGCGGCAGAGCGGCCGGCAGCACCGGTTTCAACATCACCAGCAGGATCTGCTCCAGCCCCGCGCCCATCGCCCCACCGGCCGCCACCGCCAGCGTCAGTAGCATCAGCCACTGGCCGACAATAAGCTTACGCAGCTGCGCTCGCCCGGCGCCGAGCGTTTTGAGGATCGCCACCAGATCGTAGCGGCTGCGGCAGTAATGACTCATCGCCACCGCCACCGCGGCGACCGCCAGCAGCAGGGTCAACAGCGCGGACAGCAGTAAAAACTGCTGCGAACGCTCCAGCGATTTGCCTAAGGCGCTGTCATCCTGCTCCAGACCAATCCAACGGTGCTCCGGGCCCAGTTTGGGTAACAGCCACTGCTCATAGGCCGCCAGCTGCGGCGCCGTACCGGCGAACTTATAGCGCCAGGAGACCCGACTCCCGGGCTGTACCGCGCCCGTTCTGGCGACGTCGGCGGTATTCATCATCAGCCGGGGCGCCATCTGGAAGGGGTTAAACCCGGCATCCGGTTCCTGGGTCACTTCTCCGGCAATGCGCAATCTGGCATCGCCCACGTCAATGGTATCGCCGGTTTTTAAATTCAGCAGCGCCATCAGACGCGGCGCCAGCAGCACGCTCCCGACCTGCGGTTTTAAGCCCGGCGGCTGGGTTTCCAGTTTGCCGTACAGCGGGTAGGAATCGTCAACCGCCTTGACGTCCGCCAGCTGTGGCGTATCGCCGGCAAAGGTCATGGTGGCGAAATTCAGCTGCTCCCCGACCGTTAGTCCGCGCCGACGCGCTTCGTCAATCCACGCCGCGGGCACCTCACGCGAGCTGCGCAGCGTCCGGTCCCCGGCCATAAATTCGCGGCTCTGCTGGCTCAGCCCCTTTTCCATGCGATCGCTTATCGACCCCAGCGCCAGCACGCAGGCCACCGCCAGGCTCAGCGCCAGCCAGACGATCAGCAGCGAAGGCGAGCGCCATTCGCGCCAGAACCAGCGGGCAATCATGCTTCCTCCTGCAGCTGGCCTTCCACCAGCCGCAGGCGCCGGTCGCAGCGCGCCGCCAGCAGCGGATCGTGGGTCACCAGAATCAGCGTGGTGCCGTGTTCGCGATTGAGAGAGAACAGCAGATCGGCGATTTTATCGCCGGTGTGTCGGTCAAGGTTGCCGGTCGGTTCATCGGCAAACAGCAGTTCAGGCCGGCCGTTAAAAGCGCGAGCCAGCGCCACCCGCTGCTGCTCGCCGCCGGAAAGCTGCGCCGGCAGGTGGTGAAGCCGTTTGCCCAGCCCCAGATGCTCCAGCAGCGCCCGGGCGCTTCCCCGGCTTTGGTTGTCGGTCTCGCCGCGGAGCAGCGCCGGAAGCTCGACGTTCTCCAGGGCATTCAGGGTCGGGATCAGCATAAATGACTGGAAGACGAAACCGACGTGCTGCGCCCGCAGCCGCGCCCGCGCCTCTTCGTCCATGTTATGCAACGGCTGCCCGAGTAAAGCGACTTCGCCGCTGCTGCCGTCGTCCAGCCCGGCGAGAATGGCCAGCAGCGTCGACTTGCCGGAACCCGACTCGCCAATCAGGGCGATGGTCTGCGCCGGTTTGACAACCAGCTCAACTCCGGTAAGGATGGAGAGCTGATGCTCTCCCTGACCGACGGACTTCTTAAGATGATGAACTTCAAGTATGTTTTCCGCTGGCATTTGCCTTTCCTGTTTCTGATTTTCTTTGCCTGCCGTGCCATGGCGGCAGACAAGCTGTTAGTTCTCGGCGATAGCCTGAGCGCCGGCTATCGGATGGCGGCCAACGCCGCATGGCCCGCGCTACTCAATGATAAGTGGCAGTCAAGAACCCCGGTTATCAACGCCAGCATCAGCGGCGACACATCGCAGCAAGGGCTGGCAAGACTGCCGGCGCTGCTCAAACAGCATCAGCCGCGCTGGGTACTGGTGGAGCTGGGCGGCAACGACGGGCTGCGCGGTTTCCCGCCGCAGCAAACGGAGCAGACCTTGCGTAGCGTTATTCAGGATATCAAAGCGGCCAACGCTCAGCCGTTACTGATGCAAATTCGCCTGCCCGCGAACTATGGGCGCCGTTATAATGAAGCCTTTAGCGCGATGTATCCGGCCCTCGCCAGGGAGTTTGATATCCCTCTGCTGCCCTTTTTTATGGAGGAGGTCTATCTGAAACCCCAATGGATGCAGGATGATGGCATCCATCCTAATCGCGATGCCCAGCCTTTTATTGCCGACTGGATGGCAACCCGACTGGCTCCCTTAGTTAATCATGACTCCTGATTCTCCGGAGTCGCTTGCAGGTAAAGTTATGCAAAAATCGGTTTTAGTTACAGGATGTTCCAGCGGTATTGGCCTTGAAAGCGCGCTCGATCTCAAACGCCAGGGTTTTCATGTTCTGGCCGCCTGCCGCAAAGCTGACGACGTTGCGCGGATGCAGGAACTCGGCCTGACCGGCATTTTGCTCGATCTCGACGACCCGCAAAGCGTTGAACGCGCCGCGGCGGAGGCGATCGCCCTGACCAACAATCGCCTGTATGGTCTGTTTAATAACGCCGGGTATGGCGTTTATGGCCCGCTGTCCACCATCAGCCGCCAGCAGATGGAGGCGCAATTTTCAGCCAACTTTTTTGGCGCCCACCAGCTGACGATGCTGCTGCTTCCCGCGATGGAGCCACACGGCGAGGGGCGTATCGTGATGACCTCCTCGGTGATGGGGATTATTTCCAGTCCCGGTCGCGGCGCCTACGCCGCCAGCAAATATGCGCTGGAAGCCTGGGCCGATGCCCTGCGCATGGAGCTACGCTATAGCGGCATCAAGGTCAGCCTGATAGAGCCCGGTCCCATTAGCACCCGCTTTACCAGCAACGTCAACCAGACGCAGCACGATAAGCCCGTGGAAAACCCCGGTATCGCCGCGCGCTTTACGCTCGGCCCGGAAGCGGTGGTGGAAAAAGTACGCCATGCTTTTAGTAGCGATAAACCTAAATTGCGCTATCCGGTGACCGTTGTGACCCACGCCGTGGCCTTGCTCAAACGCCTGCTGCCCGCGCGGATGATGGACAAAATTATCCAGGGTTGAGTTGAAGCTCCGGCTGCCGCCCCCATGTATACCCAAAATCGACTAAAGAGATGCGCTCATGTCAGTACAGAATGTTATCAATATTACCGAAGCTAACCTGCACCAGACGCTGGAGCAATCCGTGACGGCGCCGGTGCTGTTTTATTTCTGGTCAGCGCGCAGTCAGCACTGCGAGCAGCTGACGCCGGTCCTCGAAGGGCTGGCTGCGCAATATAACGGTCAGTTCACGCTGGCGAAAGTTGACTGCGACGCTGAGCAAATGCTCGCCTCGCAGTTTGGTCTGCGTTCAATTCCGACGGTTTATCTGTTCCAGAACGGCCAGCCGGTAGACGGCTTTGAAGGCCCGCAGTCGGAATCCGCTATCCGCGCGCTGCTGGACAAAGTCCTGCCGCGTGAAGAAGAGCTCAAAGCCCAGCAGGCGCTGGCGCTGATGCAGGAAGAGAAGTATCTCGAGGCGCTGCCGCTGCTGAAAGAGGCATGGCAGCTGTCGAACCAGGACAGCCAGATTGGCCTGCTGCTGGCGGAAACGCTGATCGCGCTGCAGCGTTCTGATGAGGCCGAAACGGTGCTGAAAACCGTTCCGCTGCAGGATCAGGATACCCGTTATCAGGGGTTGGTTGCGCAGATTGAGCTGCTTAAGCAGGCGGCCGACACGCCGGAAATTCAGCAGCTGCAGCAGCAGGTTGAGCAAAACCCGGACGATGCGCCGCTGGCGGCCCAGCTGGCATTACAGCTGCACCAGGTCGGGCGTAATGAAGAGGCGCTGGAGCTGCTGTTCAGCCATCTGAAGAAAGATTTAGCCGCCGGCGACGGCCAGGTGCGGAAGATGCTGCAGGAGATCCTTGCCGCGCTCGGCACCGGTGACGCATTAGCCGCGAAGTATCGTCGCCAGCTCTATTCGCTGCTGTACTAATCCCCTTATCCGCGTTAATCCCCCGGTCACGCTACGCTTACCGGGGCGACGGGCGGCATCGGCGGATAGCCCGGGTGGCGGCACGCGCGCCGTCGCCCGGGGAACCGTTTACGCGTGTTTTTTCAGCTGCGTCACCACCAGCTGATGGCGGGCGTTAAAGAACTTGCGGTAGGTCAGATAGCCGGCGATGATCGTCGATAAGCTGGCGGTCGACAGCAGCATAAACGTCACCATAATCTGATACTTAATCGCTTTCACCGGGTCAATGCCGGCAAAAATCAGCCCCGACATCATCCCGGGTAAACTCACCAGCCCCACCGTTTTCGCCGAATCAATCGTTGGGATCAACGAGGCGCGAATACTGTCGCGAATCAGCCCCGCGGCCGCCATTTTCGGCGTCGCCCCCAGGCTGAGCTTCTCCTGAATCTGCTGCTGCTCGCTGCTGAAACGCTGCCCCATATTGTTGTAGCACAGCCCGACCGCCACCATCGCGTTGCCGGCCACCATCCCGGCGATCGGAATCACCTGCATCGGCACAAAGGCAATCGAACCAGAAAACACCAGCACCGCCAGCGTCAGCCCGGCTCCGGTGGTGATCGCAATAAACGACGACACAAACGCCTTATCGATATATTTACTGCGTTTCTGCGCATTCCACGCGGCGTTAAAGCAAATAAACAGCACCATGAATAGCGTCAGCAGCGCATGATTCACATGGAAGATATATTTCAGGACGTAGCCGACAATAATCAGCTGTACCACCGCCCGACAGATACTCCAGATGATATCTTTTTCCAGCGCCAGCTTTTCCCGGTAGCTGACGATAATCGCCACCAGTACCAGCACCATCGAAAGCGCCAGCGATTCGTTGGTAATATTATGCCCGTTCATGAGACACCTCCGCCGCGTGGCCACCTGCCGGTTGCAGGGTAATCACTTCATCCGCATGGGCAATTTCATTGCTATCATGGGTGACCCACAGGACGGCAATATTTTTTTCCGTCGCATAGCGATGAATAATATCGTTTACGTTGCGTTTATTGCTGTCATCCAGCGCGCTGGTAATTTCATCGAGCAGCAGTACCTGCGGCAAAAATTGTAAATTACGAATGAGCGAAACCCGTTGCTTTTCTCCCCCCGACAGCTCATTAATCGATTTTTCCAGCGTATTGTCAGCCAGGCCAAAGCGCTGCAAATCGCCGATCAGCGCCTGCGGATCCGGCTGTTTATTACGGATCTGCCAGGGGAAAATCAGATTGTCATAGACCGAGTCGCCAAAGAGCACCGGGGTTTGCGCACAGTAGGAGACCTGCTGGCGGTAGCTTTCCGGCGACAGCGTATTAATATCCTGACCGGCAAAAAAAATCTGTCCCGAGGTGGGGCTAAGCAGCGAGGCGATAATTTTCAACAGAGTGCTTTTCCCGCAGCCGGAAGGCCCGGTAATCAGCTTAAATTCGCCCGCCTGCAGCTGGAGGCTAATATTATTAAGAATGACCGTCTCGTCAATGCGAAAGCCAACCTCATCAAGACGCAAAATAGCGTTATTTTCCTTCATTATTGTTCCACTTTTTTCCCACAAGGCAACGAGTTTACCCCAGTTTCCTTTCACCAGGATGAGGAGAAAGATATACTCAATTTAAACATGCGTCATTTTTTCTGGCGCCTCATCAGGCAATAAAACAGGAGGTTTTTTGATGCTGATTTTTATCCCTATTCTCATTTTCGTCGCGCTGGTCATCGTGACCGCGGGGGTGAAAATTGTCCCCCAGGGCTACCAGTGGACCGTCGAGCGTTTCGGTCGCTACACCGTGACCCTGCAGCCGGGCTTAAGTCTGGTGGTGCCGTTTATGGATCGCATCGGCCGCAAGATTAATATGATGGAGCAGGTGCTTGATATTCCCTCCCAGGAGGTGATTTCACGTGATAACGCCAATGTAACCATCGATGCCGTGTGCTTTATTCAGGTCATTGACGCGCCGAAAGCGGCTTATGAGG
The DNA here is from genome assembly GCF_044900465.1 of Klebsiella sp. NPDC088457. Classification (NCBI taxonomy): domain Bacteria; kingdom Pseudomonadati; phylum Pseudomonadota; class Gammaproteobacteria; order Enterobacterales; family Enterobacteriaceae; genus Klebsiella; species Klebsiella sp. NPDC088457. The sequence continues at coordinate 73,863 of NZ_JBJDNH010000022.1, read as the reverse complement.
TCAGCAATTTGCAGCAGGCGATCGTTAACCTGACGATGACCAATATTCGTACCGTCCTCGGCTCAATGGAACTCGACGAAATGCTCTCCCAGCGCGACAGCATCAATACTCGCCTGCTGCATATTGTTGATGAAGCGACCAACCCATGGGGCGTCAAGATTACCCGTGTTGAAATTCGCGACGTCCGTCCGCCGGCAGAGCTTATCGCCTCGATGAACGCCCAGATGAAGGCCGAACGAACCAAACGCGCCTATATTCTTGAAGCCGAAGGGATACGTCAGGCCGAAATCCTCAAAGCCGAAGGGGAGAAGCAGTCGCAGATCCTCAAAGCCGAAGGCGAGCGACAGTCGGCATTCTTACAGGCCGAGGCCCGTGAGCGTTCCGCGGAAGCGGAAGCCCGCGCCACGCAGATGGTCTCTTCGGCGATTGCTTCCGGGGATATCCAGGCGATTAACTACTTTGTCGCGCAGAAATATACCGATGCGCTGCAGAAAATTGGCTCAGCCAATAACAGCAAAGTGGTGATGATGCCGCTGGAAGCCAGCAGCCTGATGGGATCGATTGCCGGTATTAGCGAACTGCTTAAGGAAAGCGCTGGCGAACGGAAAAAATCATGATGGCACTCATTCTCGCTCATCCGCATATTTTCTGGCTGAGCCTTGGCGGACTGCTGCTGGCGGCGGAGATGCTCGGCGGCAACGGCTATCTGCTGTGGAGCGGCATCGCGGGCGTCGTCACCGGGCTATTGACCTGGATGCTGCCGTTCGGCTGGGAATGGCAGGGGGCGCTGTTTGCCGCGCTGACCCTGCTGGCCGCCTGGCTGTGGTCGCACTGGCTACGCCGGCAGGTCAAACGCCAGCAGCCGGTTGACGCCCAGCTAAACCAGCGCGGGAAGCAGCTGCTCGGGCGTATTTTCACCCTCGAGACCGCATTGGTTAACGGCCATGGCAACGTCCGCGTCGGCGACAGCTCATGGCCGGTGGTTGCCGATGAGGACCTTGCCGCAGGCTGTCATGTGGAAGTCATTGCGGTCGAAGGCATTACGCTACGGGTCAGGGCCGTTCCTCCCCGCCTCTAAACCTGCGCCTTGCGATGGCAGCAGCCGGAGAGATTGTCGATAATCGGGCACTCCGCGCCGTCATCGCCGGGGCAGGATTCCGCCAGCGCCAGCAGATGCGTGCGCATATTTTGCAGCTCGCTGATATGGCGCTCAATATCCGCCACCTTCTCCAGCGTTCTGCGCTTAACGTCCGCGCTATGTCGCGACGGATCGTTGAACAAAAAAATCAGCTCCCGACACTCCTCGAGATTGAAACCGACCTGCCGCGCCTGGCGCAGTAAAGTCAGCTCTTCCAGGTGCCGTTGGCCGTAGCGGCGATAGCCGTTTTCGCTGCGCAGCGGCGGCGTGACCAGCCCCTTCTCTTCATAAAAGCGAATCGCTTTACTGGTTAAACCGGTTTTTTTTGCCACATCGCTGATATTCATTTTCCCTCCCCACTGCGGCGTCTTCTGCTCTCTATTGTAGGGCTAATCTCGCCATCCCCCACCCTTTCCTTGATGAATAAATATAAGCCATATCTTTCATCAGGTTAATGTTTCCCCTGCTCCCCCCTGACGCGATATCCATCACAAAAAATAACTTACCTCGCGTGAGAAATTGACCCACATCAAAGGTGCATTCTGTTTACACCTTAGTGACTGGACGCGCAGTTGATAAAACCCTATAAACGCGAATGCGATTAATTATCATTACAATTAAAGGTTACTTTGATGATGCCAGGAACATACCTGGGGAGCCTGCGCCTCTCCCCCCTCTCGTTATTTGTTGCCGCTACCGTTGCGGCGGCAAGCCCGACCATCTCAGCGCAAAATACCGGCGAAGAGACGCTGGTCGTTACCGCTAATCGTGCGGAATCCAGCCTCTGGGAGAGCCCGGCGACGATCCAGGTGATTGACCGCGCCACGCTGGATAAATCAACCAGCGTTTCTATCGCCGACGATCTGCAGGATATTCCCGGGGTTGAGGTGACCGACAACGCGCTGGCCGGCCGCAAGCAAATTCGTATTCGCGGCGAAGCCTCTTCCCGGGTGCTGATTTTGATCGACGGTCAGGTTGTCAGCTACCAGCGCGCCGGGCAGAACTACGGCGCCGGGCTGCTGATTGACGAATCGGCTCTCGAGCGTATCGAGGTGGTAAAAGGCCCGTACTCGGTTCTTTACGGCTCACAGGCCATTGGCGGCGTCGTCAACTTCATCACCAAAAAAGGCGGAGATAAGCCGCTCGCAGGCAGTATCAAAGCCGTCTATAACTCGGCCACCGCCGGCTGGGAAGAGTCTGCCGCCGCCTGGGGCAGCATCGGCAGCTTTGACTATCGTATCAACGGCAGCTACTCCGATCAGGGCGATCGCGACACCCCTGACGGCAGGTTGCCCAATACCCACTTTCGCAATAACGCTCAGGGCGTCTGGCTGGGCTACCATCTCGATCGCCATCAGTTCGGCCTGTCGCTCGATCGCTACAAAACCGCGACACAAACCTGGCTTAGCGATGCCGATAACCAGTATGACGAATTCAGCGTCCGCATCCCGAAACTGGAGCGCGAAAAGGTCGGGGTATTCTATGACTATGCTGCCGACGGCGATTACCTGAAGAAAATTCATTTCGACGCTTACACCCAGACCATTGAGCGTAAATTTGAAAACCGGGTCAAGACCACCCAGCCGATTCCCAGCCCGCTCATTCAGGCCCTGACGGTCAGCAATCAGACCCATACCCAGGATAAGCAGTACACCCAGGGCGTCACGTTACAGAGCAACTTCTCGCTGCCGGCGAACAACGAGCTGGTTCTCGGCACCCAGTATCAGCATGACAAGGTGAAGCAGGACTCCAGCAGCAGCACGCGCCAGACTGCCGCCACCGGCTTCTTCGATATCCAGAGCCACACCCTGTCGCATATTGAAGCCCAGCAGAGTAACACCTCATTGTTTGCGCAAAACGACTGGCATTTCGCCGACGACTGGACATGGACCGTTGGCGCGCGTCAGTACTGGCTCTCCTCGCGACTCGATCGTAGCGACAGCCTGAGCGACGGGGCCCGACAGTCCTCCGCTGGAAAATCGGCACATGACGATGAGTTCGTCACCTCCACCAGCCTGCGCTATTCCGGTTTTAAAGATATTGAACTGCGCGCCGCCTATGCGCAGGGGTATGTCTTCCCGACGTTAACCCAGCTGTTTATGCAGACGTCTGCTGGCGGCGGCGTGACCTACGGCAACCCCAATCTGCAAGCGGAACACTCCAATAACTATGAGCTGGGCGCCCGGTATAAAGGGAATATGTGGCTGATTGACGGGGCGATTTACTACTCCGAAGCCAAAGACTATATCGCCAGTCTGGCCTGCTCAGGAAACGCGATCTGTAACGGCAACAGTAGCTCCTCACGCGGTGAATATTACTACTACGACAATATTGACCGCGCCAAAACCTGGGGCATGGAGCTGACAGCGGAATACAACGGGTGGGCCGTATCCCCCTATCTGAGCGGCAATATTATTCGTCGTCAGTACCAGGGCGCGGCCCTCAAAACCTGGGATACCGGCGAACCGACGCTGACGGGGCGAGCGGGCCTGAAACACACGCTGCTGCTGAATGCGCTCAACGTTTCTTCCGATCTCTTCGTTCGCGCCGCCTCCAGTGCCAAAGATAACACCGGCAGTAAGGAGATTAACTATCCGGGCTGGGCCACCCTTAACCTCGCCTTCACGACCGAGTTTGGCCCGCAGGATCAGTATCAGGTCAACCTGGCGCTCAATAACCTGACCGACAAGCGCTACCAGACCGCCCATGAAACGATTCCTGCCGCAGGTTTTAACGCCGCGGTGGGCTTCGCATGGAATTTCTGACGATGAAGAGACTTATCGCAACCTTACTGGCTCTCGCCTGCGTCTGTAGCGCGCAGGCCGCCGAACGGCTGGTCGTCGCGGGCGGTTCGCTAACCGAACTTATCTTCGCGATGGGAGCTGGCAACCGCGTGGTCGGGGTAGATGAAACCACCTCTTATCCCCCGGAAACCGCCGCGCTGGCGCATATCGGCTACTGGAAGCAGCTCAGTAGCGAAGGCATTTTGTCCCTGCGCCCGGAGCGCTTTATCACCTGGCAGGATGCCGGGCCGCAAATCGTTCTCGACCAGCTACGCGCGCAACAGGTCAACGTCGTCACTCTGCCGCGCGTACCGGCTACGGTGGAACAGATGTACGCCAATATTCGCGAGCTGGCAAAAACGCTACAGACGCAGGAACAAGGCGAAGCGCTGGTGAACCGTATCCAGCAGCGCCTGGAACGCGTCCAGCGCAGCGTGGCGGCGAAAAGCGCGCCGGTCAAAGCGCTGTTTATTCTCTCCGCTGGCAGCAGCGCGCCGCAGGTCGCCGGTAAAGGCAGCGTCGCAGACGCCATTCTGAGCCTGGCAGGTGCCCGGAATGTGGCGACGCACAGGCAGTACAAAAGCTATAGCGCGGAATCGCTGATTGCGGCCAATCCGCAGGTGATTGTCGTGACTTCGCAAATGGTCGATGGCGATCTTAATCGTCTGCGCACGATAGTTGGTCTAACCCACACCGCCGCCTGGAAAAATCAGCGTATTGTCATCGTCGATCAAGCGCTGATCCTCGGCATGGGCCCTCGCGTCGCCGACGCAGTTGAGTCCCTGCACCAGCAATTTTGGCCTCAATAGATGGATTTGATGTAGACGTATGAATACTCACAACGCGCTGGATCTCACCCCGCATTTTGCGCTGGAGGGCAACCAGCCATTTAAAGATCGTCGCGCCACCATGCCGTGGCGCGGCGCGATCCCGATAGCCAAAGAGCAGCTGTCGCAAACCTGGCAAGCGGTCATCAGCCAGAGCGTGCCCCGGCGTAAAAGACTGGTGTACTTACACATTCCCTTTTGCGCCACCCACTGTACGTTCTGCGGTTTTTATCAAAACCGTTTTGCGGAGGATCATTGCGCCCGCTATACCGATGCTCTGCTGCGGGAAATCGCCATGGAAGCCGACAGCGCGCTGCACCAGTCGGCCCCCATCCATGCGGTTTACTTCGGCGGCGGTACGCCGTCTGCGCTATCGGCGCGGGATCTGGCGAGGATCATCACCGCGCTACGTGAACAGCTGCCGCTGGCGCCGGATTGTGAAATCACGATTGAAGGCCGGGTGCTTAACTTTGACGCGAACCGGATTGACGCCTGTCTGGATGCCGGCGCCAATCGTTTTTCCATCGGCATTCAGTCCTTCAACAGCAAGATCCGTAAGAAGATGGCCCGCACCTCCGACGGCCCGACGGCGATAGACTTTATGCAGAGGCTGGTGAAACGCGATCGCGCCGCCGTGGTGTGCGATCTCCTATTCGGCCTGCCCGGCCAGAATGCGGCGCTGTGGGGAGAAGATCTGGCGATCGCCGGTGATATTGGTCTCGACGGCGTCGATCTCTATGCCCTCAATGTGATCCCTCATACGCCGCTGGGCAAAGCCGTGGAAAACGGCCGAACCGTGGTCCCTTCTCCGGCCGAGCGGCGCGACCTTTATCTTCAGGGCTGTGATTTCATGGACGATGCGGGCTGGCGCTGCATCAGCAACAGCCACTGGGCGCGCACCACGCGTGAACGCAACCTTTACAACCTGTTGATTAAACAGGGTGCCGACTGCCTGGCATTTGGCTCCGGCGCGGGCGGTTCGGTCAACGGCTACTCGTGGATGGTCGAACGTAATCTCGCGGCCTGGCATGAATCCATCGCCGCCGGGAAAAAACCGCTGATGATGATGATGCGGACCGCCGAGCGCGGTTACCAGTGGCGCCACACCCTACAGGCGGGCGTTGAAACGGCGCGCATTCCGTTGGCTGAACTGACGCCCCATGCCGAAAAGTTAGCCCCTTTACTGAGCCAATGGCACCGGGCGGGACTCACCCGCGATGCCTCTACCTGCCTGCGTCTGACCAACGAGGGACGTTTCTGGGCAAGCAATATTTTGCAGTCTCTTGATGAACTGATTCAGGAACTTAATGCGCCGCGTATTGCGGTCGGGAAACCCTAACAGGAGTATTTATGAGCCATGTTTCTTTGCAGGATTTTTTAAAGACCGAGCCGGACGGCACGCTGGAAGCGATCGCCGAGCGGTACAACACCACCCTTCTGGAGGTAGTGCGAAACCTGCCTTCTCTGACGCTGGTCTCCGGCGACCGGTTTGACACCGTCTGGGAAACCGTCTGCGAATGGGGCAAAGTCACCACCCTGGTCCATACTGCGGATGTCATCCTCGAGTTTACCGGCGAGCTGCCTTCCGGCTTCCACCGCCACGGCTACTTCAATCTGCGCGGCAAAAAGGGCATGACGGGGCACATCAGGGCAGAAAACTGCACGCATATCGCCTTGATCGAACGTAAATTTATGGCAATGGATACCGCCTCCATCCTTTTCTTTAACAAGGCAGGCAGCGCCATGTTCAAAATCTTCCTTGGTCGCGATGAGCACCGCCAGCTACTGAGCGAACAGCGCAACGCTTTCCATACCCTGGCCGCCGCTCTAAAGGAGCATGCCTGATGACGCCGTGGTTACTCTTCGGCGCCGGCGGCCGCGGCGTGGGGGCCAACACGCTGGCACGCGCGCTGGCAGAACGCCGCCCGGTGATTGCCGTGGTACGCCAACCGCAGGCCGCCGCTGAGCTGCAACAACAAGGCGTGCTGGTTTTCAACGGCGATGCCTGCGATGCAAGCATCGTGGCCAGCGCCTGTCGGGCCGCCGGGGCGGATGCCCTGATCATCTCCTCAATGGGCGGATCGCAGGATTACCTGGCGCACCGTACCGTTATCGATGAAGCCGAAAAAGCAGGCATCCGGCGGATGATTCTGGTGACCTCGCTGGGCTGCGGCGACGGCTGGCCCTTCCTGTCGGCACGCGCGAAGGCCGCTTTTGGCCCGGCCGTGCGCGAAAAAACGCTGGCGGAAAGCTGGCTGCAAACCAGCACGCTGGAGTACGCCATTCTTCGTCCCGGCGGGCTGCTCAACGGTGAAGCGACCGGCAAAGCGCTCAGGATACAGAATCGGGAGTGCCACGGCTTTGTGCGCCGCGCGGATGTCGTCGCCCACATTGCTGAACTGGCCGCTGCGCCCGCACTCAACAACCAGATCTACAGCCTGGTTGAACCTGAACTGAAACCGGCGTAATCCCCTCACGGCGCGGAACATCCGTGCCGTAAAGACGTAATGGAGTTTCGCGTGCTCAAGGATTCACTCTCTTCCGTCAGCGTGCTGGCGGGTCTTTCACTGCTCCTGATCGCACTGGTGCTGCTCGGCGCCAGCCAGGGGGCGCTGCACATCAGTTTCAGCGCCCTTTTCGCGGAGGAGTATCGTGCTATCTGGCTGAACATTCGCCTGCCGCGGGTTCTGCTGGCGGTACTGGTCGGCGGCGCGCTGGCCACCGCGGGGGTCATTATGCAGGGCCTCTTTCGTAACCCGATGGCCGATCCCGGCCTGCTTGGCGTCAGCAGCGGCTCTGCGCTGATGGTCGGGGTGGCGATTGTGCTGCCGTTTTCGTTTCCCGTGATTCTGGCGCTGTATGAGCAGATGATTTTTGCCGTGGCGGGCAGCCTGGTGGTCTGTACGGTAATCTTCCTGATCGGCCGGCGCCACAGCCACGGCGGCATGATGCAGCTATTGTTAGCCGGTATCGCCATCAACGCCCTGTGCGGCGCGGCGATCGGCGTGCTGAGCTATATCGGCGATGACCAGCAGCTTCGCCAGCTCACCCTATGGTTGATGGGCAATCTTGGCCAGGCCCAGTGGCCTACGCTGCTGGTAGCCGGTTCATTTGTCCTGCCGGCGATTGCCGCCACGATCTGCCTCGCCGGAACGCTGAACCTGCTGCAGCTTGGCGATGAAGAAGCGCACTACCTCGGCGTCAACGTCAAACGTAAACGCCAGCAGCTGCTGTTGCTCAGCTCGCTGCTGGTCGGCGCCGCCGTATCGGTAAGCGGCGCGATCGGCTTTATCGGGCTGGTGATCCCGCACCTGATTCGCCTGACCACAGGGGCAGATCATCGCTGGCTGATCCCCTGCGCCACTCTGGCCGGCGCCTGTTTACTCCTGCTGGCCGACACCCTGGCCCGCACTCTGGTACAACCTGCGGAAATGCCCGTCGGTTTGTTGACCAGTCTGATCGGCGGCCCCTATTTTCTGTGGTTGATATTACGCAGCCGGAGGCCGTCATGATCGAGGCGCAAAATCTGGTTTATATCGCCGGGGGCCGGCGCCTGACCGATGATGTCTCCCTGACCTTAGCGGGTGGAGAGATCGTCGCCATTCTCGGGCCGAACGGCGCGGGAAAATCCACGCTGCTGCGCCAGTTAACGGGCTATCTGAAACCGCACAGCGGGCGCTGCACGCTGCTGGGTAAACCGCTGGCGGAATGGTCGATAAGCGAACTGGCAAAGCGCCGCGCGGTGATGCGTCAGAATAGCCAGATGGCGTTTCCTTTTCGCGTGCAGGAAGTGATCCGCATGGGCAGGCATCCCTATCGCACACATCATTCCGCCGATGAAACGGAGTACATCATGCCGCTGTGCGGCTGCCGCGAGCTGGCCTCCCGCGACTACCGGCGGCTCTCCGGCGGCGAACAGCAGCGGGTACAGCTGGCGCGTCTGCTGGTACAGCTCTGGGAGCCCGTTCCCTCCGCCAAATGGCTATTTCTCGACGAACCGACCTCCGCGCTGGATATTCACCACCAGCAGCACCTTTTTCGCCTGCTGCGTCAGCTGGTGCGCGAGCGGCAGTTCAACGTCTGCTGCGTGCTCCACGATCTCAATCTTGCCGCGCGCTACGCCGATCGTGTCGTGCTGATGGAAAAAGGCAGGGTTGTCGATAATGGTCAGCCGCAGGCGGTACTGAAACAGCGGGCGTTGAATGCACTCTACGGCGCTGACATCACGGTGTTAAACGATCCATCGAGCCACTCACCGCTGATCGTCCTCGATCGGTAAAGCCTGTGGGGCATCGATTCCGGTGCTCCATTTTCTGTAACAATTGCCTGCTATAAGTGATCGCTTTCGCAATCCTGACTCGTTCACCTTTCAATTCTACGCGGGTAGATTTATTAATTTGCGACAGAAACAGAATATCTACGCGAGTAGAACATGAAGAGTCTAAACCGGCGATTTTTGTCGACAGCTAACGTCAAGGAGCTCTAATGAACACGCATTCATCCGCCGTTCCCCTGACTGACGGCCAGCAGGCCGCGCAGGAACGACTGGAAACCCCCGAGGGGCGCCGCGAATTCTGGCGAGCGACATTTTCCTGCTGGCTAGGCACCACGATGGAATATGCCGATTTTGCTCTGTATGGCCTTGCCGCAGGCATTATCTTTGGCGATGTCTTCTTTCCGCAGGCCACCCCGGTGATGGCGCTCCTTTCCAGCTTTGCCGCCTACTCCGTTGGCTTTATCGCTCGCCCCATCGGCGCACTGCTGTTCGGCTGGATCGGCGACCATCACGGCAGGAAAATCGTCATGGTCATCACCATTGGATTGATGGGCATGTCAACTATGCTGATCGGCCTGATCCCCAGCTACGCCCAGATTGGCATTTGGGCGCCGGTATGCCTGGTGATCCTGCGATTTTCTCAGGGGCTGGGAGCCGGAGCCGAACTTTCAGGCGGAACCGTTATGCTGGCTGAATATGCCCCGGTAAAGCGGCGCGGGCTGGTTTCCTCCATCATCGCGCTGGGCTCAAATAGCGGAACATTATTGGCATCACTGGTCTGGCTAATCGTTCTGCAAATGGATAAAGACGCCCTGCTAAGTTGGGGATGGCGCATTCCTTTTCTCTGCAGCTTCCTCATCGCCGCTACCGCATTGTTTATTCGCCGCCATATGCGTGAAACGCCGGTCTTTGAACGGCAAAAAGCGCTCCTGCAGGCCGAGCGCGCGAACGCGCTTCGCCTGGGCCAGGAAATGCAGCGCCGCGACCCCCGTAGCTTCTGGCAACGCACCCGGGCGTTCTGGACGATGGTCGGCCTACGTATCGGTGAAAATGGCCCCTCTTATCTGGCCCAGGGATTTATCATTGGCTATGTCGCCAGGGTGTTGATGGTTGATAAATCGGTCCCGACCGTTGCCGTGTTTATCGCTTCGATTCTGGGGTTCGCCATTATTCCCCTGGCGGGCTGGCTTTCCGATCGATTCGGCAGAAGGATCGTCTATCGTGGGTTCTGCCTGTTGCTAATCCTGTACGCGTTTCCGGCATTCATCCTGCTGGATTCCCGTGAACCGTGGATTGTCATCCCGACGATCGTGAGCGGCATGGCGCTCGCGTCACTGGGTATTTTCGGCGTTCAGGCCGCGTGGGGTGTGGAGCTTTTCGGGGTGGCCAACCGCTATACCAAAATGGCCCTGGCGAAAGAGCTGGGCTCGATTATGTCTGGCGGTACCGCACCGCTTATCGCCTCGGCGCTGCTCTCATTTTACGGACACTGGTGGCCTATCGCCGTCTATTTCGCGCTCATGGCCGCGATTGGTCTGGTCACCACATTCTTCGCACCCGAGACGCGCGGACGGGATCTCAACTTACCCGAGGATGCGATTTGAGCCCAGGAACGCGGGATGCGCGTTCTTTAGCAAAGATTTTTGTCGCATAAGGCCTTATGCTGTCTGGAAAAAGAACGCTCAGAGCTGAGTCAGGTAGGAACCTCGTGACCCAATCACATTCACCACGCGTAACACGTTCTGATGTTGCAAAAGAGGCGGGAACGTCTGTCGCCGTCGTGAGTTACGTTATTAATAACGGTCCGCGCCCCGTCGCGGAGGCGACCCGCCAGCGCGTATTGCAGGCCATTAAGAAAACCGGTTACCGACCAAATGGTATCGCGCGCGCCCTGGCTTCCGGAAGCACGCAAACCTATGGCCTTATTGTACCTGACGTCTCTAACCCGTTTATTGCCTCCATGGCGCATGCCCTGCAACGCGAAGCGTTTGCTGATGGCAAAGTTCTCCTGTTGGGCGATGCCGGCGACAGCAGCGGGCGTGAGCGTGAACTGATTAACAATATGCTCCACCGTCAGGTCGATGGGCTGATCTATACCAGCGTTGACCGGCATCCTTACATTGAGCTGATTCAGGCGAGCGCTACCCCCTGCGTCATGCTGGATCGCGTCGATCCGGGGCTCAATGTCAGCGTGATTCAGGTCGATGAGCAGCTGGCGGCCTGGCAGGTGACGAAACATCTGATTGATCACGGCTACCGCGACATTGGCATTATTTGTGGTCCACGTGAAATGTTGAATACCCAGGATCGTATCCGGGGATGGCAGCTGGCGTTGCAGGAGGCATCGCTGGCGATCAATCCCGCCTGGATCTTTTCGACCAACTATACCCGCGCGGGAGGTTATGAAGCCGCCAGACGGATGTTGCAAGGGCAACCGCCGCGCGCGCTGTTCGCCACCAATGAACAGCAGGCCCTCGGTTGTTTACGCGCGCTGGCAGAACACGGGCTGCGGGTGCCGCAGGATATGGCGCTGGTCTGCTTTAACGCAACGCAAGAATCGGCTTACAACGTACCGTCGTTAACCGCCGTCCGACAACCCGTTGATGAAATGGCCCGTGCGGCAATCAACATGTTGAAAAACTGGGACGGAGAGGTGCGCCGCGTTGAATTTGCGTTCTTTTTACGAGTGGGAGAGTCGTGTGGCTGCCAGGGACATGAAGTACAACCCGAGACAAGATAAAAATCAATCCATGCGCCTGATTATCGACTGCGACCCGGGCAATGGCGTTCCCGGAGCCAATATCGATGACGGCCTCGCGCTGGCACTCGCCATTGCCGCGCCGCAAATCACCCTCGAGATGATAACGATCGTCGCAGGTAATACCCCGGTAGCAACCGGATATGCCGTCGCCAAAGATTTCGTTCAACAATCCGGGATTGCCGTTGCGGTCTATCGCGGCGCGGCGCGCGCGCTCAGAGAGGATCCTCAGCCATGGCGCGAAAAACTCGATCATGGCGTCGATCGATTTGGCTTACGCCAACTATGGTCAGATGTCCCTGCTCCGCCGGCGTGTCCGGAGGCCAGGCCTCTTGCGCCTGAAGCCATCGGGGAATGGATATGCCGCCATCCCGGCGAGATCACCCTGGTTGCAACAGGCCCACTGACGAATGTGGCTATGGCGCTGCAGCTTTATCCGCAGATGGTGCAGGCGGTGAAAAATATCGTAATAATGGGCGGGGCGTTCAATGTTCCGGGCTACATAAAAGACACCAATTTTGGGCTGGATCCTGAAGCGGCTCATGCCGTGCTCACCTGCGGCGCGCCGATCGCCCTGGTGCCAATGGATGTCACGACAAAAACCCAAATGCGCCATGCCGATTTGGATCGTCTGGCGCAGAGGGACAACGCGCTTAGCCGCTATCTGGCGCAAACCATTCGACCGTGGATCAGCTACTCGATGCAGACCCGTAACCTGCCAGGATGTTGGATCCACGATGTTCTGACGATTGCCTGGTTACTCGATCCCTCTCTCGCCACCACGACAGAGGACTATCTGGACGTCTCTCTCGAAGGCCTCACGCGCGGTATGACCTGCCGCTATGGACGGGAGGCATTGCGCCTGGACGTGGGGATCCCTGAACCCAAAGGCGCAATGGTAAAAATTCTGCAAAGTATCGATAACCATCAACTGCTTGCGCTGATTGAACACTATATTCACCATTACCGGGCCTAGCGTCGCAGCTCAGCAACCAGCGGCCTTCGCACGCTGCGCGGGCCGACGTTTTCCCACCACAGGGCTTTCCCCGCACCGGGCAGCCACCTTTCAGCTATCGCGGAGGAACACTGAAGACGCGCGCATAAAATAAACCCTTGACCCTCCCCTTGCTGGAAGGTTTAACCTTTATCACCGTGAGTTCATCCCTGTAATAAAGGAGTATGTCATGTCCCAAACCATCGATCTGGCCCTCGACGGACTGTCCTGCGGTCACTGCGTCAAACGCGTGAAAGAAAGCCTCGAACAACGTCCCGACGTTGAGCAGGCGGAGGTGACCGTTAGCGAAGCGCACGTCACCGGTAGCGCCAGCGCAGAAGCACTTATCGAAACCATCAAACAGGCCGGGTATGGTGCGGAGTTAAGCCACCCAAAGGCTAAACCGCTGGCAGAATCAACAATCCCGTCGGAAGCACTGACAGCGGCCTCCCCTGAGCTTCCGGCAGCCCATGACGAGGATGACAGTCAACAGCTGCTGATCAACGGCATGAGCTGCGCCAGCTGCGTCTCCCGGGTACAAAACGCGCTGGCCGCGGTACCGGGTGTGGTACAGGCACGGGTAAACCTGGCGGAACGCACTGCGCTGATTATGGGCAGCGCGTCCGCTGCAGAATTAGTCCAGGCGGTGGAGAAAGCAGGCTACGGCGCGGAAGCTATCGAAGACGATCTCAAGCGTCGCGCACGCCAGCAGGAAACCGCTATCGCCATCATGAAACGCTTCCGCTGGCAGGCCATCGTCGCCCTGCTGGTCGGGATCCCGGTGATGGGCTGGGGGATGATCGGCGATAATATGATGGTCAGCGACGCTAACCGCTCGCTGTGGCTGGCTATCGGTCTTATCACCCTGGCGGTGATGGTCTTCGCCGGCGGCCACTTCTATCGCAGCGCATGGAAAAGCCTGAAAAACGGCACCGCCACCATGGACACGCTGGTGGCGCTGGGAACCGGGGTGGCGTGGATCTACTCGATGAGCGTCAACCTGTGGCCGCAGTGGTTCCCGATGGAGGCGCGCCACCTTTACTATGAAGCCAGCGCGATGATTATCGGTTTGATTAATCTCGGCCATATGCTGGAAGCGCGCGCCCGCCAGCGCTCGTCAAAGGCGCTGGAAAAACTGCTCGACCTGACGCCGCCGTCGGCGCGGGTCGTCACTGAAGAGGGTGAAAAAAGCGTCCCGCTGGCCGAGGTTATGCCGGGGATGACCCTGCGTCTGACCACCGGCGACCGGGTCCCGGTTGACGGCGTAATAAGCGAGGGGGAAGCCTGGCTGGATGAAGCGATGCTGACCGGCGAGCCGATCCCGCAGCAGAAAGGCGACGGTGAAACGCTTCATGCCGGTACGGTCGTGCAGGACGGCAGCGTTCTGTTTACCGCCAGCGCCGTCGGGAGCCAGACCACCCTTGCGCGTATTATTCGCATGGTGCGCCAGGCGCAAAGCAGTAAACCGGAGATTGGCCAGCTGGCGGATAAAATCTCCGCCGTCTTCGTACCGGCGGTGGTCGCTATCGCCCTGTTCAGCGCGGCAATCTGGTACTTCTTCGGGCCAGCGCCGCAAATTGTCTACACCCTGGTGATCGCCACCACGGTGCTGATTATCGCCTGCCCTTGCGCGCTGGGGCTGGCGACGCCGATGTCGATTATCTCCGGCGTCGGGCGGGCGGCGGAATACGGCGTACTGGTTCGCGATGCCGATGCGCTGCAGCGCGCCAGCCAGCTGGATACTCTCGTCTTCGATAAAACGGGTACGCTGACCGAAGGCAAGCCGCAGGTGGTGGCGGTAAAAACCGCGGCCGGCATTGACGAAGCGACCGCGCTGCGTCTTGCCGCGGCGCTGGAGCAGAGCTCCAGCCATCCGCTGGCGCGCGCGATTCTGGATAAGGCGGTGGGCAGCCCGCTGCCGACGGTGAATCACTTCCGCACCCTTCGCGGACTGGGCGTCAGCGGCGACGCCGACGGTCACGCGCTGCTGCTCGGCAACCAGGCGCTGCTTAACGAACACAGTATTGCCACCGGGGCGATGGAAAGTGAGATTACCGCTCAGGCATCGCAAGGCGCCACGCCGGTCCTGCTGGCGATAGATGGCCAGCTCGCCGCCCTGCTCGCCATTCGCGATCCGCTGCGCAGCGACAGCGTGGCCGCGCTGGCGCGCCTGCATCGACAGGGCTACCGTCTGGTGATGCTGACCGGGGATAACCCGGTCACCGCCAACGCCATCGCCAGAGAGGCGGGGATTGATGAAGTTATTGCCGGCGTGCTGCCGGACGGCAAAGCCGATGCCATCAAACGTCTGCAAAGCCAGGGACACCAGGTCGCGATGGTCGGCGACGGCATCAACGATGCCCCGGCGCTGGCACAGGCCGATGTCGGCATTGCGATGGGCGGCGGCAGCGATGTGGCCATTGAAACGGCGGCGATCGCCCTGATGCGCCACAGACTGAACGGCGTCGCCGATGCGCTGGCGATTGCCAAAGCCACGCTGCGCAATATGAAGCAAAACCTGCTGGGAGCCTTCGTTTATAACTCGTTGGGTATTCCGATTGCCGCCGGGATCTTATGGCCGCTCACCGGAACCTTGCTTAATCCGGTGGTCGCCGGAGCCGCCATGGCGCTCTCCTCGATTACCGTGGTCAGCAATGCTAACCGGCTGCTGCGCTTTAAGCCGAAAGACTAGATGTTGTCACCCATACGCGCTAGCATGAGGGCTTCACACTACGGAGCGCGTATGGGCCTGTTAAACCGGATAAAAATGCTGTGGCGAGCCGCCGTCGGCTCGTCTTATTCCTGGCCCGCACTGGATATTACCCTTCCCGGAGAGCGCTATTTGCATCTGGTTGGCAGTATTCATATGGGCACCCGCGACATGTCGCCCCCACCCGCCAGACTGCTAAAAAAGATTCGTCAGGCCGATGCCCTCATCGTTGAGGCGGACATTACCGGCAACGAAACGCCCTTCAGTAACCTCCCCGTTTACCCGCCTCTGGCTGAACGCTTAAACGCGGAACAGCTCGGCGAACTGGAAGCGCGAGCCGCCGAACTGGGGCTGTCGACGGCGCTGTTTGACAGCCAGCCGCTGTGGCAGGTAGCCATGGTGCTGCAGGCGACCCAGGCCCAGAAGCTGGGACTGCGCCCGGACTATGGCATCGATTACCAGCTGCTGATGGCGGCGCGCGAGCACCGCGTACGGGTGATGGAGCTGGAAGGTACCGACAGCCAGATAGCGCTGCTGCGCGATCTCCCGGATGGCGGGCTGGCGCTGCTGGAAGATACGCTGACCCACTGGCGCACCAACGCCCGTCTTCTACAGGTGATGATCGGCTGGTGGCTGGAGCAGCCGCCGGCCAAAGGCGCGACCGCGCTACCCACCACCTTTAGCCAGTCGCTGTACGATGTCCTCATGCACCAGCGCAATCTGGCCTGGCGCGAGACGCTGCTGGCGCTGCCGCCGGGGCGCTACGTCGTCGCCGTCGGCGCGTTACATCTATACGGTGAAGGGAACCTGCCCGATATGCTGACGTAAAAAAATGGCCAATATTTCTATTGGCCCGTCAAAGAGGAATTTCATCATTATTATTATCCCGAGATTTGCACCTCGGATCGTTCGATTGTCGCTCAAAGTGACCATCACTGCCAATACTATTGCGCAAGATGGTACTATTTTTTACACATTCATCAGGCGTATGCTGACTGCACGTGAGATCGGTTAGTAAGAAGGATAGCTATGACTCCCGCCGTTAAGTTACTCGAAAAAAACAACATCCCTTTTAAGGTCCACAGCTACGATCACGACCCCAGCGAAACCAACTTCGGCGACGAAGTGGTGCGTAAACTGGGACTGAATGCGGATCAGGTTTATAAGACGCTGCTGGTGGCGATAAACGGGGATATGAAGCATCTGGCCGTGGCGGTGACGCCGGTTGCCGGCCAGCTGGATTTGAAAAAAGTGGCCAAAGCCCTGGGGGCGAAGAAGGTGGATATGGCTGACCCGCTGGTCGCCCAGCGCACCACCGGCTATCTGGTCGGCGGTATTAGCCCGCTTGGGCAGAAAAAGCGCCTGCCTACGCTGATCGATGCGCCGGCGCAGGCGTTTACCGCCATCTATATTTCCGGCGGCAAACGCGGGCTGGATATTGAGCTGGCGGCCAGCGATTTAGCGCGGATCCTCGAGGCGAAATTCGCCGATATCGCCCGCCGCGATTAAGCGGCTGCGTCCCCGGATAGCGGCCTGTTGCGCCTTATCCGGGAGCCGGTTCGCCCGATCGATAGCCCGCAATGAGCAGCGCGACGCGAATCGCGCGACTCCGGTTACTGCCAGCTGACCTCGCCTTGCGGCTCAAAGGCAGCCGCGTCAAGCGGCGAGTTCTTCTGGATATACTCCTTCAGCACTTCGGCATCGATAAAACCGGTATTCACATACCCCGGTTTATTGTCGATATGCGGATAGCCATCGCCGCCGCTCCCGTTGAAACTCAACGTTGCCATACGGTAGGTCTTCGTCGGATCGATCGGCTCGCCTTTAATTTTCAACGCATTCAGCTTGCCGTCTTTCGCCACGAAGCTGACATTGGCGAACTGCGGATAGGCGCCGGAGTCCGGCTTCATCTGCGCTACCGCGGTCAGGTACTCCGTCACTTCCTGGCCATTCATATCGACATACACCAGCACGTTACCGAACGGCTGCACCTTCATCACATCCTTATAGGTAATATCCCCGGCTTCGATGGAGTCACGAATACCGCCGCCGCTCATCACGGCAAAATCGGCATTGCTGCGCGCCATTTGCGCCGCCAGCAGCAGGCGCCCCATATTGGTCTGCACGAAACGAACCTTGCTGCGATCGCCCTCAAGATGGCCGTTCACGCTGCCGATTTTAACCTGCAGCTGCGCTTTGCCCTTATTCTGGAACGGCGTCAGCAGCGAAAGCATCTGCGGGTTCTCCGGGATTTGCGGCATATAGAGCACGCGTTCGCTCTGGCCGTTATCGTAGGTGACCTTCTTCTTCAGGTTGACCGGAATCAGCTGATAATGCACCAGCTTCATCTCGCTGTTGCGGAACTCAAAATCCGCGCGCCCAACGTACTTGCCCCACTCATGGGCCTGGACAATCCAGATCCCATTCTGTTTGTCCGGCGCGCAGGGCGTACCCGGCACGTAATCGACCTGCTTTTTATTCTCCGATGCCATACAGACCGGATCCTGCGAATGACCGCCGACAATCATCGCCAGCGAGCCGGCCGGCAGGCTGCGCGCCATTTCCACATCTCCCGGCGCGTTAGAACCGTGATTGCCGTTGTCGTAATGGCCCATGTGGGTGGTCGCCAGAATCACGTCCGGTTTTTCATTCTGCTGCAGCTCCTGGATAACCAGTTTGGCTTCATCCGCCGGTTTGCGGAATTCAATATCGGTAAAATACTCCGGGTTACCGATCTTCGCCGTGTCATCGGTCGTCAGGCCAATCACCGCAATGTTTAACCCCCCGCGTTTAAACAACGCCCAGGGTTTAAACAGGCGCTCGCCGGTGCTCTTCTGGTAGATATTGGCGGAGAGGAACGGAAACTTAGCCAGCTTTTCCTGCTGGCGTAATACGCTCAACGGATTATCAAATTCGTGGTTGCCGACCGCCATCGCATCATAACCAATCAGATTCATGCCGCGAAAATCCGGTTCGGCGTCCTGTAAATCAGATTCCGGCACCCCGGTATTAATATCGCCGCCGGACAGCAATAGCACGCTGCCGCCCTCGGCTGCGACCTCTTTACGAATACCGTCCACCAGCGTTTTTTGCGCCGCCAGGCCATATTCACCGTAGTCATTACGCCAGAAATGGCCGTGGTGATCGTTGGTATGCAGGATGGTGATCTTATAGGTTTTGTCCTGCTCATAGGCCTGCGCGGATAAGCTGCCCAGCGACAATGCGGCGAATAACGCCAGCGCGACGCCGCGTTTTAAATAGTGCATCTTTCTCTCCCTGACTTAATAACAAGTGCCGAAAGTATAGCGAGTTACGCCATGAGACAAATAGGTTTTCAGAATTGAGACTTCCTTCAAACCTGAGGGACGGGTATGTTAGTCAGATAATAATTCCACCTGCATCCTCTATATCACTTTGTATACCTGAACCATTCAAGTTGCCGGCAGGTGGCAAGTGAGCCAATTCCGATAAGCGATTCGGGTGAACGAACGTAACCAATGCACCTGCAACCTGAAGTATGACGGTATAAGTGAACCTATGACAATGAATCAGACCATTCAACCCGTATCCGGCCCCGCGTCTGCGCCGCCAAAAGCACGCACCTCGTTTGGTATTCTGGGCGCCATCAGCCTTTCCCATTTGCTAAACGACATGATCCAGTCGCTGATTCTGGCGATTTACCCGCTGCTGCAGTCGGAGTTTTCTCTGACTTTTGTGCAAATCGGGATGATCACCCTCACCTTCCAGCTGGCCTCGTCGCTGCTCCAGCCGGTTGTCGGCTACTGGACCGACAAACACCCGATGCCGTGGTCGCTGCCGATCGGAATGTGCTTCACCCTCAGCGGCCTGGTGCTGCTGGCGCTAGCCGGAAGTTTTGCCATGGTGCTGCTCGCCGCCGCGCTGGTTGGTACCGGTTCTTCGGTCTTCCATCCGGAATCGTCGCGCGTGGCGCGTATGGCCTCCGGCGGGCGCCACGGTCTGGCCCAGTCGCTGTTCCAGGTCGGCGGCAATTTTGGCAGTTCGCTCGGCCCGCTGCTGGCGGCGGTCATTATCGCCCCTTATGGTAAAGGCAACGTGGCGTGGTTCGTGCTGGCCGCGCTGCTGGCCATCGTCGTGCTGTCGCAAATCAGCCGCTGGTATGCCGCCCAGCATCGGATTAATAAAGGTAAACCGCAGACGGTCATCGCCAACCCGCTGCCGAAAAACAAGGTGATTCTGGCGGTAAGCATTCTGCTGATGCTGATTTTCTCGAAATACTTCTATATGGCGAGCATTAGCAGCTATTACACCTTTTATCTGATGCATAAATTCGGATTATCGGTGCAGAATGCGCAGGTCCACCTGTTTATCTTCCTGTTCGCCGTGGCCGCAGGTACGGTGATTGGCGGGCCTGTCGGCGATAAGATCGGACGTAAATATGTGATTTGGGGCTCAATCCTCGGCGTAGCTCCCTTTACCCTCGTTTTGCCGTACGCCACCCTTGAATGGACGGGGATTTTGACCATGATTATTGGTTTTATCCTCGCGTCGGCGTTTTCAGCCATTTTGGTCTACGCCCAGGAGCTGTTACCCGGCCGTATCGGCATGGTTTCCGGTCTGTTTTTCGGCTTTGCATTTGGTATGGGCGGCCTTGGAGCCGCCGTACTGGGGCTGCTGGCTGACCATACCAGTATCGAGTTGGTCTACAAAATCTGCGCTTTCCTCCCACTTCTCGGCATATTGACGATATTCCTCCCTGACAACCGTCAAAAATCATGATTATCCGGCGGCTAAAGTGAAACTTTGGTCGCCGGAATCCCTTACCCTATCGGCGCTCCCCCGCATTACCTGCTGCTGTTTTCCGATCTGTGCTTTTTTGCGGGCTAATTCCACTTTTCTGCAGAATTCAACAATTATTCATAAACAAAACCGTTAAAACTGTCATAAACTATTACTCGGTTTTTGGTTTAATACCGAAAATGGATTGGCTCACCACACGCAAGGAGACGGAATGCACCACGCAACACCGCTTATCACCACCATTGTCGGTGGGCTCGTACTCGCTTTTATTTTTGGCATGATTGCCAATAAGCTCCGTATTTCTCCTCTGGTGGGATATTTATTAGCGGGCGTGCTATCCGGTCCTTTTACCCCTGGTTTTGTTGCCGATACCAAGCTGGCGCCTGAACTGGCTGAACTCGGCGTCATTTTGCTGATGTTTGGCGTCGGGCTGCACTTCTCGTTAAAGGATTTGATGGCGGTAAAGTCCATCGCCATTCCCGGCGCGATTGCCCAGATAGCCGTGGCAACGCTGCTAGGTATGGCGCTTTCTGCGGTGTTGGGCTGGTCGCTGATGACCGGTATCGTTTTTGGCCTGTGTCTGTCAACCGCCAGTACCGTGGTGCTGCTGCGCGCGTTAGAGGAACGGCAACTCATTGATAGTCAACGAGGGCAAATCGCCATCGGCTGGCTGATCGTCGAAGATTTAGTGATGGTGCTGACCCTGGTTCTGCTGCCGGCCGTCGCCGGGATGGCGGAAAAAGGCGATGTCGGCCTGGCCTCGCTGGCCGTCGATATGGGCATCACTATCGGCAAAGTCATTGCCTTTATCGCCATTATGATGCTGGTAGGCCGCCGCCTGGTGCCGTGGATTATGTCCCGCAGCGCCGCCACCGGCTCCCGCGAACTGTTTACCCTTTCGGTACTGGCGCTGGCCCTTGGCATCGCCTTCGGCGCGGTTGAGCTGTTCGACGTCTCCTTTGCCCTCGGCGCCTTTTTCGCCGGCATGGTGCTGAATGAATCCGAGCTCAGCCACCGCGCCGCGCACGATACCCTGCCGCTGCGCGATGCGTTCGCCGTGCTGTTCTTCGTCTCCGTCGGCATGCTGTTCGACCCGATGGTCCTGCTGGAACAACCGCTGGCGGTACTGGCCACGCTGGCCATCATTATCTTCGGTAAGTCCGTGGTCGCCTTTTTCCTCGTGCGAATGTTCGGCCACTCGCCGCGTACCGCCTTGACCATCGCCGCCAGTCTGGCGCAAATCGGTGAGTTCGCCTTTATTCTTGCCGGGCTCGGTATGGCGCTGAATCTGCTGCCGCAGGCCGGGCAAAACCTGGTGCTTGCCGGGGCGATCATCTCGATTATGCTCAACCCGGTGCTGTTCGCGCTGCTGGAAAAATACCTCGATAAAACCGAGACCCTCGACGAGCAAACCTTCGAAGAGGTGCTTGAGGAAGAGAAACAGATCCCGGTTGATATTTGCAACCACGCGCTGCTGGTCGGGTTTGGCCGCGTCGGCAGCCTGCTGGGTGAGAAGCTGATGGCGCAGGGGATCCCGCTGGTGGTCATCGAAACCTCACGCACCCGCGTGGACGAGCTGCGCGCGCGCGGTATTCGGGCGGTGCTGGGCAATGCCGCCAATGAAGAGATCATGAATCTGGCGCATCTGGACTGCGCCCGCTGGCTGCTGCTGACCATTCCTAACGGCTACGAGGCGGGAGAAATCGTCGCCTCAGCGCGCGAGAAATGCCCGAATATCGAGATTATCGCCCGGGCGCATTATGATGACGAAGTGGATTACATTACCGAACGCGGCGCAAACCAGGTGGTGATGGGCGAGCGAGAAATCGCCCGCGCGATGTTGCTGCTGCTGGAAACGCCGCCGGCGGGTGAAGTGGTCACCGGCTAAGCACGGCCCCCGAGGTTGCCATATGGCCTCCCCTGATATGGGGAGGTTACCATTCAGCCTCTTCGTCCACCCACTCCCCCTTCATGACGCCAAAGGGGCGATGAGCTTAACGCTCCCAGTAGGCCTCTTCCAGGCTATCTTCCCGCTCCGGCAGACCGCGGGTTAAACGCGGCGAATGCTGGTTCAGCACCTGATAGCTCACGCGGTTAGCGTATTTGCACACCTGCGCCAGCGACGAGTAGGTCAGCCACTTACACTTGTGTTTGCTGGAGTTCGGCACGTTATTACGGTGATAGTTATTGGCGGTAATATCATGCAGCAGCGCCGCCAGCGCGCCATCGCCCGCTCCGTTGGTATTCATGATTTTTTCAGGCCCGCCCATGTACGGCGCGATATGCGAGTAAATCCGTAGCGGGTTAACGCAATCCTGGTGGCGCATCGCCCGGCTGAACTCATACTGGTTGAATTCGGCGATCGCCCCCGGCAGCAGCGGGTGCTGCGTTTTACGTTTGGCTTCATCTTCAGTGAAACTGGCCATATACAGGCCGGCAGGCCCGGCGGTACATAGCACGAGGTCAACCCACTCCAGCGCCTTATCGGACGCCAGCAGCGGATCGGAAAGCCCGGTCAACGCTTCCGCCTCTTCTTCGTTCATTGCCAGGATAGAGACATGTTCCTTCAGGAACTGCTGCCACCACGCCGGGTTGTCGGCAATCACATATTTGGTTCCGAGGGTCAGCACCACCGGTACGTCATGCTTTTTGGCATATTCGATGGCTTTCATCGTCGCATCCGGCATCGGCTCGCCCGGTTTACAGCGCACCAGATAAGAGGTCAGCACCAGCGCAGACGCGCCGGCAATCACCGCTTCCGGGATGCTTTCCGGGCGCAGCTTATTCATATGCCCCGGGCTGATGGCGAACGTCCGCTCGCCGGAGTCGCTAATCAGCGTGAAGCAGCGGCCAATCGCCCCATCCACCCCTTGCAGGTAGTTCAGATCGGTACGACTGGAGGTGTTGCACAGATAGCGATAGGCGTAGCCGCCGATTTCGATGTTGCTGCACATGACGCCAAGCAGAACCGAGCGGTCATCTGCCAGCACCGAATAGTTGTGCATGGTGTTACCGATGGTGCCGCCGGCAAACTGATGGGTGATCAGGTTATTCCGTACCAGTTCCTGATAGAGCGCCTCGGCGACATCATCTTCAATCACCAGCGAATGGCCGGCGCTTAAGCCGTAACGCACGATAAACGCCTCGTCTACTTTCGCCTCAATATCGACCAGCGTTTGATCGATACCGACCACCCACGCGATATTGGAGTCGGTTTCCGGCTGCGTTTGCTGCAGCAGCGGATCGCGGGCGTTAACGGGAAAGTAGTGTTTGGATTTGCGTTTACCGGGAAATTTCATAGTGGCGATTTAATGGCAGTGAACAAGCGGGGAATAATAGCATACTCCCCGTGCCGCACGCGATTAGCGATAAGACGCCGTCAGGTTCACCATCATTTCAATATGCGCGTCGTCGGCATTGAGCGCCGGGATATATTCGTATTTCTTCCCGCCGGCGTCGAGGAACACTTCCCGGTTCTGCACGGCAATCTCCTCCAGCGTCTCCAGGCAGTCGGCGGCAAAACCCGGACAGATAACCTGAATATGCTTCACGCCCTTCTCACCCAACATTTTCAACGTCTCGTCGGTGTAAGGCGTCAGCCACGGCTCGCGGCCAAAGCGCGACTGGAAGGTCATCATCGCGCGATCCGGTGGCAGGCCCAGCGCCGAAACCAGCTCCCGGGTGGTATCGCGGCAGCGCTGCGGGTAATCATCCCCTTCATGGGCAAAACGCTGAGGGATACCGTGGTAGGAGAGCAGCAGCACATCCGGTTCGCCGTGAACGGCAAATGAGGTACGGACGCTGGCGGCCAGGGCAGCGATATAGCTGGCATCGTCGGCGTAATCGCGAATAAACGAGATCCCGGGAATCGCCCGTTTTTTAGCCAGAATTCGCGCCAGTTCATCCCATACCGCCGCCACGGTGGAGCAGGAGTACTGCGGGTACAGCGGCAGCACCACAATATGGCCAACGCCCTGCGCCAGCAGTTCATCCACCGCGCTTTCCAGCGCCGGTGAGCCATAGCTCATCCCTAAAGCCACGGGCGTATCGGGTAAACGCGCGGCCAGCGCCTGCTGCTGCCGGCGGCTGTAAACCATCAGCGGCGAGCCCTCTTCCATCCACACGGACTGGTAAAGTTTAGCGACCCGCGGCGCGCGCAGCGGCAGAATCACCCCGCGCAGCAGCGGCCACCACAACAGACGCGGCGTATCGACCACCCGTTTGTCACTGAGGAATTGTCGCAGATAGCGCTTCACCGCATCGGGCGTGGGCGCATCGGGAGTGCCTAAATTGGCTAACAAGATACCTGTTTTCGTCTGATGCATTACCGCCTCTTAACCATTTGAATCGCTGACAATTGTAGCTGAAATGGCGCTAAACGGAACCAATCATAGAAAAAGGTAGAATGAGAGGTGTTCTCATCCCGCAGCGGCGGGATGAGAACCAACGGGATTAACCGAGGATTTTTTCCAGTTCAACACGGACTTCAGCAACGGCTTTTGTACCGTCAACTTTGGCGTATTTGGTGTTGCCCGCCTGCGCCTCCTGCTGATAGTAACCGATCAGCGGCGCCGTCATCTGATGGTATTCCACCAGACGCTTACGTACGGTCTCTTCCTGGTCATCTTTACGCGTGGTCAGCTCTTCGCCGGTCACGTCATCTTTGCCTTCAACTTTCGGCGGATTGAATTTGATGTGGTAAACACGGCCGGAAGCCGCATGGACGCGACGACCGATGATACGGTCAACAATCAGGTCATCCGGTACGTCAAATTCGAGGACATAGTCCACGGCGATGCCCGCTTCTTTCATC
Source organism: Klebsiella sp. NPDC088457 (assembly GCF_044900465.1). Taxonomy (NCBI): domain Bacteria; kingdom Pseudomonadati; phylum Pseudomonadota; class Gammaproteobacteria; order Enterobacterales; family Enterobacteriaceae; genus Klebsiella; species Klebsiella sp. NPDC088457. The sequence continues at coordinate 48,785 of NZ_JBJDNH010000022.1, read as the reverse complement.
GCGTCAGCCTGCGGAATGGTGCGCGGGAAACCGTCCAGCAGGAAACCGTTACGGCAATCTTCCTGAGTGATGCGCTCTTTAACCAGCGCAATAACCAGCTCGTCGGTCACCAGCTTGCCGGCGTCCATGATATCTTTCGCCTGTTTGCCCAGCTCGGAGCCGGATTTCACCGCGGCGCGCAGCATGTCACCAGTAGAGATTTGCGGAATTCCGTATTTCTCCATGATGAACTGAGCCTGAGTTCCTTTACCCGCGCCCGGAGCGCCAAGCAGAATAATACGCATTACGAAAATCCCCTCAAAAGTCGATTCAATTTTTCAAAAACGCTAAACCATACCACCAGAACGCAGATGGCTCAAGGAAGGCGGAACGGCTGAAACGGTTAATGGAGGGTTTATTTTGCTTGAAAGGCGGATTTTACGCCATCAGAGGAAGCGCCCTCACCCGCTCCGCTCTCAGAGCGAGAGGGGCGAGGAGGGCCTGCGGCTGGGGAGATTACGACGCCAGCAGCTGGTTCATACGACGGATAAACTGGTTCGGGTCTTCCAGCGTACCGCGTTCGGCCAGCAGGGCCTGATCGAGCAGCAGTTCAACCCATTCGCCGAAGTGGGTATCATCCTGAGTATCCGCCGCGCGTTTCACCAGCGGGTGAGCCGGATTCAGTTCAAAGATGTACTTCACTTCCGGTGCAGACTGGCCCGCAGCGGCAAACAATTTCGCCATCTGGGTGCTCATTTCATCCGCATCGGTGGTGACGATAGCCGGGGTATCGGTCAGACGATGAGTCAAACGAACCTCTTTCACCCGTTCGCCCAGCAGCGTTTTCACCCGGTCAACGAACGGCTCCAGCGCCTTTTCGGCCTCTTTGGTGCTTTCATCGACGTCATCCGCCAGCTTATCCAGCGACTCGTCGGCTTTCGCCACCGACTGGAACGCCTTGCCGTCGAACTCGGTCAGGTAGCTCATCATCCACTCGTCGATACGATCAGAAAGCAGCAGAACTTCGATGCCTTTCTTACGCAGCAGTTCGAGGTGCGGGCTGCTCTTCGCCGCGGCGTAGCTGTCCGCGGTGATGTAGTAAATCTTCTCCTGCCCTTCTTTCATGCGGGAGACATACTCTTCCAGCGACACGGTCTGCGCGGCGGAATCGGTATGGGTAGAGGCGAAACGCAGCAGCTTAGCAATAGTCTGCTGATTCGCGCTGTCCTCCGCCGGGCCTTCTTTCAGCACCAGGCCAAACTGCTGCCAGAAGGTCTGATATTTTTCCGCGTCGTCTTTCGCCAGTTTTTCCAGCATCTGCAGCGCGCGTTTGCTCAGCGCGGTGCGCAGGTTGCGGGTGACGCTGCTGTCCTGCAGGATCTCGCGCGATACGTTCAGCGGCAGATCGTTGGAATCCACGAGGCCGCGGACGAAGCGCAGGTAGTTCGGCATGAACTGCTCGGCCTCATCCATGATGAAGACGCGCTGCACGTACAGCTTCAGACCGTGCTTATGATCGCGGTTCCACATATCCCACGGCGCCTGGGACGGGATGTACAGCAGACTGGTGTACTCCTGCTTCCCTTCCACGCGGTTGTGGCTCCAGGTCAGCGGGTCGCTGTAGTCATGGGCAATGTGTTTATAGAACTCGTTGTATTCGTCGTCTTTGATTTCCGACTTATTACGCGTCCACAGCGCCTGGGCTTTGTTGATTTTCTCCCAGGAGATCACGGTTTCGCCGTCAACTTCTTCGCGTTTTTCGATCTCAACCGGCAGCGCGATATGGTCGGAGTACTTACTGATGATCGAGCGTACGCGCCAGTCGTTGAGGAAATCGTCCTCGCCTTCGCGCAGATGCAGGGTTATTTCCGTCCCGCGATCGGCTTTGGTGATATCGGCGACGGTATAGTCGCCTTCGCCAGCCGATTCCCAGAACACGCCGTTTTCCGCGCTATCACCCGCCGCGCGGGTGCGCACCGTGACTTTATCCGCCACGATAAACGCCGAGTAAAAGCCGACGCCAAACTGACCGATCAGCTGGCTGTCTTTCGCCTGGTCGGAGCCCATCGATTCGAGGAAGGACTTCGTCCCGGACTTCGCGATCGTCCCGAGATGGTCAATCACCTCTTCGCGGTTCATCCCGATACCGTTATCGGCGATGGTCAGAGTACGGTTGTCTTTATCAAAAGAAACACGTACGCGCAGCTCACCGTCGCCTTCGTACAGATCCGGCTGGGACAGCGCGCGGAAACGCAGCTTGTCGGCCGCATCGGAGGCGTTAGAAATAAGCTCGCGCAGGAAGATTTCTTTATTGGAATAGAGAGAATGGATCATCAGGTGCAGAAGCTGTTTTACTTCTGACTGAAAACCACGAGTTTCTTGTCCTTTCATCTAGCTCAACCTCAACAATGCCATTTTTAATGGTAAACAAAACAGTTGAACAGGAAGTGGGGACAGAGAGGGATATTTTCAAGCGAGAACCGAGAAAATTGCGCCAGGCGCGAAATCATTCAGGCGACATGCCCGGTCGCTGGCATCAGTAGGTGACCGGGTTCGGCAGGGCAGCCTGCCGCCTGAATGATGAGAGTTTCGTGGGTTAAAAACGGATCTTATGCCGCCCGGCGAGAGAGTGCGACAGCGTGGTGCCGTCAACCATCTCCAGCTCGCCGCCTACCGGCACGCCGTGGGCGATACGGCTGGCTTCCACGCCGTACTGCGCGCAGAGTTCGGCAATGTAGTTCGCGGTCGCTTCCCCTTCCACCGTCGGGTTGGTGGCGAGGATCACTTCCTGCATCGATTCGTCGCGCAGCCGCTGCTCCAGACGGTCAAGCCCGATGTCATCCGGCCCAATCCCGTCAAGCGGCGACAGGTGGCCCATCAGGACAAAGTAGCGGCCGGAAAACTGCCCGGTCTGCTCAATGGCGTAGATGTCCGCAGGACTCTCCACCACGCAGATCTGGCCGTTTTCACGGCGACGCGGGTTGCTGCAAATATTGCACACCTCCTGCTCGGTGAAGGTGCGGCAATCGGCGCAGTGGCCGATTTCCGACATCGCGCGCGTCAATGACTGCGCCAGACGCATCCCGCCGCTACGATCGCGCTGAAGTAGCGTAAACGCCATGCGCTGCGCTGACTTCGGGCCCACGCCCGGCAGACAGCGCAATGCTTCCATAAGCTGAGTTAACAGCGGGCTGGTTTGCATCAGAATGGCATCTTAAAGCCAGGCGGCAGCTGCATACCGGAGGAGACGGAGGCCATCTTCTCTTTCTGGGTCTCTTCAATGCGGCGTGCCGCATCGTTGAACGCCGCAGCCACGAGGTCTTCCAGCATGTCTTTGTCGTCTTCCAGCAGGCTGGGATCGATCTCCACGCGACGGCAGTTGTGCGCGCCGTTGATGGTCACTTTCACCAGACCGGCGCCGGATTCACCGGTCACTTCCAGCTGAGCGATCTCTTCCTGCATCTTCTGCATTTTGTCTTGCATCTGCTGGGCCTGCTTCATCAGGTTACCCAGGCCGCCTTTTCCACCAAACATAGGCTTCTCTCTCAGTAAGTCATCGTTAAGGATGCTGACCGCAAGTCAAACTTGCAATCAAATGGGGCGAATACTCTCTTCATCCAGGTCCGCATCAAAGAAGCGACGCAGCGTCTGAATGTTGTTATCCGCAATAATCGCTTCGCGCGCTTGCGCAAGCTTCTCTTCGTAAATTGCCTGCCGCCACTCCAGCGGCGTGCGCATCGCAGGATTATCATCTTCCACGATGGTCAGTTCAACCGCTGCGCCATACAAAACGCCCAGCGCTTCGGCCAGCTTTTGCTGCGCGCCGGCGGAATTCAGATGCCGCTGGCTCGGACGCAGATGCAGGCAGATCCGCTGACCGTCCTGCTCTTTCCATGCATTGAGCGCGACCTGCTCCACCAGCTTCGGCACCATCAGCTGGTTGACCTCTGCCGCCCAGCTGTCGCGTTCGACCGCTTCAAGCGCCAGTTTTGCCGCCAGCTCCGGCGTTTTTTCGTGCTCCAGCGCTTTCTTCAGCGCTTTCGGCGTCGCGACCTCTTCTTTCACCGCTTCGACAACGGTCGTCGCTTTCCAGCGATAGGCCTCTTTTTTGGCCGGCGCCTTTTCCTGCGCCGCGGCGGCAGGCCGAGCCTGCACGCGCTCGGTAATCGAACTCAGACGCTCCAGCGCAGCGTTATTCACCGGCCGCGCGCGGGATGCGGCTGCCGGTTCACTCTTTTTTGGGGTGGGCGCCCCCTGGCTACGCTGCAGCTGGCTTCGCGCCGCCAGTACCTGACTGGTGGTCTGCGGCAAATTCTGCGGCGGCTGCTGGGCCGCCGGAGCCTGGACCGGTGCGGCCTGCGCAGGCGCGCTGGCTACCGCCGGCAGCGGCTGCACCTCGGGCTCCGGCAGCGGCATGCGCGGATGGAAGGCCAGCGCTCGCAGCAGCGTCATTTCCACGCCCATGCGCCTGTCCGGCGCATACGGCAGCTCTTTGCGGCCCATTAACAGGGTCTGATAATACAATTGTACATCGGCGGGCGGCACGGTGCGCGCGAGTTCACGCATTCGCTGCTCCACCGCGGCCATATCGGCCCCCAGCGCTGACGGTGACAGCTGAACCATCGCAATTCGGTGCAGCAGGCTCTGCATTTCAACCAGCAGCGCCCCCCACTCAACGCCCCGCGAAGCCGCCTCGTTCACCCCGGCCATCACCCGCTCTCCGTCGGCAGCCACCAGCGCCTCAATCAGCGCAAGAGCCTGATCGTCGTCGAGGGTGCCGAGCATGGTACTGACCGACTCCGTCGTCAGACGGCCGTCGCCGCTGGCAATCGCCTGATCGGTCAGGCTTAACGCATCGCGCAGGCTGCCGTCCGCCGCACGCGACAGCAGCTGCAGCGCGCGGGATTCAAAATCAATCCGCTCTTCGCCAAGAATATGTTCAAGCTGATGACGGATCTGTTCGACATCCAGCGCCTTCAGATGGAACTGGAGACAGCGCGAGAGGATCGTTACCGGCAGCTTCTGCGGATCGGTGGTCGCCAGCAGGAATTTGACGTGCGCGGGCGGCTCCTCCAGCGTCTTTAACAACGCGTTGAAGCTGTGGCGCGACAGCATGTGGACTTCATCGATCAGATAGACCTTAAAGCGACCACGGGCCGGCGCGTACTGGACGTTATCCAGCAGGTCGCGGGTGTCCTCGACTTTGGTGCGGGAAGCGGCATCGATCTCAATCAGATCGACAAAGCGCCCCTGTTCTATTTCACGGCAGTTATCGCAAACGCCGCACGGCGTGGCGGTAATACCGGTTTCACAGTTCAACCCTTTCGCTAACAATCGCGCGATGGAGGTTTTCCCCACGCCGCGGGTGCCGGAAAAGAGATAAGCGTGATGAATGCGCCCTAACGATAAGCCGTTCGCCAGTGCGGTCAGCACATGTTCCTGGCCGACGACGTCAGCAAAGGTTTGTGGGCGCCATTTACGGGCTAAGACCTGATAACTCATGGGCTGGCTCTGAAACGCTGGAAGGTGAAATCACGAGGAGGTAATGCTATCACAGCCCCGCCGGATCGGCGAGGCTATGTATCGGGAAATGCTTAGTGGCCCGGGAACGGCACCAGGCTGTAGCAGTGAATCCCCTGTTTCTCCAGGCGCTGTTCGCCGCCCAGATCGAAGAGATTGATAATGAAAGCGGCATCATGGACTTCGCCACCGAGGCGGCGAATCAGCTTGACGGTGGCGTCAATGGTGCCGCCGGTCGCCAGCAGATCGTCAACAACGAGGACTTTATCGCCTTCCTTGATCGCATCGACGTGGATTTCCAGCCGATCGGTGCCGTATTCGAGCTCGTAGCTCTCGGCAATCGTTTCGCGCGGCAGCTTACCCGGTTTACGTACCGGCACAAAGCCCACGCCCAGCGCCAGCGCCACCGGGGCGCCAAACAGGAAACCGCGCGCTTCGGTACCCACCACTTTGGTGATGCCGGCGTCTTTATAGCGCTCGGCCAGCAGTTCAATGCTCAGTGCATAGGCCTTCGGGTCTTCCAGCAAGCTGGTGACATCGCGGAAAAGAATACCCGGTTTTGGATAATCCTGAATGCTTTGGATACTGTTCTTTAGATATTCAAGCTGCTGTGCTGTTGCGGTCATAAGTTTATGCCTGATAAAAACGGTGTTACTCACGGGCAGGCCAGACGGGTCAAAGAAACCGTTGTTTAACCTTTGACCAGGCGTACCCGCGCTCGAAAACGCTCGAATTTACTGTCTGTAAGCCACAATTGCAACACTCATTATGGCGCATCAGTGCTTTTGTTGCTTTGCGTCAACCACCGGAATACGCCACATAAATATCAGCAGGCAGGCCAGAATGACCAGCAACATGATGCGAACCCACGTAAGCTTAACCAGCCACAGTGAAATGGCGAAGGTCAGCAGAATCATCACTATTGCCCGCGGTTTGGCGCCGGGCGGCATCGCACGATATTGCTGCCAGTGGCGAAGATAGCCGCCGAACCACGAACGATACAGCAGCCAGTGGTGAAAACGCGGCGACGAACGGGCGAAACACCAGGCCGCCAGAAGAATAAACGGGGTGGTCGGCAATAAAGGCAAAAAGACGCCCAGCGTCCCCAGCACTACCGCCAGCCAGCCAATGATGATTAAAATAATACGTGGCATAATGCGAATCGTTATCAGGCAGAGAGGGCTACTGTAGCACAGTTGCTTATCTGGGTAGGGAGGAGTTATTTGAAAACAACCCGGCTTTTACACACGCTGGAAAATCAGCTGGCCCAGCTGGCGGCGCAGGTTGCCCCGCTGGCACATCATGCAACGCTCAGCGCCCGTTTCGACCGCCAGCTGTTCCGTACCCGCAGTACGCTGATGCGGGCCTATCTCGAGGAAGCCCAACAGCATTTTGCTGAGCTGCAACAGGCCGTCGCCCGACAGCAGCTGCCGCAGGTGGCCTGGCTGGCGGAGCGGCTGGTCGCGCAAATCGCCGCCCTCAGCCGGGAAACGGCCACCTGGCCGCTGCGCAGCTGGGATAGCGCGTCGCCCGGCCTGAACCGCTGGCAGCGGCGGCGGCTACAGCATCAGGAATACGAGCGCCGCCTGCTGGCGATGAGAAACGATCGCCAACGTCAGTTGACCCAGGCGACAACGCTTGCTGAACAGCAGCGGCTGGCGAAAGAGGTCGACGCCTACGCCGGACGTTTAGCGCGCTGTCGCGATGCGCTGGAAAAAATTGAAGGCGTGCTGGCACGCTTAACGCGCTAACCGAAGGAGGGAATATGTCGCTGGAAAATGCCCCGGACGAAGTCAAACTGGCCGTCGATTTAATTATGCTGCTCGAAGAGAACCAGGTGTCGGCGCAAACCGTGCTGGGCGCGCTGGAGATCATCAAACGCGACTATGAAAACAAACTCAATAGCACGGAGCCATCGTCAACAGGGAACGATAGTCGCTAGCCTGTGGGCATTAACGGGGCGGCACAGCGGCCGCCCCTGAGGAAAGTTAACCTACTGCCGGGGACGGGTCATCCCCTTTCACCTCACGCTTCAGTTCCGTCACTTCATCCCCTTTTTCATTACGCAGATGAACTTCCAGCTGGTTGAAGGCGATGTTGATATTGTTGTCACGGCAGAGGCGATCGATCGCGCGGTTCAGTTCATCAACCGTGTAGCTGCGGTCGCGGAGTTCACGCACGTACAGACGCAGCTCATGATCCAGCGTGCTCGGCCCGAAGGTGGTGAAGAACACCGATGGCCCAGGCTCCTGCATGACTTTCGGATGCTCATGCGCCGCCTGCAGCAGGACTTCTTTGACCTTGTCCAGATCGGAGCCGTAGGCCACGCCAAGACGAATCACCACCCGGGTCACGGTGTCGGACAGCGACCAGTTGATCAGCCGCTCGGTGACAAACGCTTTGTTGGGAATGATCACCTCTTTACGGTCAAAGTCGGTAATGGTCGTCGCGCGGATGCGAATCTTACTGACGGTGCCGGAGAAGGTACCGATCGTGACCGTATCGCCAATGCGTACCGGGCGTTCGAAAAGGATAATCAGGCCGGAAACAAAGTTACCGAAAATCTCCTGCAGGCCGAAACCGAGGCCGACCGACAGCGCGGCCGCCAGCCACTGCAGTTTGTCCCACGAAACGCCCAGCGCGCCAAATACCGTCATCGCCCCGATGGCGATGATCGCGTAGTTCAGAATCGAGGTTATCGCGTAGGAGGTGCCCTGGCGCATATTGAGCCTTGAGAGAATCAGCACCTCCAGCAGGCCCGGCAGGTTGCGGATCAGCGCCCAGGCGACCATCGAGGCGACGATCGCAAACAGCAGGCTGCCCATCGTCACGCTTCTCACCACGCTGACGCCCGCTTCGGTGCCGTTGTAGTGCCACAGCGTAATACTGTCGAGATAGGCGAATACGGTAATCAGATCCGACCAAATTGCCCAGAACAGCACGCCAAACAGCGCAACCATCACCAGCATGGTGATGCGCAGCGTTTGTTGGTTGACCTGTTCCAGCGCAATCGTCGGCTCTTCCAGCGGTTCAGCCCCTTCGGCCCCCTCTTTAACCATATTCTGCCGGCGGGCCAGCGCGCGACGCCAGGCAATACGCCGCGCAGCCACGCTCAGACCGCGTAACACGGTCTGGTACAGCAGGTTCCACAGCATCACCAGATAGACGGTTTCAATCCAGCGGCCGGCAAGACGCAGAGTGGTATAGAAGTAGCCAGTCGCCGTCAGCACCATTAGCGCCACCGGTACGATAGAAAGTACGGTGACGGTAAGCAGACGCAGGCTGTGCGACTCTTTATCGCGCCAGCTTTCGCGGCACATCGGCCACACCAACACCGCAATCAGCAGCAGGTTGAGGAAGATAACAAACTGCCCCAGCACGTCATCCATCAGATTCAACGGCGACAGTTCGGAGACCACCGACCAGAAATTCAGCGGCAGCAGCGCCAGGCTGACGCGGACAATTTGCCGACGCCAGTGGCTGGTCAGCTGCGGCGGCATATTAAAGTGGCTGACCGCCACGCCGTCTTTTTCCAGCACCTTCCAGCACAGGCCGAACACCAGCCAGAACAGAGCCAGCTTTTTACTGTAGGCCCACAGCAGCTCGCTGATATTTAGCTGCATGGTCAGCAGGATCAGCCCTACCGCCAGAATCAGCAGCACCACCGGTAAGGCCCTGATGAGATCGATCAGAATCGCTTTCGGCGTATGCAGCTGGGTGTCATTACGAAGCTGCCCAACCTGTGACGCCAGCCGGGCCTGGTAGCCACGTAACCATTGCAGACGCCAGCGGATCAGGCCGGCAATCAGCAATAACGGCAGACCGGCCAGGAAGGCAATAAACACCGCCGGCCACGCTTTCTCCCAGTTTACGGTGATTTTCATCGCCTTAAACTGTCCTTTCAGCGCTTCCGGGAAGGACTTAATCCACTCCCAGTCCATCGGTTTGTTACTGTTGACCCAAAAAATCTGCTGCGTGAGGATCGCTTTCAGGTTGCTCGACACGCTCATTAACTGCTGCTGGTTAATCTGCAGGTTAATCGCCATCATCAGCTGGTTGCCCAGCTGCTTGTTAAACTGATCGAGCAGTTCGCGGCGCATGTCCACAACGTCCAGCAGCGCGTCATGCACATCCGGCGTCACTTCGTCGCTATGCCCTTCTTCCAGCTTATCGACGACCGCATCACTCTGGAACAGCGCATCGCGCTGCTGATTCACCTCAAATTGTTCAAGGCGCAGATCGGCAATGCGGTTGGTCATATCTTCCAGCTCGTCCGCCGACGGTAGCGTCTGCTGCTGCTGGTAGAGGATACGTGACAATAGCAGGCTGCCTCTGAGAACCGAGATTTGCTCTTTGATGTCCCGCTCAGATTGCAGCGCCCGGTCAAGCCAGTTTTTGACCTTAATGTTGCGCTGCACCAGCTGATTGCCGCTTTCCGTCGCCGAGATCAGCTTCTGACTCAGCTGATGGTTAATTTCCAGCTCCTGCTTCACCAGCGGATTTGCCTGGATACGCGCCGTTTCATCCGGCGTCACCGCTTCCTGAGCCGTTTTTTCGGTCAACGTCAGACGCTTGCTGTTAACGGCTTCCTGCAACAGCTGCAGCTGATGTTCGAGGCGATTGCTGTTGGCGCTGACGTAATCACGTTGCTTTTGCAGCGTATCCTGCAGCACGGTATTGCCTTCAAGACTTTTGCGCTGCTGCTCAATTTGCGCATTCAGCAGCGCCTGCTGCGCCAGCAGCAACCCCTGCTGGCTCGGGCGCAGCGCTTCATCGCCCGCCACCGTGGTACCATTCAGGCGGTTGCGTATCTGCTGCAGCTGCTGGGAAGCCGAATACATCGCGTTTTGCACGCGCTCCGGCTGCGTTTGCAGGGAGACCAGCTGGCTGTTGTAGGTCGCCAGATCGGTCTGCGCGGTTTGCAGATCGTCCAGGGTCTGAGTGACGCGGGATTCAAGCTGACGTAAAGACAACGTGCTGAGCGTTTTGCGCGTGACCTCATCGTCAGGCACGTCGCTTAACGCATTCAGGCTGTCTACCGCCTGCCGCATTTTCGCCGGAGCCTGTTCAACCTGTTGACGTAGTTGGGTCGTTTCCGACTTTATCCGCTCAATTTTATCGAGCGCCTCGAGGGTCTGTACCAGGTCCTGCTGAACCAGCTTATCCTGCGGGGTCAGTTCTTTTTGCTTATTTAGCGTATTAAGCTGATTCTGGACATCAGAACGTTCGGGCAGATCGGCGGCCAGGGCCTGATTAAGGCTAAGGCAGCTAACAAAAAACAGCAGTACAATGACAAAAGCGGAAGTGGCATATCGCCAACGGATAGTATGCAGCATAGTGTTAACATGAGTGGTTGCAAAAGCCGGAGAATACCGGGGGTCGTCGCAGCCCGCAGAATAGCATTTCTGCTACCGCGCGAATAGCTGCGGACGTCAGCAAAAACTCACCTTTTTTTATTCTGGCCGTTCAGTTATGTCTCAACGGCCGACGGGGCCCGGAGCGAGGGGCAGAACTGATACATTTCCAGAAGAATGGCAACGTAGTCGCGCGCCTCTTTGGCCAGATCGAATGAATCCGGCGCGAAGAGCCAGTTTTCCATCAGACCGGAAAGGTAGCTGCGCATTAAAATCGCGGCGCGGCGGGTCAATAAATCAGCCGGGAGCATATGGGCTGCAATGCATTCATGGAGCGTTTGTTCGATACGATCGTAGCTCTCGAGAGACAGGCTCTGCTGTGCTTTCTGGACCACCGCCATTTCGCCGACAAATTCGCATTTATGGAAGATGATTTCCATCATTAAGCGTCTGCGCTCTTCTGTCACCGTGGCTTCAAGAACATGAACTAATATCTCGCGAACAACTGAAAGTGGATCGTTGGGGAATTTTGCCCGATACTCAACTTCAAGATCGCTAATACTAGCTTCCGACAGCACCCATATTTCATTAAATAAATCTGATTTATTCTTGAAATGCCAGTAGATAGCCCCCCTCGTGACCCCCGCAGCTTTTGCAATTGCTGCCAACGAGGTAGATGATACGCCTTGCTGCGAAAACAAACGCAGAGCAACATCCAGAATGTGTTGCCGGGTTTCAAGTGCCTGTTGTTTGGTTTTTCGTGCCATAGGTCGATGACTTTACAGAGGTTGCGTTTACATACATTTATGAATGTATGTACCATAGCATGACCATAATAGAAACACAGTAGTGGGTTTGTGGTCGTTTGAGCCACTGAACAATTTGAAATTGGACACTCGAGGTTTACATATGAACAAAAACAGAGGGTTAACGCCTCTGGCGGTCGTTCTGATGCTCTCAGGCAGCTTAGCGCTAACAGGATGTGACGACAAACCGGCTCAGCAAGGAGCCCAGCAAATGCCGGAAGTCGGTATTGTGACGCTCAAATCCGCACCTCTGCAAATCACCACTGAGCTCCCGGGCCGTACCAGCGCCTTTCGGGTGGCGGAAGTCCGTCCTCAGGTGAGTGGCATTATTCTAAAACGTAACTTCACCGAAGGCAGCGATATTCAGGCCGGCGTGTCCCTTTATCAGATCGATCCGGCGACCTATCAGGCCAGCTACGAAAGCGCCAAAGGCGACCTGGCCAAAGCGCAGGCCGCGGCCAATATCGCCCAGCTGACGGTTAAACGTTATCAGAAACTGTTAGGCACCCAGTACATCAGTCGACAGGATTATGACACTGCCGTCGCCGACGCACAGCAGAGCAATGCTGCCGTTGTCGCCGCGAAAGCCGCCGTTGAAACCGCGCGCATCAACCTGGCCTATACCAAAGTGACCTCGCCTATCAGCGGGCGTATTGGTAAATCGGCGGTTACCGAAGGCGCGCTGGTGCAGAACGGTCAGACGACCGCGCTGGCAACCGTACAGCAGCTGGATCCTATCTATGTAGACGTGACCCAATCGAGCAACGATTTCCTGCGTCTGAAACAAGAGCTGACAAACGGTACGCTGAAACAAGAAAACGGCAAAGCGAAGGTCGAACTGGTGACCAACGACGGTCTTAAGTATCCGCAAAGCGGTACGCTGGAGTTTTCTGACGTCACCGTTGACCAGACCACCGGCTCTATCACGCTACGCGCCATCTTCCCGAACCCGGATCACACCCTGCTGCCAGGGATGTTCGTTCGCGCACGCCTGCAGGAAGGGACTAACCCGGATGCGCTGCTGGTTCCGCAGCAGGGTGTCACCCGTACGCCGCGCGGCGATGCCAGCGTCATGGTGGTGGGTGAAGGCGATAAGGTCGAAGTTCGTCAGGTCACCGCAACGCAGGCGATTGGCGATCAATGGCTGGTCACCAGCGGCGTGCAATCCGGCGACCGCGTCATCGTAGCCGGACTGCAAAAAGTAAAACCAGGCGTGCAGGTAAAAGCGCAGGAAGTAGCCTCTGACGATAAGCAGCAAACCGCAGGTAACGCTCAGTCAGAACAAACCAAGTCTTAACTTAAACAGGAGCCGTTAAGACATGCCTAATTTCTTTATCGATCGCCCGATATTCGCATGGGTGATCGCCATAATAATCATGCTTGCTGGGGGACTGTCGATCCTGAAGCTGCCTGTCGCGCAATATCCAACGATTGCGCCACCGGCGGTCTCGATCACCGCAACCTACCCCGGCGCTGATGCGAAAACGGTACAGGATACCGTTACGCAGGTTATCGAACAGAACATGAACGGTATCGATAACCTGATGTACATGTCCTCCAACAGCGACTCAACCGGTACGGTTCAGATCACCCTGACCTTCCAGTCCGGTACGGATGCGGACATCGCGCAGGTTCAGGTGCAGAACAAACTGCAGCTCGCCATGCCGCTGCTGCCGCAGGAAGTACAGCAACAGGGCGTGAGCGTGGAGAAATCCTCCAGTAGCTTCCTGATGGTTGTCGGCGTGATCAACACCAACGGCACCATGACGCAGGAGGATATTTCCGACTACGTTGGCGCCAACATGAAAGATGCGATCAGCCGTACGTCCGGCGTGGGTGACGTTCAGCTATTTGGTTCCCAGTACGCGATGCGTATCTGGATGGATCCGAACAAGCTGAACAACTTCCAGCTGACGCCGGTGGATGTGATCAGCGCCATTAAAGCGCAGAACGCCCAGGTTGCAGCCGGTCAGTTGGGCGGTACGCCGCCGGTGAAAGGCCAGCAGCTGAACGCCTCCATCATTGCGCAGACCCGTCTGAAATCCGCTGACGAATTCAGCAATATTCTGCTGAAAGTGAACCAGGATGGTTCGCAGGTTCGTCTGCGCGACGTGGCGAAAGTCGAGCTGGGTGGTGAAAACTACGACATTATCGCGAAATACAACAACCTGCCGGCTTCCGGCCTGGGGATCAAGCTGGCGACCGGGGCGAACGCGCTGGACACCGCCAACGCCATTCGCGCCGAACTGGCAAAAATGGAACCGTTCTTCCCGTCAGGGCTGAAGATTGTTTACCCGTATGACACCACGCCGTTCGTGAAAATTTCTATTCATGAAGTGGTCAAAACGCTGGTAGAAGCGATCATCCTGGTGTTCCTGGTCATGTATCTGTTCCTGCAGAACTTCCGCGCCACGTTGATTCCAACCATCGCGGTGCCGGTTGTACTGTTGGGGACTTTCGCCATCCTGGCCCTGTTTGGCTTCTCGATAAACACCCTGACCATGTTTGGTATGGTGCTGGCGATAGGCCTGCTCGTCGATGACGCCATCGTGGTGGTGGAAAACGTCGAGCGCGTGATGGCGGAAGAAGGGCTGCCGCCGAAGGAAGCGACCCGTAAGTCCATGGGACAGATTCAGGGCGCGCTGGTCGGTATCGCGATGGTCCTTTCTGCGGTATTTATCCCGATGGCCTTCTTCGGCGGCTCCACCGGGGCGATTTACCGTCAGTTCTCCATCACTATCGTGTCGGCAATGGCGCTGTCGGTACTGGTCGCCTTGATCCTGACTCCGGCGCTGTGCGCCACGATGCTGAAACCTGTTGCGAAAGGCGGTCACGGCGAGCACAAAGGCTTCTTTGGCTGGTTTAACCGCATGTTCGATAAGAGCACGCATCATTACACCGATAGCGTAGGCAGCATTCTGCGTAGCACCGGTCGTTATCTGGTGCTGTATCTGATCATCGTTGTCGGGATGGCCTGGCTGTTTGTTCGTCTGCCGAGCTCGTTCCTGCCGGATGAAGACCAGGGCGTCTTCCTGAGCATGGCTCAGCTGCCTGCAGGCGCAACGCAGGAACGGACGCAGAAAGTTCTGGATGAGATGACGGATTACTATCTCACCAAAGAGAAAGCTAACGTTGAATCCGTGTTCGCGGTTAACGGTTTTGGCTTCTCAGGCCGCGGCCAGAACACCGGTATCGCGTTCGTGTCGCTGAAGGACTGGAGCGAACGTCCGGGCGCAGAGAACAAGGTGGAAGCCATCACCGGTCGTGCGATGGCTCGCTTCTCGCAGATTAAAGATGCGATGGTCTTCGCCTTTAACCTGCCGGCCATCGTTGAGCTGGGTACCGCTACCGGCTTTGACTTCCAGCTGATTGACCAGGGCGGTCTGGGCCATGAAAAACTGACTCAGGCACGTAACCAGCTGTTTGGCGAGGTTGCGAAACACCCCGATCTGCTGGTCGCCGTGCGTCCGAACGGCCTGGAAGATACTCCGCAGTTCAAGGTGGATATCGATCAGGAGAAAGCGCAGGCGCTGGGCGTATCCATTAGTGACATCAACACCACGCTGGGCGCAGCCTGGGGCGGTAGCTACGTCAATGACTTCATCGACCGCGGCCGCGTGAAGAAAGTGTACATTATGTCCGAAGCGAAATACCGTATGCTGCCGGAAGACATTGGTAACTGGTATGTTCGCGGCAGCGACGGACAGATGGTGCCGTTCTCGGCCTTCTCTACGTCGCATTGGGAGTACGGTTCACCGCGTCTGGAACGCTATAACGGTCTACCGTCGATGGAAATCCTCGGCCAGGCGACGCCGGGCAGGAGTACCGGTGAAGCGATGGCGTTGATGGAAGAGCTGGCCGGCAAACTACCTGCGGGTATCGGCTATGACTGGACCGGCATGTCCTACCAGGAACGCCTGTCCGGTAACCAGGCTCCGGCGCTGTACGCCATCTCGCTTATCGTGGTGTTCCTGTGTCTGGCGGCGCTGTATGAAAGCTGGTCCATTCCGTTCTCGGTTATGCTGGTTGTTCCGCTGGGGGTTATCGGCGCGCTGCTGGCGGCAACGTTCCGCGGTCTGACAAACGACGTTTACTTCCAGGTCGGTCTGCTGACCACCATCGGCCTATCGGCGAAGAACGCGATACTTATCGTCGAATTCGCGAAGGACCTGATGGAAAAAGAAGGCAAGGGTCTGGTCGAAGCGACCCTGGAAGCGGTACGTATGCGTCTGCGCCCGATCCTGATGACCTCGCTGGCATTTATCCTCGGCGTTATGCCGCTGGTGATCAGCTCCGGCGCAGGTTCCGGCGCACAGAACGCCGTCGGTACTGGCGTAATGGGCGGGATGGTGACCGCGACGGTTCTGGCGATCTTCTTTGTTCCGGTATTCTTCGTGGTGGTTCGTCGCCGCTTCAGTAAGAAAACCGAAGATATCGAGCACAGCCATCCGACTGGGCATCATTAATCTCTCCTCTCAGGGCCGCATTTGCGGCCCTTTTTTCTGCCGTACGCCAGACTGACTCAGGAGACGTTGAGGAACTTTGCCGGATGGCGTATATTAAAGCGCACACATTGCCACTGTTTGTTTTACAAGCTGATATACAATTTCTGGTGATAAGCATTACGCCGTTCTTATCAGATTATTCTTTCTCAGGTTTAATCCTCAGCCCCTCTAAGAATATTCTTAACGCCCGATGTTATCCGAGGTTGTGTTCTGAAGTGGTGCAAAAGAACCTGCTAAATCAATGATACATAAGCTTTGCTTTCACTTTGCCAGTGTTTTGATATGTTCTGGGATAATAAATCTAGATATTTTTAAGATAAATTAACGGCGATAATTGTAATTTTTCGTAATAGCACGGTGAAATCTTTTTAAGAGTGGATTATAGTTAAATCAACAGGATTACAATGTATGTGTCAGGTCTGTTAGTCGTGTTCATCCCACAACGGTGCTTGTTAGTCGTCGTTTAAACCACTCAAAAGGGGATGTGTTATGGACGAATACTCGCCAAAAAGACATGATATCGCACAGCTTCGATTTCTTTGCGAAACCTTGTTTCATGACTGCCTTGCAAACCTGGAAGAGAGTAACCACGGTTGGGTAAACGACCCAACGTCGGCTATCAATCTTCAGCTTAATGAATTGATCGAACACATTGCCACGTTCGCGCTTAATTATAAAATTAAGTACGCTGAGGATAATAAACTGATCGCTCAGCTGGACGAATACCTGGACGACACCTTTATGTTGTTCAGTAGTTATGGCATTAACACGGTCGATCTACAGAAATGGCGTAAATCGGGAAATCGGTTATTCCGATGTTTTGTCAACGCCAGCCGGGAAAATCCGGCAAGTCTTTCTTGTTAGTATTATTACAATCAAAAGGTGAATTTATGTCTGCTGAACCATTAACCAAAACAGACTATTTGATGCGTTTGCGTCGCTGCCAGACAATTGATACGCTGGAACGCGTAATTGAAAAGAATAAATATGAACTTTCCGATAACGAACTGGCGGTATTTTACTCAGCGGCCGATCATCGTCTGGCTGAATTGACCATGAATAAACTCTACGACAAAATCCCGACGTCGGTCTGGAAATTCATTCGCTAATTCATTTCACGTATCAGTAAGATGGTTAATCGAGCCCCTCCTCCTCATTCTGGGTATAAATGTGACATTACTCGCATAAGTTGCTAAACGGCGTTTATGAAACCGGTTTCTTTTTTATACTGTGGCGCTCCCCTCTAAAAGGAAAGCCTCATGAGCGAAGAGAAACGTAAAATGATCGCCGGCGAGCTGTATCAGGCAGGAGATGCCACTTTACGAGCCGACCGCCTGCGCGCCAGACAATTGCTGCATCGCTACAACCATTCCGCCCCGGATGAACGGGAATGGCGAACAATATGTCTGACAGAGCTATTTGGTCAGGCGGGTGATGCCTATATTGAACCCACTTTCCGCTGTGATTATGGTTACAATATTTTCCTCGGCGCTAATTTCTACGCAAACTTTGATTGCGTGATGCTCGACGTCTGCCCGATACATATCGGCGATAACTGTATGTTAGCGCCCGGCGTCCATATTTATACCGCCACTCATCCATTGGATGCGGCGGAACGCAACAGCGGTAAAGAATACGGCAAGCCGGTCACTATCGGTAACAATGTCTGGATTGGCGGCCGGGCGGTGATTAACCCCGGGATCACGATTGGCGACAATGCGGTCATTGCTTCTGGCGCGGTGGTGGTGAAGGATGTTCCGGCAAATGCCGTAGTCGGCGGCAACCCGGCGCAGATCATTAAGATGCTGATCCCGGAAAAAACCTAACTGTTATGCTTTTCTGCAACCGATCTGTTACTTCCCCGTGTGCTACCCGCAACATAAAATAGCCTTCAGGCTGGGCCTTAGGAGAATTCGGGGAGCACTATGACAGAAATACAGCGACTGCTGACCAACACGATTGATGAGCTCAATGTGAAAGAGAAGCGCGACAACCGCCCGCGCTTTAGTATCAGTTTTATTCGCAATCATCCGTGGCTGTTCGTCGCAATGTACGCCGCATTCCTCGCGACCTTTGTCGTCATGCAGCGTTCAGAGACGCTGGCAGATTCAGTCTGGCTGCTGGTCGTCCTGTTTGTCCTGCTAAACGGTTTCTTCTTTTTTGATGTCTACCCGCGCTATCGCTACGAAGACATCGACGTGCTGGATTTCCGCGTCTGCTATAACGGGGAGTGGTACAATACGCGCTATGTGCCAGAACAACTGATTGAACGCATCATGCAGTCGCCGCGGGTTGCCGGCGAACAGAAAAGCCAGCTGCAAAAAATGGTGGCGACCAAAGGTGAGCTCTCTTTTTACGATGTGTTCAGCCTTACCCGCGTCGATACTGCCCGATAAGCCGATTCAACGTGCGGATCGCCGGAGTAAAATGCGAGGCGGACGTGTTGCCATACCCCAGCACCAGTCCGCTACGTGCGCGTTGCGCATCGAGATAAAAACGGCTTAACGCCGCCGGGGCCTGCTGAAACTGACGGGCCCGCTCGGCCACCGCGCAGTCGTCTATTCCGTCGATTGCCACCGTCAGATGCAGGCCGCCGCCACCGCCGATAATATCACACGAGTGCGTCAGATCCGTCTCCAGCACCTCCCGCAGCTGCAGCTGCCGCTTGCGATACAAACGCCGCATCGCCGCCAGATGACGCGCGTAATGCCCCTCTTCAATAAACAACGCCAGCGCACGCTGCTCGGCGCGATGGCCACCGCGGAGCAGCGATCCAACCACGCCCTGCGCCGCTTCGGCTAACGCCGGAGGCATCACCACGAAACCCATACGCAGCGCCGGAAACAGCGTTTTACTGAAGGTTCCGAGATAGACCACCGGCGCATGTTTTATCATTCCTGACATCGCCGGAACCGGCTCGCCGCTGTAGCGAAATTCACTATCGTAATCATCCTCAACGATCCAGGCGTCATGTTGCCGCGCATACTCCAGCAGCGCCAGGCGCCTGCCGGCGCTCATCACCACGCCCCAGGGATACTGGTGTGAAGGGGAGGTGAAGATCAGTCGCGGGGGTGCGCTATCATGAACATCCGGGCACATTCCCTCAGTGTCCACCGGCATCCCCTTTATCCGCAGCCCGGCCTTCAGGAAAACGCTCTTTGCGCCTGCGTAACCCGGCTCTTCCACCCATGCCGTGTCGCCAGCCACGCTCAACAGATGAGTACAGAGATTGACCCCTTCGAGCGCGCCTTCGGTAATCACGATTTGGCGGGCAGCGCAACGGATGCCGCGAGACAGGGCCAGATGACGAACAATCGCTTGCCGTAGCGCAGGTTCACCCGCCGCATCCCCGTACCCGAGCAGCGCACTTCCCTCCTCACGCAGCACCCGATCGAGCAACCGTCGCCAGATGGGCAGCGGGAAGTAGTTGATCGCCGGCGTACCCGGGGTAAACGCCAGCGTCGGCGAGTCGCGGCGGGTGCCGGGCGGTAACGCAAGCAGCCGCTCAGGCAGCGCGATAGTGAACGGCGAAACCTCACTCTCACCCGACGATGCCAGCGTTGCTATGTGGCTTCCCTGACGGCTACGTAGCAAATAACCCTCCATTGCCAGCTGATCCAGCGCCCCGTTAATCGTATTACGCGACAGGTTTAGCCGTAGCGCGATCGCCCGCGAGCCGGGTAAACGACTGCCTGCCGCCAGCTCCCCTTGCAACATGGCCTCTCGCAGCGTGCGATACAGCTTCCGCTGGAGGGTCTCTTTTCCCCGCCTCTGCAGGGCATGTTCCAGTAATGTGAAAAAGGCATCGTCAGGGATATTCATCGCAGCTCCTCGTGGCACCATAAAAACATACCTTGATGGCACTTTTTATGGAACCAGTAAAACTTTAGTCTCAGGATATATCCCCCCACAAGGAAAACCCATGAATCAGCAAAACCTGTTTGGTCAACCCGTCGGCGAGGCCCTGCCCGACTGGCAGCCGCGAGCTTATCCTGAACGGCACGTTCTGCAAGGACGTTTATGTCGCCTCGAACCTCTGACCACCGGGCATGCCAGCGCCCTCTTTGCCGCTTATCAACTGGCCCCGGATACCCGCAGCTGGACCTGGCTACTGCGCGAGCCGGACAGCAGCGTTGAGGAATTTAGCGCCTGGATCGCCGGCGTAGAAAAGCTTGCCGACCCGATGCATTTTGCCGTGATCGATGAACAGACCCGCCGGCCTGTCGGCTCTTTGGCGCTGATGCGTATTGATGCGCAACATGGCGTGGTCGAAGTCGGACACGTGCATTTTTCGCCGCTGCTGAGCCGCACGGCAATGGCGACGGAAGCGCACTGGCTGCTGATGCGCTATGTCTTCGATACCCTCGGCTACCGCCGCTATGAGTGGAAATGCAATAGTCTGAACGAGCCTTCACGCCGGGCGGCGCAGCGGTTGGGTTTTCAGTTTGAGGGGCGTTTTCGTCAGGCATTAGTGATAAAGGGCCACAACCGCGATACCGACTGGTTTTCGATAATCGACAGCGAGTGGCCGCAAATTGATAAGGCGATGCAGCGCTGGCTGGCCGCCGGGAATTTTAGCCCCGATGGCCAGCAGCATCACACGCTGGAGAGTTTCCGCGCGCGGATGGACTAACGTCTTTTCTTGCGCCCCTGCACGGCTTTAAAGCGAGGGTTGCTCTTACAGATAACGTACAGCCGTCCTTTGCGTTTGACGATCTGGCAATCCGGGTGGCGCTGTTTCGCACTGCGCAATGAGTTGAGTACCTGCATCCTTAGTTCCTTTTCGCATCAATAAAACCGCCAAAACGCTGGCGGAAACGCGCAGTGCTACCTTCATTGTTGAAGGTTTTCTGCTTGCCGGTGTAGTACGGGTGCGATTTGGAAGAGACATCGATGGTGACATACGGATAGGTCACCCCTTCCAGCTCAATCACACGTTCGGTCTTAATCGTCGACCCGACTTTAAAATATTCATTCGCGCTGGTGTCATGGAACACAACGGTACGATAATACGGATGGATATTGGCTTTCATGATAACCCCTACGGATATGTTATAACATAACAATAAGATTACGCCGCTAAAACGCAAAGATCAACCATGAGAAGTGAAGGGAGTCAAACGACGGGCAGAACGAACCGCCCGTGAGGTATTACGAGTTCAACTGATGGGCAAGCGCCGGGCAGAAAATCGACGTCGCCTTCGGCGAGCGCTTCTGTAGGGTCTTTGATGAGCGCCATAAGCGCGCCGGATGCGCATTAAAAGCAACATCTGGCTGTCATGATCGCGTTTTACACTGTCAATGGATGCCGATCGCGCATGCGGTCAGCATTCCAGCTTCAGCCCTCGTTTTAACCGTATCGTTCAGCGCCTCGAACGCCGCGGATCATCCGTAATTAGCCCGATATCGCCATTATTTGGCCCTATCGGGCCTTTTTTATATCCAATAATAATCCTTGCTCCGCTATTGGATATTCCCCTCTGACATACCGATATACACATGACGACCGGCATCGGGCGAGTCTGGTGTCAGGAGGTTGATACTCGCCCTTATTGTGCCTATCGCCTTCAGCATCTGGCTGGTTCCCCGTCAGGTAAAAATGCCGTTTTATCGCGAGCAGGATAGCCACGCTTCACGCGAGCGAACGTACGCCGGCTATTTTTATTCCCCATGCCGGACAGAACGAACTGATTACCCACGTAACCGAAGATACAGGCAACTGTGGCCTGCTTTATGCTCAGAGATAGCTGTACAGCCCGGCGCTGCCAAAAGAGAAATTTATTCTGTGGGCGAAAAATAACCTCAAAACAGATTGGACTACGCTTAAGGTAAATCCATGACGGGAGGAGTCTCTGATGCAGAAACAACCCTGGCCTTTACATGATGTACGTCACTGGCTGGAGCCCGGTGCCGTGGTCTTAATCAGCAGCCGCTGGCAGGAGCACAACAATATCATGACCCTCGGCTGGTATACGGTGCTGGAATTTTCCCCCTCGCTGGTGGGGTGCATGATTTCCGCCGGCAATATCAGCTTCGGGATGATTCGCCGCAGCGGTGAGTGCGTGATTAACCTGCCGGATGCGGCGATGGCAGAAACGGTCGCCAGAATTGGCAATTGCGATGGCGACAGGCTGGATAAATTCGCCGCCTTCCAGCTCACGGCAGAACAAAGCGAACAGGTCGCCGCGCCGTCGATTGCGGAATGCCACGCCAGTTTCGAGTGCCGGCTTTTCGACGACGTGCTGGTAGATAACTATAACTTCTTTATTTTTGAAGTGGTTGCGGCAAGAGTGAAACCAGAACCCCAATGGCCGCAAACCCTGCACTATGCCGGCGGCGGTCTGTTCCGTACCGATGGCGACGTCCGGGATTATAGTCACCTGTTTACTAAGGTTTCCTGACGACGGCCGCTATCATCGCCGAACGGGAGCCGTGCAAGCGCCGTCCCCAGAGTCAATGAGGACGGCGAGGATGAATTATTCATCTAATAACGGTGAGAAACCACCAAAAATCATCCGTTTGCCGTCAAACGGCATGCTGTCGCCTAACGCCTTCATCCGCGGGTCGGCCATCATAGCGGCATTGGCGGCATCCCGAACCTCTTTTGACGGATACTCAATCCAGCTGAAGACGACCTCTTCGTCCTCTGCCGCCTTCACCGCCAGACGAAAATCGGTGAGCTGACCGGTCGGGACGTCATCGGCCCAGCACTCCACCACGCGTAGCGCACCAAACTCTTTAAACAGCGGTGCGGCCTTTGCTGCCAGTTCGCGATAGGCCTCCTTATTTTTCGCGGGGACGGCAACGACAAAACCATCAACGTACTTCATGAGCACGATCTCCGAAGTGAACAGCGCGACCGGAGAACCCGGCCGCATCTGCAAAGATCAGTTTAGTCCTCATCTCCGATGACCGCGGATAATCAGGAGACCACTTCACCGGGGCGGGCTCGCGCTTTACCGGTAGCCGGTTGACGGAACCACGGTAAACACAGCTGAATCAACGGCCCGATGGTTAAGGCATACAGCACCGTGCCCACGCCAAATGTGCCCCCCATCAGCCAGCCAATCACCAGCACCGACACTTCGATCGCGGTACGGATCCCCCGCAGCGACCAGCCGGTTCGCGCATGTAGACCGGTCATCAGCCCGTCACGCGGTCCGGGGCCAAAACCGGCGCCAATATACATGCCGGTGGCCAGCGCATTCAGCACAATGGCCCCGACCAACATCAGGCTCCGCACCGCCAGCGACTCCAGCGGCGGCAAAACGGCCAGGGTCGCATTGGCCGCCAGGCCCAGCACAACCACATTGCTGACGGTCCCCAGTCCCGGCATCTGACGCAGCGGGATCCACAGCAGCAGTACCGCAGCGCCGGTCAGAATCATCACCGTGCCAAAATCCAGGCCCAGCTGTTTACCGACGCCAAGATGAAAAACATCCCACGGATCGGCACCGAGGTTGGCATGAACAAATAGCGCGGTCGACACGCCGTACAGGACAAGACCGATATAGAGCTGCGCTAATCGACGTAACATTTTTTACCTCTGGATGATTGCGGACCTTGTCATCATCAGCAAAAATGGATTGATAATTAATGGCCAGTTTTGGAAAAGTGGATCGCTATGGTATCTCGTCGCTTTGGTACTCAATCGCTGGTGCGTCTGCTGGGCCACTGGCAGGAGTCTTCTACCCGAACGCCGCTCTGGCGCCAGCTGGCAGAAGCGTTGCGCCTGCTGATCCTCGATGGTCGCCTGACGCTGGAAACGCGGCTGCCTGGGGAAAGGGAGCTGGCAATGGCGCTGAATGTGAGCCGCACCACCATCGCCAGCGCGCTGGGTCAGCTACGCGAAGAGGGCTATCTTTACAGCCGTCAGGGTAGCGGTTCGCGCGTGGCGCTACCGGAGCGGCCGGGAGCCATCTCCGACGCGGCGCTCGGCTCGTCATCGGTGAATCTGGCCACCGCCGCGCTGAGCGCGGGGCCGGAAATCCATCAGGCCTATCACCAGGCGCTGACGGTGATGCCGCAGCATCTGTCCCATACCGGGTACGATCAGCTCGGATTGCAGGTGTTACGCGAGGCGATCGCCCGCCGCTACTGCGAGCGAGGCCTCCCCACCCGCTGCGATGAAGTGATGGTGGTGAACGGCGCGCTGAGCGGTTTTGCGCTGGTGCTACGCCTGCTTACCGGGCCAGGGGATCGGGTGGTGGTCGATGCGCCAACTTACCCGATGGCTATCAGCGCGATCCAGGGCGCCTCCTGCCGGCCGGTCAGCGTTGCCCTCCCGCAGCAGGGCTGGGACTGCGACGGACTGGCGGCGACCATTGCGCAAACGGCGCCGCGACTGGCCTGGCTGATGCCCGACTTTCACAACCCGACCGGCCGCTGCATGGACAGCGTCACGCGTCAGCGGGTGGCCGACATCGCCGCACAAACGCGGACCACGCTGGTGGTCGATGAGACGATGGTGGATTTGTGGTACAACGCCCCGCCGCCGCCGCCTCTGGCCGCCTTTAACGCCGATGCGCCGGTTATTACCATCGGTTCCGCCGGAAAAAGTTTTTGGGGTGGGTTACGTATTGGCTGGATCCGCGCCTCTTCACGTACGATTGCTGCGTTAGTTCAGGCGCGCGACTCACTCGACCTGGGTTCGCCGCTGCTTGAACAACTGGCCTGTCGCTGGCTGCTGGACAATGAGCAAGCGCTGTTGCCTGCGCGCAGGGAGATGCTGGCAGCACGCCGGGATATGTGCGGCGCATTGATGGCCGAGTACTTCCCTCACTGGCGTTTTACTTCGCCGGAAGGCGGGCTCTCTTTTTGGGTGGAATTACCGGGGATGCTGGCGACGTTATTCTCTGCCAGGGCCGAAAGTCGCGGGATTCATATTGGTACCGGCACGCGCTTTGGCCTGGCGGGCGCCTTTGATCGCTATTTGCGTTTACCTTTCACCCTTGCCGATGAGGAGTTACGCAGCGCATTCACCACCCTGCAGCCCGTGTGGCATAGCCTGGCGCAACAGAATGAGAATACACGAGTACGTAAAATCATATAATAAAATATCGACGGGCTGGGTTCAGCCCGTCAAAAATCATCATCCATGACGCATATGAGATGTTTTTTATAAATTGCGCTTTATCATCTCATTGCTCTATGTCAGTTCGATGACATAAATGGGTGGATTTCATTAATGCTGGCGTGGAATGGGGAAGCTTTTTAGCGAAATAATAAAGCCATTTTCATCTTTTTTTATTTTCGCTCCGGTATCACACCAGTCGGAGGCAATGCGAAAGAACTCATCACTACCGATATTCCAGTTGAGGCGAACATGCTTCACATATCCTGAACGCAGCAGGTCACAGGCTTCGCTATAGTTGCTGGCTGTAGAGAGTTGTTGTTTCATTTTTTCTTCTTCAGAATTTTTCTTAACGCTTTGATTTCTTTAGGGGTTAATGGAGAAGCTTCTTCTTCGGTATGCTGACTATCGATATCATCTTCCGAAACCCCCGCCTCACCTGCCGAATCTGCTATTTCAAACGCCAGCAGCAGCAGTTTCTCTGTTGCAGTGCCCAGATTCTCGTTATTTTCTTCCGCATAATGACGCAGCTTTTCTTTCAACTCTGCATCGATTTTAACGTTCAGAACTACTGTGGTCATCGTCATGCTTCCCGTGCAATAAATTTATCATAATTAATACACGAAGTTAACAAATTGATCCAGACATATTATTTACGCCTGGCTATCCGGCAATAAATGCCCATAACTAATTTGCCTGCTATTTGTGACATGAAGATGACATTAATATGTCAGTATTATTTCAAAATTATGACATATAGTTTTTATAGTATAAAAAAGAGTTGTTTTTAGAACCTGGCGGGTCGTTGGAATTGCCGTACGGCGCAGGCGGGATGCGAATAGCAGGCGATAGCAATAGCACCTCACCGTACCAACGGATCGCGATAATACCTTATCAACAATAAGGCTAAAATGAGTATTGACTAAGCGTGGGAAAATTTGCCAGCGGGCGTGGAATATGCCCTTGACGTCGCCTGAACATCGGCGGGCCCCGGAATTGGGTGGGGGCCCTGCCAGCTACATCCCGGCACACACGTCGTCTGCTCTGGCTGCTTCCTTCCGGATCTGACCTGGTAAACAGAGTAGCGTTGCGGGAGAACCAACAGAGCCCCCATTGAGAGCGTTGTTATCCAACGCGCAAGCGCATTATCCCGGGAGTACCGGTGAATTGCAAGCTAACCCCGACCGGATGCTGGTTTATTGTGCAAAGCCGGGCATAAAGTTTGCTATATGGCCTTAGCACGGCCTTTTGAGACGCTCAGCAACGCCTCACGCACGGCCCTGTACACTCCGTCTGCCAGCGCTTATCCTGAGCCTTTGCGCTAAACAGGACGCACGATGGATACTCACGACACATTTCCTCAGCGGGTGTGGCAGATTGTGGCCTCCATTCCGGAAGGCTATGTCGCCACCTATGGTGACGTTGCGCTGCTGGCGGGATCGCCGCGCGCTGCCCGCCAGGTCGGCGGCGTACTTAAGCGTCTGCCCGAAGGTTCAACGCTCCCCTGGCACCGGGTGGTCAACCGCCACGGCGATATTTCCCTGACCGGCCCGGATCTGCAGCGCCAGCGTCAGGCCCTGCTGGCTGAAGGCGTACAGGTTTCCGGCAGCGGCCATATTGACCTGCAGCGCTATCGCTGGATTTATTAAGGGCAAAAAAATGCCCCTGAGCAGGGGCATCGGCGCGTTTACTGGACGGCAGCCGGGCTGCTATCGCTGGCGACCGGGACAGCCGTTTGCTGTACCGGCACCAGAAGCAGGTCGGCCCGATTCCCTCCACCGTTCACTACCGTTTGTACGGTATCGGTGATAAACATCATCTGACCGTTAACCGTAATGGCCGAACTCAGCAAAATGCGGGCATTCGGTTTAATATCCGCCGGGTTGTACGGCAGGACAAAGTTATACGGCGGCTGCTGGCCTTCGGTACGTACGGTTTTCTGCGCCAGGACATGCGCTGGTGCATCGGCCAGCGACGCATCCGATAAGGTGACAGTCAGTACCGCATCCGGCGGTAAGGCGACTCTCTGCCGGATCGAGATAGTCCCTGATACATTAGGCTGCTGTTGTGAAGAAGTCAGTGACGCAATGCCATAAGGATCGGGGGCGGCTGCGTGATTATTCGCCGTAGCGCTGTGATTATTCGCGCAGGCGGTCAAGGCAGTTGCAACGGCTAAAGCACTTAACAGATAGGCAAATTTCATTATGTTCTCCTTTTCATCCCTTTATACACCGGAGCATGTCCTACCGACTGGCGGGTAAGAACATTTGTATCGTGCATAAGTGTGGCACAGATCTCAGTTCTCTTCCTGCAAACAACCCGTTATTCAGATTATTACACCCATCGGACCACTTGCGATTCCAGGTTATACTTGGCCTCAATACGCGCTGCGCGAAGCAGTCATCACTGATTGAGGGTAAATATGAGTCAGGCACTAACCAATCTGCTGGCATTGTTGAATCTGGAAAAAATTGAAGAAGGGTTATTCCGCGGGCAGAGCGAAGATCTGGGACTGCGTCAGGTTTTTGGCGGCCAGGTCGTTGGCCAGGCGCTGTACGCCGCCAAAGAAAGCGTGCCTGCCGAGCGTCTGATCCACTCGTTTCACAGCTATTTTTTACGCCCTGGAGACAGTCAAAAACCGATTATTTATGACGTCGAAGTGCTGCGCGACGGTAACAGCTTTAGCGCTCGCCGGGTGGCGGCGATTCAGAACGGTAAGCCGATTTTCTATATGACCGCCTCTTTCCAGGCCCCGGAACCGGGCTACGAACACCAGAAATCGATGCCTGACGCTCCCGCGCCGGACGGACTGCCGTCCGAGACCGATATCGCCCGTAAACTGGCGCATCTGCTGCCGCCGCAGGCGAAAGATAAGTTCCTCAGCGATAAGCCGCTGGAGATTCGCCCGGTTGAGTTCCACAACCCGCTGAAAGGCCATATTGCAGAACCGACGCGCCAGGTCTGGCTGCGCGCCAACGGCGCGGTGCCGGATGATATCCGCATCCATCAGTACCTGCTGGGCTACGCTTCCGATTTTAACTTCCTGCCGGTCGCGCTGCAGCCACATGGCGTCGGCTTCCTTGAGCCGGGCATGCAGGTGGCGACGATCGATCACTCCATGTGGTTCCATCGTCCGTTCAACATCAATGAATGGCTGCTGTATAGCGTAGAGAGTACTTCCGCCTCCAGCGCCCGGGGCTTTGTACGCGGTGAGTTCTATACTCAGGACGGCACCCTGGTGGCCTCGACAGTGCAGGAAGGCGTCATGCGCAACCGTCATGCGTAAGCCAGGCCGCCGAAACGAACAAAGCCTCCCGATGGGAGGCTTTGCTGCTACAGGAGACAACGTAATTTATCAGGCGTTGTAGGCGTTTTCGCCATGGCTGTTGACGTCCAGACCTTCGCGCTCCTGCTCTTCCGGTACGCGCAGACCGACGGTCATATCCGCCACTTTGTAGCCGATGTAGGCC
Organism: Klebsiella sp. NPDC088457; assembly: GCF_044900465.1. Lineage (NCBI taxonomy): Bacteria > Pseudomonadati > Pseudomonadota > Gammaproteobacteria > Enterobacterales > Enterobacteriaceae > Klebsiella > Klebsiella sp. NPDC088457. The sequence continues at coordinate 20,078 of NZ_JBJDNH010000022.1, read as the reverse complement.
ACAATGCCGGACCAGACGATGGTGATGGCGATACTTTCCAGCTGCACCAGCAGCTGATGGCCCATGGTCACCCCTTCCGCATAGCCGACGCCGCCCAGTGAGGTTGCGGCAAAGATACCGGTCAGAATACAGCCGACGATGCCGCACACGCCATGCACCCCGAAAACATCGCACGGGTCGTCAACGCGCAGCCAGCGTTTCAGCACCGTTACCCCCCACAGACCCGCAAGGCCAGAAGCGAGACCCACAATCAGCGCGCCGCCAACCCCAACGAAACCACATGCCGGCGTAATGCCAACCAGACCGGCAATCGCCCCGGAACAGGCGCCTAACAGAGACGGTTTACCGCGGGTCGCCCACTCGCCGAAGGTCCAGGCCAGAATCGCGGCGGCTGTCGCCACGACGGTGTTAACGAAGGCCAGGGCAGAAATTTCGTTCGCCGCGCTCGCTGAACCGGCGTTAAAGCCAAACCAGCCAACATACAGAATCGCGGTACCGGTGAAGACCATCGGCAGGTTATGCGGTTTGAACGCTTCTTTGCCAAAGCCGACGCGTTTGCCCATCATATAGGCTCCCACCAGCCCGGCAACGGCGGCGTTGATATGCACCACGGTGCCGCCGGCAAAATCCAGCGCGCCATGCGTCGCCAGCAGACCGCCGCCCCACACCATATGCGCAATCGGCACATAGGAGAGCGTCATCCACACCACCACAAAAATCAGCACCGCGGAGAAGCGGATGCGCTCCGCCAGCGCGCCAACGATCAGCGCCACGGTGATACAGGCAAACGAGCCCTGGAAAGCGACATGGATGTACTGATAGAAGGAGCCCATCAGCGCTGTTAGCTCAATATTTTTCAGCAATACCCAGTTGAAGTCACCGAAGAAGCTGCCACCGGTACCGAACGCCAGGGTGTAGCCGTAAACGACCCACAGGATGCACACCAGCGCGAAGGTGACAATCACCTGGGTCAGCATGGAGAGCACGTTTTTACCGCGAATCAGGCCGCCGTAAAACAGCGCGATGCCCGGAATGGTCATAAACAGCACCAGCGCGGTGCAAATCATCATAAAGGCGTTGTCGGCTTTATCTGCCACTGCCGGCGCGGCCATCGCCAGCCCCGGAAGCAGCGCCAGCGCACCCAGACCTGTTTTCATTGTTGCTATCTTCATTTTCTCGATCCCCATCACTGTGTGGTCTGGACGTTACAGTGCCGCTTCGTCGGCTTCGCCGGTGCGGATGCGAATAACGCGTTGCAACTCGGCGACAAAAATTTTGCCATCGCCAATTTTTCCGGTGTAGGCCGCCTTACTAATCACATCAACGACCTCATCAAGCTGATCGTCGGCAATCGCGACATCAATCTTCACCTTTGGTAGAAAATTGACGCTGTACTCGGCACCACGGTATAGCTCGGCATGGCCTTTCTGGCGGCCGAACCCTTTAACCTCAGTGACCGTCAGGCCCTGAATGCCGATAGAAGATAACGCTTCACGCACATCTTCCAGTTTGAATGGTTTGATTACCACGGTAACCAGCTTCATAAGTCCCCTCCGCTCGAAATTCGTAATGGCAGCAGCTAACACACAGGGAATAAAGCAAGGGCTATGCCAGAAATGAAAAAGGGCCGCTAAGCGGCCCTTTTAAGCAAGAAAACAGGCGAACGGAGACAGAAGATGACGCAAAACGGGCAGCCACGGCCAAAAACGCACCATCATAGTGCATTGCGGGTTGCATTTTTGCACCACGCTAAATCGCACCGCAGCGACTGCCTGCTTATGGTGCATCAGGCGATAAGCGACTCTTCCTGCGCGCTGGCCGCCAGTTCCTCACCCACCAGCTGCAGTTGATACATTTGCCAGTAGCGTCCTTTTGCCGCCAGCAGCTGCTGATGGTTTCCACGCTCAACGGCCTGCCCGCGGTGCAGCACCAGAATGGTATCCGCCTCAACGATCGTCGACAGACGGTGCGCGATAACCACTAAGGTGGTGCGCTGGCGAACTTTCGCCAGCGCTTGCTGAATCGCCTGCTCGGTGCCGGAGTCGATATTCGCCGTCGCCTCATCGAGGATCAGTATCTGCGGGGTCTCAACCAGCACGCGAGCCAGCGCCAGAAGCTGCTTCTGCCCGACGGAGAGCGTATTCCCCTGCTCGCCCAGCTGGGTGTAGATCCCCTCGCTCATCCCACGCGCCAGCTCGGCCAGCTGCACGGACTCCAGCGCTTCCCAGACCTGCGCCTCGCTAATGTCGCGGCCAAGGGTGACGTTGGCATAAAACGTATCCGCCAGCACCACCGGATCCTGTTGCACCATCGCCACGCCCTGGCGCAATGCGCTGTGGCTTAATGAGGAGAGCGGACGGCCATCAATCCGAATTTCTCCCCTGCTCAGCGGGTAATAGCCCATCATCAGGCTGGCGAGCGTGCTTTTGCCGCTGCCGGTGTGCCCCACCAGCGCCACGAACCCGCGGGACGGAATGTCGAGATTAATATCCTGCAGCACCAGGCGATCGCCGCGATAAGCAAACGAGAGATTCTCTACCGACACCGCGCCGCTGCGCAGCGGCGCATTATCCTCTCCCCACGCCTGGCGTGGGCGATCCATTAGCTCGAAGACGCGCTCGCCGGCCACCACCGCCTGCTGCAGCATCGACTGTTGGGTCGTCAGCTCAATCAGCGGCTCATTCAGGCGCCCCAGATAGCTGATAAAGGCATACAGTACCCCGACTTCGATAGAACCTGCCGAGCTAAAGCCAAACAGCATCAGCAGCCCGCAGAGCACCAGCGATGAGAACAGACTCAGCAGCGGGCGAAGCAGGAAACCGTCGAGGCGCAGGGTTTGCATCCGCGCCAGATAGTGAGCATAGCTGGCTTCACGCATCCGTTCGCCGAACCGCGCCTGCTGGCGGAACTGCTGGATAACGCCCATGCCGTTAATGACTTCATTAAAGCCATCGTTAATATCCGCAAGCCAGGCGCGAACCCGGCGTACGATGGGCGTGCTGTAGCGCTGATAAATCATCATCACGATCAACACCGCCGGGAAGATAGCCAGCGCCACCAGCGCCATTCGCCAGTCGAGGCTGAACATCGCCACCAGCATCGCGCCAATCAGCGCGGCGCTGCGCAGCACCGTCGCAACCACCGTGACATACAGATCGCGAATCACTTCGGTGTCGTTGGTGACGCGGGAGATCAGCTGCCCGACCGGCTGGGTATCAAATTCGCTGAGCGGCTGACGCAGCGCCGCATCCATTACGTCGCTGCGCAGCTGCTGGACCACGCCGACGGCGGCACGGTTAAACAGCAGCGACTGATTGTAGTGCAGGGTCGCCGCGAGGATCTGCAGCCCAATATAGGCTGCGGCAAGACCGCATACCAGCTTCAGAGGCAGCGAGTTCCTGGCGACCATATTATCGATAAAGTAGCTGATCAGCAGCGGACCGCTCACCTCGGCCGCCGCGGCAATCCACATCATGACGACCGCAATGATCAACGGCTTACGCCACGGAGAACCGTAGGCCAGCAGGCGTTTTAAGGTGGGCCAAAGTTCGGAAAAACTACGCATCAGCGGCCTCCTCATGTTCCTGCGGCGCATCGTCGAGCGCCGCTTCCAGCTGCTGATAACGATACATATCGCGATACCAGCCGGGCTGAGCGCTCAGCGCATCATGGCGACCGCGCTGGGCAATATGCCCATGCTGCATGACCAGAATCTCATTAGCTTCGGTCAACGCCGACAGGCGATGGGCGCTGATGATCACCGTCCGCCCCTCTCCCCACTGGCGCAGGTTATGCAATATCTGGTGCTCAGTCCGGCCATCAACCGCCGACAGCGCATCGTCAAGAATCAAAATTTCCGCCTCCAGCAACAGCGCGCGGGCAATGGATATGCGCTGTTTCTGCCCGCCGGATAGCATCACGCCGCGCTCGCCAACCTCGGTGTCGTACCCCTGGGGCAGACGCAGAATATCTTCATGCACGCTGGCAAGCCGCGCGACATGCTCAATTTGCTCCTGCGTCGCCTCGGGCCTGCCGAGAGCGATATTGCTGGCGACGGTATCTGAGAACAGGAACGGCGTCTGGTTCACCACCGCCAGTCTGGCACGCCAGCTATCGAGCTGCAGGCGGGTCAACGGAATATCGTGGAAACGAATATCCCCTTGCGTGACGTCGAAATGGCGTTGGATCAGCGCCAGAATGGTGCTTTTCCCCGCTCCGGTCGGCCCGCAGATGCCCAGCATTTGCCCCGGCTGCAGCACAAAGTTCACCTTTTCCAGCGAAGCTTTGTTCGCCTGCGGGTAGATAAACTCACGCACCGCGACGTTAAGCGCCCCGCGCCCTTCCGGGGCGCTTTCGCTACCATCGTTCACCGTCGGCGCCTCTTCGAGCATCGTCCGAATTCGGCTATAGGCCGCACTGCCGCGCTCAACGATGTTAAACATCCATGCCAGCGCCAGCATTGGCCAAATCATCAAACCGAGATACATCACAAAACTGGTCAGCTGGCCGAGGGTCATGTTGCCCTGCAGCACCATCCAGCTCCCTCCGCCGATCGCCAGCAGATTGGCGGTACCAATCGCGATATAGATCGTCGGATCGAAGCGCGCATCGATACGCGCCACGCGCATATTTTTTCTGCCGGTATCCGCCGCATCGGCAGAAAACTGCGCCGACTGCCGGTCTTCGAGGCCAAAGGCCTTAATCATGCGGATACTGGTCAGGCTTTCCTGCGTCCGGTCATTGAGGCTGGAAAAGGCCGCCTGCGCAACGCGAAAACGCTCATGCAGCGCATCGCCATTACGCTTAATCACCAGGGCCATCACCGGCATCGGCAGCAGCGCCAGCAGCGTGAGCTGCCAGCTGATTTGCGTCGACATGACAATCAATACCGCACAGCCCATCACCAGCGAATCCACCAGCGTCAGGACGCCTTCACCCGCCGCAAAGACCACCCGGTCCACGTCATTGGTCGCGCGGGCGATCAGATCGCCGGTCCGGTGGCGCAGGTAAAAGGCCGGATGCTGGCGGCTGAGCTGACGATAAAAGTCCTCCCGCAGCTCCACGGCCAGCTGATAAGAGGCGCCAAAAAGCAGCACGCGCCAGACATAGCGCAGCAGATAGACCATCACCGCGATCAGAACCAGCAGCCCGATCCACATCCACACCTTCTCTGCGGTGTAATGTTGTCTGGTGACGCCGTCGACCACGATCCCCACCACTTTAGGCGGGACCAGCTGTAAGACGGCGATAATGGCCAGCAGGGCGACGGCGCCGAGATAACGGCGCCACTCCCGGCGGAAGTACCAGCTAAGTTGAGCAAATAATCGCAAGCAGTTAAATCCTGAGTGTAGAAATCGTCGCGGCAAAAGCCGTTAATCAATGGGCAAGGCAGTGGTGTATTTTATCTGTTCCATGGCGAAACTCGAAGTGACATCGGAGAGCCCCGGTACGCTGTTCACCAGCCGTTTATAAAAATCGTCATAGCGTTTCATATCCGCCACCTGCACCCGCAGCAGATAATCATACTCTCCCGCCATCCGCCAGAAGCCGAGAACCTCCGCCATCTGCGTGACCTCGCTGACGAAACGGCAGTACCACTCGCTGCTGTGATGCTGGGTCTTAATCAGCACAAAAGCCGTCAGACCGAGCCCAAGCTTTTCGGCATCCAGCAGCGCCACGCGCCCGCGCAGAATGCCGTCATCTTCAAGCCGCTTCAGGCGTTTCCAGCAGGGTGTGGTGGTCAGATTAACGGCATCAGCCAGCGCCTGCAAAGAGAGGGTGCAGTCTGTTTGCAACAAAGAAAGCAGCTTTCGGTCAATTTTATCTAACATAGGGCGCCTCGGGAGAAAAATTTACTCCTTTAATTGTAATTGAAAGGCTAAATAGCAACAATTTTTCCTGTAAGTTCCGCTAAGCTGGGCACAAAATGACAAACAGGAAATGACGATGAATAGCGCCTGGGTAAAACACGCGATGAGTGAAATCAACGCCGATTATCAGCGATCCGCCGATACGCACCTTATTCGCCTGGCGCTGCCGGGGTTCCCTGGAATTCAGATCTACCTGAAGGATGAAAGCACCCATCCCACCGGCAGCCTGAAACACCGCCTGGCGCGCTCGCTGTTCCTTTACGGCCTGTGTAATGGCTGGATTAAAGAGGGGACGACGATTATTGAGTCATCTTCCGGCTCGACCGCGGTCTCTGAAGCCTATTTTGCACGGCTGCTAGACCTGCCCTTTATCGCCGTAATGCCCTCCTGCACGGCGAAACGTAAAATTGAACAGATTGAGTTTTATGGCGGTCGCTGCCACTTTGTCGACAGCGCCTGCGAAATTTATGCCGCATCCGAGATGCTGGCCCGCGAGCTGAACGGCCATTATATGGATCAGTTCACCTTCGCCGAGCGCGCTACCGACTGGCGCGGCAATAACAATATTGCTAACAGCATCTTCCGTCAGATGACCCATGAACCCCATCCGCAGCCCTCTTATATTGTGATGAGCGCGGGCACCGGCGGCACCTCGGCAACGATTGGCCGCTATATCCGCTGCCAGGGCTATGACACCCGGCTGCTGGTGGTTGACCCACAGAATTCGGTCTTTCTCGATTACTGGCAAAGCCGCGATGCCAGCCTGCGCAGTCCGGTCGGCAGTAAGATTGAAGGGATTGGCCGCCCGCGCGTCGAGCCGTCATTTATTCCTGACGTCGTCGATGAAATGCTGCGGGTGCCGGATGCCGCCAGCGTCGCCACCGCCCTGTGGCTGGAAACGCTGCTCGGGCGTAAGGTCGGCGCTTCGACCGGCACCAATATGTGGGGCGTGCTTGAGCTTGCGATAAGGATGCGCGCGGAAGGCCGCTCAGGTTCGATCGTCACTCTGCTGTGCGATAGCGGCGAACGCTATCTGGAAAGCTATTACAACCCGCAGTGGGTGGCGAGCCATATCGGTGATATCGCGCCGTGGCAGGCAAAAATTGCGCAAATGGTGAAGGCGCAATAAAAAAAAGCCAGACACCGCGGTGTCTGGCTTGCTGGAAGCGTCTATTTATTCGGGGGAATAAGGAAGATCAGGGTTATCCAGCCAATGAGTTAAAAAATGGGAGACCGCCTCATGACGGCAGTCTCCGATAACCGGTAAATGCGGCAGTTCAGCTTTGAGCTGCGGCATCGCGTTGCCCATAATGACGCCACGCCCGACGCTGCCAAGCATCTCGCAATCATTCATCGCGTCACCAAACGCCATACAATCCTGCATGGACAGGCCAAGATGCTGGCTCAGCACCTCCAGCGCCGCGCCTTTATTACAGCCAGTTGGCAGCACTTCCAGACAATCGAACGCGGAAAAACAGATATGGGCGCGATCGGCAAGCGCTGCGCTCAGCTGCACTTCTAGTCGCCGGAGATCTTCATGATCGCCACAGAAACAGACCTTGGTGACTTTATCGAGCGGCATCCGCTGCGGATCGACAATCTGATAGCGGAAACCGCTAAAGACGTGCGCCTTGAGAAGGTCGGGAATTTCCTTGCCGGTAAACCAACCGCCGTCATTAAACACATGCATGCTGGCCGCGGTCTCCCAGCGGCGGTGCAGCACCACTTCCGCGACGCCCGGATCAAGATCGCTGCGGTGCAGCTCCTCCCCATCCAGAGAGTGAATACGCGTGCCGTTGCCGGTAATTAAGTAGGCATCCAGCGAGAACTCGCCGATCACATGGCGCATCTCCAGCGCATGGCGTCCCGTGGCAAAGGTCAGGGTGATGTCGCGCTCACGCAGACGCTTCAGCGTTGCCAGCGTCGACGTTCCCAGACGATGGTCCGGCAGCAACAGCGTGCCGTCCATATCAAATGCCGCGAGTCTTGCCATGTTCTGCTCCCAGGGAGGGGGGTGGATTTTGCTTGTGTTCCAGTATTGCCTGATATATACGGAAGTAATAGTGAATAGATATTTTTTATTGTTCCGGGTTTATAAACGGCGCCCGCGCCGACCGCGAACGAGCGAATCCCGGGAGCTTACTCCAGGCAGTGGCCGGGGTGAGCGACCGTAGCCAACGCAGAGGCAGGTTGAAGGACGAAGTGTAATATGAGATTACTGAATCGACTAAACCAGTACCAGCGCCTCTGGCTGCCCTCCTCCGGCGCGGCGCAGCAGGCCACCGTCGGTGAACTGGCTGAACGCTGTTTTTGCAGCGAACGCCATATTCGCACGCTGCTGCGCCAGGCTCAGCAGGCCGGCTGGCTAAGCTGGCAGGCCAGTTCCGGTCGCGGAAAGCGCGGCACCCTCACTTTTCACAAAGCGCCGGAAACGTTGCGTAATGAAATGATGGAACAGGCGCTGAATAACGGGCAGCAGAAAAATGCGCTGGAGCTGGCGCAGCTGGCGCCGGTGGAACTTAAAGCGCTGCTGTCCCCGTTTCTTGGCGGCCAATGGCAAAATAACACGCCCACCCTGCGTATTCCCTATTACCGCCCGCTTGAAGCGCTACGTCCCGGTTTTCTTCCCGGCCGGGCGGAGCAGCATCTCGCCGGGCAAATTTTTTCCGGCCTGACGCGCTTTGATGCGCAAAGTACCTCGCCGATAGGCGATTTAGCCCACCACTGGCAGGTGTCGCCGGACGGTCTACGCTGGCATTTTTATATCCGCTCGACGTTGTTCTGGCATAACGGTGACCCGATAGAAACGCCGCAGCTTCGGCAACGGCTGCTGATGTTGCTCAAGCTGCCGGCCTTACGCACGCTGTTTGCCAGTATTAGCCGGATTGATATCACCCATGCCCAATGTCTGACCATCACCCTGCACCGCCCGGATTACTGGCTACCGTTTCGCCTGGCGAGCTACTGTAGCGTGCTGGCGCACCCCGACGATCCCAGCCTTGGCAGCGGCCCGTTCCGCCTGAAGCTGTTCAGCCCGGAGCTGGTCAGGCTGGAAAACCATCCGCGTTATCATCTGAATCATCCCCTGATCCAGGCCGTAGAGTACTGGATCACCCCCCAGCTGTTTGAACAGAATTTGGGCACCAGCTGCCGTCACCCGGTGCAGATCACCATTGGCGACCCGGACGAGCTGACGAATCTTCGTCAGGTCAGTAATAGCATTAGCCTTGGCTTTTGCTATTTGACGCTGCGCCAGAGCCGTCGGCTCAGTAAAGCCCAGGCTCAACGGCTGGTGTCGTTGATCCACCGTTCTTCACTGCTGGAAACGCTTCCTCTGGACGAAGATCTGATCACGCCCAGCAATGCAGTGCTACCCGGCTGGTCAATACCCCAGGGGCCGGAGAATCAGGACGTTCCGCTGCCGGGGAAACTGACGCTGCTGTACCACCTTCCCGTCGAACTGCATGCGATGGCGCAACAGCTTCGCCAGCGGCTTGCCGCCCTCGGTTGCCAACTGACACTCATTTTTCACGACGCGAAAAATTGGGAGGGTTGCCAGGATCTGGCCCGGGCGGATTTGGTCATGGGCGATCGCCTGATTGGTGAAGCGCCGGAATATACGCTGGAACAGTGGCTGCGCTGCGATACGATGTGGCCTAATTTGCTGACCGGGGCGCAATATGCGCATTTGCAGGCGACGCTCGATGCCGTCCAGGCTCAGCCGGAAGAACGTAGCCGTAACGAAGCGCTGCGCAACGTCTTCAACATTCTGATGGATGATGCCATCATGACGCCGCTGTTTAATTACAATTATCGCATCAGCGCCCCGCCGGGCGTAAATGGCCTGCGGCTCAATGCCCGCGGCTGGTTTGATTTCGCCAGTGCCTGGCTGCCGGCATCAGCGCCGTGATGAAGCTGGTCGCCGCGCTCATCAAGCGCTACCATATCGCTTTCACTTCGATAGTCAGGAATTGCCATGAAACGCGCCGTAGTTGTCTTCAGCGGAGGACAAGATTCAACGACCTGCCTGGTGCAGGCTCTGAAACAGTATGATGAAGTGCATTGCGTCACTTTTGATTATGGACAACGCCACCGCGCGGAAATTGACGTGGCTCGCGAGCTGGCGCTGACGCTTGGTGCCGTCGCTCATAAGGTGCTGGATGTGACGCTGCTCAATGAGCTGGCGGTCAGCAGCCTGACCCGCGATAACATCCCGGTACCGGACTACGCGCCGGATGCCAGCGGGATCCCTAATACTTTCGTTCCCGGGCGTAATATTCTGTTTTTAACCCTGGCGGCGATTTATGCCTATCAGGTCAAAGCGGAAGCCATTATTACCGGCGTCTGCGAAACCGATTTTTCCGGCTATCCGGACTGCCGCGACGAGTTCGTCAAAGCGCTCCACCACGCCGTTAGCCTGGGTATGGCGAAGGATATCCGCTTCGAAACCCCGCTAATGTGGCTGAACAAAGCCGAAACCTGGGCGCTGGCGGACTACTGGGGCCAGCTGGAGCGGGTACGTCGCGAAACCCTGACCTGCTATAACGGCATTAAAGGTGACGGCTGCGGGCAGTGCGCCGCCTGTAACCTGCGCGCCAACGGCCTGCATCAGTACCTGGCCGATAAGGTCGGCGTGATGACGGTGATGAAACAAAAAACCGGGTTGAAATAAACCCTCTGCACCACGCCCCCGCTCGCGCTGCGCTTAGCGGGGCTACCAGATGCTGCAGCCGGTAGACCGGATAAGGCGCTTGCGCCGCTATCCGGGAACGCCTCCCCCCGCTCGCGCTGCGCTTAGCGGGGTGCATTCTTACATCTCCATCTGTTCCAGCTTCTCACGCAGTTCACCGTCCAGCGGCAGCGCTTTCTGGGTTTTTAAATCAATGCAGACAAACGTAATTACCGCATCCGCCACCACTTCACCTTCAGGATTTAGCGTGACCGTCTGGTTTAAGGTGCCGCTTTTACCATTAAGCTGCTGCAGGTGGCTGGTCACGGTTAACACATCCCCCAGTACCGCCGGGCGACGGTAGTTGATATTTATGTTCACCACCACAAAGGCGATGTTACGTGCGGTCATCCAGTGAAATGCGGCACTGTTCTCCAGGCCATCCCAACGAGCCTCCTCAAGAAACTCAAGATAGCGAGCGTTGTTAACGTGCTGATAAACATCCAGATGATAGCCGCGAACTTTGATTTGTGTCTGCATAGCGCAAGTGCCTTAGTCTTATTGTCATATTGAGGTCAGAGGTCACACCACTGGTGTAACCTCTTTAGTCTGGCAAAAATTTGCGGCTGTGCAAGCCCCATAGGTAAATTACAACGTCAAATGCGACAGATTTCTCTCAACCAGGGAATGCCCCATTCCGGGAACCTGCTTGAGATCGTCCACGGTTTTAAACGGCCCATATTCTTCACGATAGCTGACAATGGCCTGCGCTTTTTTCAGGCCGACGCCGTTCATCGCCTGCATCAGCTCCTCCGCACTGGCGCTGTTGATACTGACCCTGGCAGCGCCCGGCATGGGGTTGAGCGTCTCAGGCGCTTTATCCTGCGGCGCCTGTACGCTCTCCTTTGCCGCCGCGGCTTTACCGCTGGTCGATGCCGCCAGCGCCATCTGACTTCCCGCCGCACAGAACAGTACGGTGGCGGCAATCATCGTTGTGATACCTCGTTTCATGCTGTGATCTCCTTGTGTGTTGACAGCAAGGCTACGATAACGAGCAAGAAACATGAGGACAAAAGGCAAAACAGAGAAATGGAAAAGGCCGCGAAAGCGGCCTTTGGGGATTACATCACGTTACTGAGCTTTGCGAAGCGCCGCGAAATTATTGCTGCTGGTCGACGATATCGCCGAGCTTAATTTTCGCTGATTTACGCAGGTTGCTCATCAGCGCTTCGAAAGCAATCTGGGCATTGTTCTGCGTAATACCTTGCACCATGGCTTTTTTCTGCGCTTCCGGCATGTCGCCTGCTTTCACTTCATCCAGCGCCAGCAGCACAACGTTACCTTTCATGTCACTCCCCACGCCGTAGCTGGCTTTCCCCTGCTGCGGCAGCGGCAGGGCAAATGCCGCCTGACTTAATGGATCCTGACCGGTACGTGCCAGCGTCTGCGCTGCGCTGAAGCTTAAGCCCGCCGCTTTCATCGCCTCGTCACCTTTGCCATCTTTCAGCGCCGCCAGCAGCTTGTCGGCATCCAGCTTCGCCTGCTGTTCAGCTTTGGTGTGCTTCACGATATCGGTAACCTGCGCTTTCACTTCCGCCAGCGGTTTCACCGCTTCCGCTTTATGATCGCTGATGCGCAGGACAAATGCGCGATCGCCATCCACGGTGATGATATCGGAGTTGCTGCCCGGCGTACCGTTTTCGCCCACCAGACCGCCGTTGAAGATCGCGTCGGAGACCGGTTTAAAGTTCAGCTCTTCCGGCAGGTTGTCATGACCAAACCAGCCGGTTTCAACCACTTTCACATTCGCAGCCTGCGCAGCGCCTGCCAGAGATTCGTTATCGTTGCTGGCCGCGTCGCTCACTTTCTGTTGCAGCGCGTAGTAAGCATCCAGCGCTTTTTCCTGCTTAACTTTCGCCGCAATATCATCGCGTACTTCGGCCAGCGGTTTAACCTGTGCCGGCTGCACATCATCAAGACGCACCACCAGGAAACCGACGGAAGATTTAATCACGCCAGACAGCTGGCCTTTTTCTTTCAGACCGGCATCTTTCAGCTCAGGTACCGTCGCGGCATCGTCCATCCATCCCATATCGCCGCCGTTGCGGGCAGAAATAATGTCGGTAGATTTTTCTTTCGCCAGGGTGGCGAAATCTGTGCCTTTTTTCAGCTCATCCACCACCGCCTGGGCATCCGCTTCGGTTTTCGTCTGAATCACGCTGTAACGATTACGCTGCGGTTGCGTGAACTGATCCTGGTGCTGGTCATACCATGACTGAATTTCTGCGTCAGAAGCGTTCTCCTGCATGCTAGCGGCATCCATTTTGATGTAGCTAACGCGGAACTGCTCTGGCGCCATAAAACGCGCCTGGTTCTGCTGGTAGTAAGCGTTGATTTCCGCATCGGTCACCGTCTGTTTCGCCGCCAGCGCATTCACATCGATGGTTGCTTCACGCACCACGCGCTGCTGAGAAACTAACGCCGCCAGCTGGTCAGATTCGCCCGGCAGCATAAAGTCGGTACCGGCAACGGCATTAATCAGTTGCTGAGTGGTCAGCTGGTTACGCAGCGCCTGCGCGTACTGATCGGTGGTCATGCCCATTTGATTCACGATGCCGCCAAAGCGTTCGTTATCAAATTTGCCGTTAGTCTGGAAAGCCTGAGTCTGGAAGATGGCTTGTTTTACCTGATTGTCGCTGACGCTCAGACCAAGCTCACGGGCGTACTGGTCCAGCAGCGATTCATCGATAAGACGGTTCAACACCTGCTGACGCATGGTTTTCATGTAGTTTTCGTTGGCCGCCAGTTCAGAGAACCGATCGCCAAGCTGCTGCTGCATGCGGTTACGTTCGCTGGCAACGGCATTTTCAAACTGCGAGCGACCAATCTCCTGGTCATTAACTTTCGCGGCATAGTTGCTGCTGCCGCCAATCAGGTAACCACTCACCCCGGTCAAAATGAACGAGACAATGATAATACCGAAAATAATCTTGAGCACGACGCTGTTGGCGGCCGTGCGTAGGTTGTCCATCATGGTGTAACAACGCTCCGCTGTAGATGACTTTAGCTCGCGCAGCATAGCACGTGATGGCTGCCGCGCGTGAGGGCCTATTTTGACAAGAAAACGGGGTGATTGTCAGCCCACAAGTGCGCACAAACACCGATAAAGTCGAGTTCCGGACAAATAAAAAAGGCACATCTCACGATGCGCCCTTGTACTTCGTCACATTCCCTGACGGGAAGCCGATCAGTTTACCGCGTCTTTCAGCGCTTTACCGGCACGGAACCCCGGGACTTTAGCCGCTGCAATGGTAATTTCTTTACCGGTTTGCGGGTTGCGGCCTGTACGGGCAGCACGCTCTTTCACAGCAAAGGTACCAAACCCGACCAGCGCAACGTCATCCCCAGCCTGCAGAGATTCAGTAACAGAAGCAATTAAAGCATCTAACGCACGTCCGGCTGCAGCTTTAGAAATGTCCGCACCCGCAGCAATTTTGTCAATCAGTTGAGATTTATTCACTGTTCTCTTCCTCTCTTTATAATTTATATCGCACCAGAATCCTTCGTGGTGCGACCGCGCAGCAGTTATATCAGGACTGTCATGCCCTTACAACAGAGTTGTAGATGACCCCCTGCCAGCGATCTAAGTTAGCTACACAAAAAAAGGCTGGCAAGTACGAATTTACTTACCAGCCCTATTTTTATTAACGCAATTTGCGCGAAGTCACTATTTCGCCGTCACAACCTGCATGCCGAAAGGCTCGTTCTGCAACGCAAGTGTCAGAACTTCTTCGATTCGTTTCACCGGATGGATATCTAAATCGGCGATAACGTTATCTGGAATTTCTTCAAGGTCGCGTTTGTTTTCATCAGGAATCAGAACAGTCTTAATACCACCGCGATGGGCCGCCAGCAGTTTTTCCTTCAAACCGCCGATTGGCAATACCTGTCCACGCAGGGTAATTTCCCCTGTCATCGCGACATCGGCACGTACCGGGTTCCCCGTCAGACAGGAAACCAGCGCGGTACACATAGCGATACCGGCGCTCGGGCCATCTTTCGGCGTCGCCCCTTCCGGAACGTGAACGTGAATATCGCGTTTTTCGTAGAAGTCCGGGTTAATACCCAGCTTATCCGCCCGCGAACGTACCACGGTCAACGCAGCCTGGATCGACTCCTGCATCACTTCACCCAGCGAACCGGTATAGGTCAGCTTGCCTTTACCCGGTACGCAGGCGGTTTCAATGGTCAGCAGATCGCCGCCCACCTCCGTCCACGCCAGGCCGGTAACCTGACCGACGCGGTTTTCACTATCCGCGCGACCGTAGTCATAGCGCTGCACGCCGAGGAAATCATGCAGATTATCGCCGTTAATGGTGATGTGTTTCAGGGACTTATCCAGCAGCAGCTGTTTAACCGCTTTACGGCACAGTTTGGAGATTTCACGCTCCAGTCCACGCACGCCCGCCTCACGGGTGTAATAGCGAATAATCCCGACGATAGCGCTGTCCTCAACGGTCAGCTCGCCTTTCTTCAGCGCATTACGCTCAATCTGCTTCGACAGCAGGTGACGTTTGGCGATGTTCAGTTTTTCATCTTCGGTATACCCGGAGAGACGAATCACTTCCATGCGGTCCAGCAGCGGCGCCGGAATATTCATGGAGTTAGAGGTCGCCACAAACATGACATCGCTGAGATCGTAGTCCACTTCCAGATAGTGGTCGTTAAAGGCCACGTTCTGTTCAGGATCAAGAACTTCCAGCAGTGCCGAAGCCGGATCGCCGCGCATGTCGGAGGACATTTTGTCGATCTCATCCAGCAGGAACAGCGGGTTTTTAACCCCCACTTTCGCCATTTTCTGGATCAGTTTGCCCGGCATAGAGCCAATATAGGTACGACGATGGCCGCGGATTTCCGCCTCATCGCGCACGCCGCCCAGCGCCATGCGTACGTACTTACGTCCGGTCGCTTTAGCGATAGACTGGCCCAGCGAGGTTTTACCTACCCCCGGCGGCCCGACCAGGCACAGGATCGGCCCTTTGAGCTTGTTAACGCGGCTCTGCACTGCGAGATACTCAAGGATACGATCCTTCACGCGCTCCAGACCATAATGGTCAGTATCGAGGATCTCCTGCGCCTGTCGCAGATCTTTTTTGACCTTGCTACGCGCGTTCCACGGCACCTGCACCATCCAGTCGATGTAGCCACGTACGACGGTCGCTTCCGCCGACATCGGCGACATCATCTTCAGCTTTTGCAGTTCCGCTTCGGTTTTTTCTTTTGCCTCTTTCGGCATTTTTGCCGCGTCGATCTTGCGCTTCAGCGCTTCGTTCTCGTCCGGCGCGTCATCCATCTCGCCGAGCTCTTTCTGGATGGCTTTCATCTGCTCATTCAGATAGTACTCACGCTGAGATTTCTCCATCTGCTTTTTCACACGGTTGCGAATACGCTTCTCAACCTGCAGCAGATCGATTTCTGATTCCATCATCGCCATCAGATATTCCAGACGTTCGTTAACGTCGGACATCTCGAGCACGGACTGCTTATCAGCCAGCTTCAGAGGCATGTGCGCAGCGATGGTATCTGCCAGACGCGCGGGATCGTCGATGCTGTTCAGCGACGTCAGCACTTCCGGCGGAATTTTTTTATTCAGTTTGATATAGCCTTCAAACTGACCGATTGCGGTGCGCACCAGGACTTCTTGTTCGCGTTCATCGATCGCCGGCGATTCGAGGTACTCCGCCTTCGCGGAAAAATGCTCGCCATTGTCAGATAATGCGGAAATACGTGCGCGCTGCAGGCCTTCAACCAGCACTTTGACGGTGCCATCAGGCAGCTTCAGCATCTGTAAAATTGACGCCACGGTCCCGACGGTGAAAAGATCATTTACACCCGGCTCATCCGTCGAAGCTTCTTTCTGCGCAACCAGCATGATTTTTTTATCATGGTCCATAGCCGCTTCAAGACAACGGATAGATTTTTCCCGCCCTACAAACAGGGGTATGACCATGTGCGGATAAACCACCACATCGCGCAACGGCAATACGGGGATTTCAATGCGTTCAGAACGCTCAGGATTCATAGAGCTCTCTCTTAGTTTAAAGTCCGCCAGGTAGCCGACGGCACGATTCTTGATCGCGTCGCCGTTAATATGTAATCCAGTATATGGGGATGTATTCCACACATTCAACGGCGGGAATGCAGGAAAAATAAAAGGGGGGATAAAATCCCCCCTTTTTAGTTAACTACTTGAGCGATTTGGCTAATTATTCACCAGACGCCTGCTGCGCTTCCGGTTTGCCATAAATCAGCAACGGCTTGCTTTGCCCGTCGATGACCGAAGCGTCAATAACCACTTTTTCCACGTCTTCCATCGACGGAAGATCGTACATGGTATCAAGCAGAGCCGCTTCTACGATGGAACGCAGGCCACGAGCGCCGGTTTTACGCGCCATCGCTTTCTTGGCGATAGCATCCAGCGCTTCGTCACGGAACTCCAGCTCAGCGCCTTCCAGATTGAACAACGCCTGATACTGTTTGGTCAGGGCATTTTTCGGCTCTTTCAGGATCTGAATCAGCGCTTCCTCGCTCAGCTCGTTAAGGGTCGCCACCACCGGCAGACGGCCGATGAACTCAGGAATCAGACCGAATTTGATCAGATCTTCCGGTTCAACCTGGGACAGCAGCTCACCTTCGCTCGCTTTGTCAGATTTGGCTTTCACCGTCGCGCCGAAACCAATACCAGAACCGGTCTCTACACGATGGGAAATGACCTTATCCAGGCCGGCAAATGCGCCGCCGCAAATAAACAGAATCTTGGAGGTATCAACCTGCAAGAACTCCTGCTGCGGATGCTTACGCCCGCCCTGCGGCGGCACCGCGGCAACGGTGCCTTCAATCAGCTTCAACAGCGCCTGCTGCACGCCTTCGCCGGAGACATCGCGGGTAATCGACGGGTTATCCGATTTACGGGAAATTTTGTCGATTTCATCGATATACACGATACCGCGCTGCGCTTTCTGCACGTCGTAGTCGCATTTCTGCAGCAGCTTCTGGATGATGTTTTCAACATCCTCGCCCACATAACCGGCTTCGGTCAGGGTGGTGGCGTCAGCCATGGTGAACGGCACATCCAGCAGACGCGCCAGCGTTTCCGCCAGCAGCGTTTTACCGGAGCCCGTCGGCCCGATCAGCAGAATGTTGCTTTTCCCCAGCTCAACGCCGTTGCTGGTATCGCCATTGCGCAGACGTTTGTAGTGGTTGTATACCGCCACTGCCAGCACTTTCTTCGCCGGTTCCTGGCCGATAACGTAATCGTCCAGGTGGTGGCGGATTTCGTGCGGAGTCGGCAGCGCGCTGCGCTCGCGATGCGGCGCGACTTCTTTAATCTCTTCGCGAATGATGTCGTTACATAAATCAACGCATTCGTCGCAGATATACACGGATGGCCCGGCGATCAGCTTACGCACTTCATGCTGGCTTTTGCCGCAAAAAGAGCAATACAACAGTTTGCCCGAACCATCTTTGCGTTTATCTGTCATGAGTCCAAACCTCTTATTAAGTTCTTTGTGCCGCACACGACGACGCAAATGCCATTCTCAGGCGCAAGCCGCTTATCAGCGTTGTGCCGCCCTACTTCAGACAAGTATAGCGGCACCCTTACGCCAGGGGCATCAATTACGATGGGTCAAAATGGAATCGACCAGGCCGTATTCCACCGCTTCCGATGCTGACAAGAAACGGTCACGCTCGGTGTCGTTCTCGATCTGCTCAAGGGATTGACCCGTATGGTGTGCCATCAGTTCATTCATTCGGCCTTTCACTTTCAGGATCTCGCGGGCGTGAATTTCAATATCCGTCGCCTGCCCCTGATAGCCGCCCAGCGGCTGGTGGATCATCACCCGGGAATTCGGCAGGCAGAAACGCTTGCCCTTCGCCCCTGCGGTCAGCAGGAAGGCGCCCATGGATGCCGCCTGCCCCATACAGATGGTGCTCACGTCAGGCTTGATGAACTGCATGGTGTCGTAAATCGACATGCCGGCGGTGATCACCCCGCCCGGAGAGTTAATGTACAAATAAATGTCTTTTTCCGGGTTCTCTGCTTCCAGAAAAAGCATCTGCGCCACGATCAGGTTCGCCATGTGGTCTTCCACCTGGCCGGTCAGAAAGATAACGCGTTCCTTGAGCAGACGGGAATAGATATCAAAAGAACGTTCACCGCGCGAGGTCTGTTCAATGACCATCGGCACCAGGGCCATATGGGGTGCAAAGTTATCTCGTTCGCCACTGTATGACATTTCCGTCTCCTGGATTAATTTTGAATAAACCTGCTGCACTGATTGTAACCTTATGGACGGATTATCAGCCAGAGCCTTCTACCCGTCATCATTCAAATTACCTGCATATTGGCAGCCTGAACGACTCGGGATAGCCACGCTGCGTCATTATGCATGATTTCACGCGTGCAGTGCCGTCTCCTGGTAATGGGGACGATGCCATCGTAATTCAAGCATAACAACCTTTTGCCGTAACGCTATCATTGATATCGCGTTTTCGCACTCACGCAGAAGCTATCGTTGCGATAAAAAAAAACCCGTAGCCTCGCGGCAACGGGTTTTATCTGAACCTTAAACCGGGGGCGAAATTACGCCTGCTGGTTCATCAGCTCGCTGAAAGTGGTCGCTTTTTCAGACACTTTCGCTTTTGCCAGAACGGCTTCCACAGCCTGCTCTTCCAGCGCAACGTTACGCATGTTGTCCATCAGTTCGTTGTTTTTGCTGTAGAACTCAACAACTTCTTTCGGATCTTCGTATGCAGAAGCCATCTCTTCGATCAGGCCCTTAACGCGCTCTTCGTCAGCTTTCAGCTCGTTGGTGCGAATCACTTCGCCCAGCAGCAGACCGACAACCACGCGGCGTTTAGCCTGCTCTTCGAACAGCTCGCGCGGCAGTTCCAGCGCCTGGTTCTCGTTACCACCGAAACGCTGAGCAGCCTGACGACGCAGAACGTCGATTTCGCTGTCGATCAGGGCAGACGGAACGTCGATTTCGTTAGCTTTTACCAGACCTTCGATGGCCTGAGACTTAACGCGGTTACGCACGGCGCCTTTCAGCTCGCGATCCATGTTTTTACGCACTTCAGCGCGCAGACCTTCTACGGAACCATCTTCAACGCCGAAACGTTTGATGAATTCAGCAGTCAGTTCCGGCAGTTCACGCTCTTCCACTTTCTTCAGGTTGATAACGAATTTAGCCGCTTTACCTTTCAGGTTTTCTGCGTGGTATTCTTCCGGGAAGGTCACGTCGATAGTGAACTCTTCGCCCGCTTTGCGGCCTTTGATACCGTCTTCAAAGCCTGGGATCATACGCCCCTGGCCCATCGCCAGTACGAAGTCAGACGCTTTGCCGCCTTCGAACTCTTCGCCGTCAACAGAACCGGTGAAGTCGATGGTTACGCGATCTTCTGCATCCACAGCGCCGTCTTTGTCTTTCCAGGTAGCCTGCTGCTTACGCAGAGTGTCCAGCATGGTGTCAACGTCA
>NZ_JBJDNH010000021.1:0-103906 GCF_044900465.1 Klebsiella sp. NPDC088457 | reverse complement strand
TTCGGGTTATGGTTCAGGAAATCACGCCACAGGACTTCGGCAATGTCAGCCATACCCATCGGGGCACCCGGGTGGCCGGATTTGGCTTTCTGTACCGCATCCATGCTCAGCGCACGAAGCGCATTGGCCAGCGTCTTACGCGATGACATTTACGGCCTCCTGTTTTTCCAGCAGCTCGCTCAACATCGACTCCAGCTTCTCCTGGTCCTGAGCAAATAAACGGATCCCTTCAGCCAGCTTATCGACGGCCATCGGGTCCTGGTTGTGCAGCCAGTAAAACTCGGCTTCGCTCAGGGGCGACGGCGGTATCTCGCCGGCAACGGGAGGCACCAGCGCCACGGCGAGTTCCCCCTCCATCCGGCTGAGCGCTTCCAGCAGCGCAGGGGCAATGGTCAGACGGTCGCAGCCGGCCAGAGCGATAACCTGCTCCGGTTTACGAAAGCTCGCCCCCATGATGACCGTTGGGTAACGATGTTTTTTGTAGTACTCATAGATGTTGCGTACCGAGATAACGCCCGGATCGTTCTGTGGGCTTTCATCTTCCAGCAGTTGACGGTCGCGGTACCAGTCGTAAATACGCCCGACAAACGGTGAAATCAGCCATACGCCCGCTTCGGCACAGGCGCGCGCCTGGGCAAATGAAAAGAGCAGCGTCAGGTTACAGTGGATACCTTCCCGCTCCAGCTCCTCCGCCGCTTTAATCCCCTGCCAGGTCGCGGCCAGCTTGATCAGCACGCGAGCGCGATCGATGCCTTCATCCTCATACAGACGAATCAGTTTACGCGCTTTTGCGACGCACAGCCCGCGGTCGAAGGAGAGGCGCGCGTCAACCTCGGTAGAGACTTTGCCCGGCACCTGGCGCAGCAGTTCCAGGCCAATGTTGACCGCCAGTTTATCGCTGGCGTTGATCAGGCGCGTCTGCGCCGTCCCGCCCTGTTCACAGGCCCAGGCGATGGCCTGCGTAATCAACGGGCGATAAAGCGGTTGCGCGGCAGCTTTCAGGATCAGCGACGGATTGGTCGTCGCATCCTGCGGATGGTATTCGCGGATCGCGGTAATATCGCCGCTGTCCGCGACGACGGTGGTCACTTCTTTCAGCTTTTCCAGAATAGTCATCGTGATGACTCCTTTATTCATCATTCATCTGACCGGGCGGCGCCATCCGGGTGAACAAGCGTTTCGTAATAAGCGATACGTTTCACCTTCGGCCCGGATCGTCCGGCTTCAAATTCAGCGGCCAGCCAGGCATCGACCAACATTAACGCCAGCTCGCTCCCCACTACCCGTGCGCCCAGGGTCATAATTTGCGCGTTATTGCTTTTACGGGCACGCTCAGCTGAGTAAATGTCATGACACTGCGCCGCGCGAACGCCAGGAACTTTATTGGCGACAATCGCCATCCCGATGCCGGTACCGCAGAATAAAAGCCCGCGCTCAAACTCCCCTTCGCGGATAGCCGAAGCCAGGTTGAAGGCGATATCCGGATACATCTGCTCATTCCCCACCACGTCGTGGCTAAAGTCGACGACCTCAATCTCTTTCTGTTGCAGATGTTCCTTTACCAGATTTTTAAGTCCGGTGGCGGCGTCATCCGCCCCGATTGCGACTTTCAACATATTTTTTTACCTCATGGATTACGGTGGTCGCATCGAACTTATGTTCATTAGCCGCTCATGTGATGGTTTCCGGCTGGAATTCCTGGCGACATAACTGAACTAAAGTTCACTGCATGTTCGTATGCAATAATGTTTAGCAAGAAAACCTGCGCTTAAAAAGGGAGGATTGCGCAAAAATTAGCTTTATTCGTCAAATCACGACCATGATCACATATCCACCCACTGAACATTTGATTGAAGCAAACGATCTGCTAGCGTTCATTTGTGATGGTTATACAAAGGCCAGGAAATGGCGGCTGGGGTAATAAATGCAAATCATCTGGAGAAGAAAAAATGACCTGGATTTTTAACCGACCGTCAGACTTCGCAAAAGAAATGGTGGCGGGCTTTGTCAGCGCACATGCCTCGCTGGTGCGGCAGGTTCCCGGCGGCGTGGTGCGCAACACCCAAAGTAAAGCAGGCAGCGTGGCTATCGTGGTCGGAGGCGGATCGGGGCATTACCCCGCCTTTGCCGGACTGGTCGGCCAGGGGCTGGCCCATGGCGCGGCAATGGGCAATCTTTTTGCCTCCCCTTCCGCCCAGCAAATCTGCTCCGTGGCGCGCGCCGCTAATAACGGCGGCGGCGTCCTGCTGATGTTCGGCAACTATGCCGGCGATGTGCTCCATTTCGGCCTGGCCTGCGAGCGGCTGCGGGCGGAAGGTATTCCCTGCGAAACCATCGCCATCACCGATGATATTTCCAGCGCACCGCTGGCGGAAAAAGAGAAGCGCCGCGGCGTAGCCGGCGACCTGGTGGTCTTTAAAGCGGCGGCAGCGGCAGCCGAGCGTGGCGATTCGCTGGCCGAAGTGCTGGCGATTTCCCGCCGCGCCAACGAACAAACGCGTTCGCTGGGCCTGGCCTTCAGCGGCTGTACCTTCCCCGGCGCGGAACAACCTTTGTTCACCATTCCGGAAGGGAAAATGGGCTTCGGCATGGGTATCCATGGCGAGCCGGGGATCAGCGAACTCGATATGGTCCCCTCCGCCGAACTGGCGCGTATGCTGACCACCACCCTGCTGGAAGAGCGCCCGCAGACCATTGCGCAAACGAAAGGCGCGCGTCTGGGGGTGATTATTAACGGCCTGGGTTCGGTCAAATATGAAGAGCTGTTCGTGTTCTGGCATGACGTACACCAGCTTCTGCAGGCCGCCGACGTCGTGATTGCCGACGTGCAGATCGGCGAGTTTGTGACCAGCTTCAATATGGCCGGAATGTCGATGACTTTCGTCTGGTTTGATGACGAGCTGGAAAGGCTGTGGCTTGCGCCCGCCACCACCCCAGCCTTTAACCGTGGCTCCGTACTCCCGCATCAACCGCTCGATCCGCAGCAGCTGGAGCAGAGCGGCGCGGTAAAAATCCCGCAGGGGAGTCCGGCGTCGAGAGAAGTTGCCGTCAACGTCATGCGGATGATCGACGCGGTCGCGCAGACGGTTATCGATAATGCCGAAGAATTTGGCCGGATTGACGCCGTCGCGGGCGATGGCGACCACGGCATCGGTATGGAACGCGGCGTGGTCGCCGCACGCGAGGCGGCGAAAAAGACCCTCGAACAGGGCGCCGGCGCCGGTACCGTGCTGCAATTCGCCGCGGATGCCTGGGCAGACGAGGCCGGCGGGACGTCCGGTGCAATTTGGGGCGTGATCCTCAATACGCTGGGTATTACCATCGGCAACGATGAAAAACCGGATGCCGCCCGGGTTGCGCTGGCCATCGCCCAGGCTAACGCCGGGGTGATGCATTTCGGCAAAGCGAAGCCTGGAGACAAAACGCTGGTTGATGTGCTGCTCCCCTTCAGCCAGGCGCTGAGCGCCGCGGCTGACGAAGGATTATCTCTCGCCGACGCGTGGCGCAAGGGCGAACAGGTCGCCAGGCAGAGCGCGCAGGATACCGCGCAGCTGGTGCCCAAGATTGGCCGCGCGCGTCCGCTGGCGGAGCGTAGCCTCGGCACGCCGGATGCCGGCGCGATATCGCTGGCGATGATCATCGCCGCCGTGGGCGCCTGCCTCGCCGATAACACTGAACTCGCGCCTTCTCAGGAGAACGTATGCCCCTGAATCTGGTCATCGGCACCAGCCATAAAACCTATTTTGGCTATCGGCAAACGCAGGCGTGGTGCCAGCAGGTTGCGGAAATATTGCGCCAGCAGCCCGAAGCGCTGAGCGCGCGGCTGCAGCTGTTCACCTTTCCCGCCATGCCGGCGGTGTCGGCGGCGCTGCAGTGCTTTGAAGGTACCGCGATGGCGACGGGGGCGCAGAATATCTGCGCGGCGCCCCCCGGCGCATGGACCGGCGAGAGCAGCGCACCCATGCTGCAGGAAATGGGCTGCCGCTACGTCGAACTGGGCCATACCGAACGGCGTCGTCACTTTAGTGAAACCACGGAAATCATCAATCAGAAGATCGATATGGCCCTTGCAAGTCATCTCACCCCGGTCATTTGTATCGGTGAAAACCAGCGGATGAGCGCCGACGATGCTGCCGTTTACGCCATCGGTCAGGCGCGGGAGCTGCTGGCGCATCGCGTCAGGGACATCCTGCCGCCGATGATTTTCGCCTGGGAACCGCAGTGGGCCATTGGCGCCGCGGAACCCGCCAGCGATGACTATATTCGCCACGTCTGCAAAGCGCTACGCGCGTATTTGCAGCATGAATACGGTCCTCAATTTCAGGTTATCTACGGCGGCAGCGCGGGTCCCGGCCTGCTGAGCCGTCTGTGGCCGGACGTTGACGGAATTTTTCTGGGCCGTTTCGCCCATCAGCCTCAGGCCTTCGCATCCATTCTGGCCGAGGCGCAGGAGATCGTCGCCGGCCACCCGCAAGCCTGATGACCACTTCGGCAACGCGCGACGGGCGAGCACATCGGCCCGTCGCGCTTGCTCCGCTTGAGGTCAAAATATTTCTGATATACTTTCAGCAAATGTTCACCCCCTAAACATTAATCTATC
This sequence comes from Klebsiella sp. NPDC088457, assembly GCF_044900465.1. NCBI lineage: Bacteria > Pseudomonadati > Pseudomonadota > Gammaproteobacteria > Enterobacterales > Enterobacteriaceae > Klebsiella > Klebsiella sp. NPDC088457. The sequence continues at coordinate 99,306 of NZ_JBJDNH010000021.1, read as the reverse complement.
GCGTGGAGAAAGCAGCCGAATGGAAAAATCGAGTGCGTCCCAGGAATATGAGTTACTCACCGAGATTGCTGTAGCTTATTACTGTGATGAAGTGACGCAGGAGGAGATTGCCAACAAATTTGGCTTTTCCCGTATCAAGGTCGGACGTCTGCTAAAACGAGCCAAGGAAGAAGGGATTGTCGAGATCAACGTCCGCTATCACCCCATCTTCAGTACGCAGCTCGAAAAACAGCTTAAGGAACGCTTCCCCATCAGCCGCGCGCTGATCGCGCTCGACCATAATGACGAAGAAGAGCAGCGGCGCCAGGTTGCCACGCTGGTCTCGAGCCACCTCAACAACATATTGAAAGATAATATCGTGGTGGCCGTCGGCCAGGGGCGCAATGTAGCCGCGGTCGCGGAGTTCTCCGGCACCATCCAGGCGCGCGACTGCCGTTTTCTTTGCGGCATCGGCGGCACTCACCGCCCGGGCGATATCATCAATGCCGATCACATCAGCCGTCTGCTGGCGAAAAAATTTGGCGGCAGCAGCGAATCGCTGTATGCCCCGGCCTACGTCGAAAACATGCAGTTAAAAGAGCTGCTGCTGCAGAACGGCACCATCAAGGAGACCCTCGATCGCGCGCGGAAAGCGGATATTGCGCTGGTAGGCATCGGCGATATGAATGAAGAGAGTTACATGGTGAAACTGGGCTGGTTTACGCCGCAGGAGATTAACGACGCCAGTATTAACCAGGGAGTCATTGGCGATATCGCCGGCTACGACTTTTTCAACTCCCGCGGCGAACACGTTAACACGGTGATGGACAACCGCGTGATTGGGCTGAGCGTGGAAGAACTGAGGCAGATCCCTTGCGTCATCGCCATCGCGTCGGAAAATACCAAAGCCATGGCGATTATGGGCGCCCTGCGCACCGGGGCAATCGATATTATCGCCACCAGCGCGCGCAACATTCGCACCATTTTAAGCATGAGCCAGTGAGGGGGCGGCCTGAACCTTAAGCCCGTCCCGTTCCCTGACCTGTTCGCGCCGCAAACGAGCCAGACGTTTTATCACCCTGCCCCGTCGCAGCGACTATCCTTGAGTTTCAGGCGTCGGATGCGGATGGCGGCGGCGTTATCTGACGCAGAACAGGCGGAATGGCTCAATATGTTAAAAATTCTCAGCAAAGAAGCACGAAGTGAACAGGAAGCGCGCGCGCTGACATTTACCATATTTTTTTCAATAGAATAAGTGGTGCTAATGTCTGTACTCAGAAGCTTTCTCTTTTTCCTCGGCGCAGGTGCCGCCTCTGCCGTCGCGGTACTCTGTCTATGGATTGACGTACGGGTCTTCGATAACAATATACCGGAAATCTCGCTCACCGAAATCGTGCAGGAGTTGGTGCTGGCAATGATCGTGCTGATTCACTTCGCTTTAGCCAGCAGGTACGCGCTGTTACGCTCCTGCAATATTCTCGTCGGCGGTTTTTTCCTCACCATGCTGATTCGCGAACTGGACGCCGTCTTTGATCTAATTTCCCACGGCAGCTGGGTGTGGTTTGCCCTGTTCTCAACGCTGTGTACGCTGATTTATCCGCTGCGCCATTGTCGCCAGACCCTGAGCCAGCTGGCGCAGTACACCCGCACGCCCTACTACGGCATGATGCTCAGCGGTCTGCTGGCGGTGCTGGTCTTCTCGCGTCTGTTCGGCATGCACGGCCTGTGGTATTCGATCCTTGAAGCGGGTTACGCCCGGGTGGTGAAAAACGCCGTTGAAGAGGGGAGCGAATCCTTTGGCTATATGCTCTGCCTGACGGCATCGATCGGCTACTACTGCTATTTCCGTTATCTCGCCCGCACCTCAACGGCAGCCGGCGCCTGAGCGGTCGCGCAGTCAGGGCATCGCCATGATACGCCTGACTGCGCCGCTCAATAATTCCACTTCGGTCTGGCGACCGTATTCTTCTTCAGTAAATTACGAAACTCTTTCAGATACGGCTCGTTGCTGCGCCCGCGTCGGCAAATCGCCGAGAACGGCGACTGGAAGCCGAACTCGTTGGGCAGCAGCACCCGCAGCCGGTTCTCCTTGATCCACGGCCAGGCATAATGTTCAGGCAGGTAGCCGATATATTTCCCCGACAGAATCAGCAGCAGCTGCGCATCAACGGTCTCAACGGTAGCACTGCCTTTACTAAAGCCGCGCCGGCGCAGATCGCTGGTATTCCAGTAGCTGCGGGTCACCAGCGGACACTGGCTGATCTGCTCTTTATCAAGCTGGCGGCTGAAGAACATCGGGTGAAGGTCGCTGCAGTACAGCCAGTGCTGCTCGCGATAGAGCGGCTCGCTGATGATGTTATGGACCTGGGAGTTATAGCTGCCGATAGCCAAATCAATATGGTTGTTCAGCACGCCGTTAAGCTGCTCCGCCGGGGTGCGGATAATCAGTTTGATATGCACATTGGGAAACTTATCGCTGAAGCTGCGCAGCACCACCGGCAGCGACAGCGCGGTTTCGGTTTCAATCGAGTCAAGCGTCGAGATGCAAATCGTGCCGCTGTGCTCGCCCTTCAGCAGCGCCGACTGGCGTTCCAGTTCGTTGAGCTCGCTCAATACCCGAATCGCCTGCTGTAAAAACTGCTGTCCTTTCTCGGTCAGCGCAAAACCGCCGCGCCCGCGCTGGCACAGGCTAAACCCCAGCTGCCCCTCCAGCTGAGACATCGCATTACTGATCGCCGACACCGAAATCCCCAGCTCCTGCTGGGCTCTGCCATAGCTTTCCAGGCGGGCCACCGCCTCAAAAACCTGCAGCTGTCGAATGTTGAGACTGGCGTCGTTGAGCATGATTAGTTCACCAATAAATGAACTAAGTATTTACGGCAGACGATTTAAAGTCCAGCACATCTTTCGCACTATCTTCCTGTCGAGCATTTGTGTGTCAGATTCAGGAGCTGAAATGGATAACGTCTTTCATCAACCGCAGGGTGGCAACGAGATGCCACGTTTCGGCGGCCGCGCAACGATGATGCGCCTGCCTTTTATTGAAGATTTACAGGGACTTGATGCGGCATTCGTCGGCATCCCGCTGGATATCGGCACGTCGCAACGTTCCGGCACCCGTTACGGACCACGCTATATCCGCAGCGAATCGGTGATGATTCGTCCCTATAACATGGCGACCGGCGCGGCGCCTTTTGAATCCCTGTCGGTGGCGGATATCGGCGATGTGCCGATCAATACCTACAGCCTGCTCAAATCGGTGCAGATCATCGAGGATTACTACACTGGTTTAAATAGTTTTCCCCTCATCCCGCTGACCCTCGGGGGTGACCACACCATTACCCTGCCGATTCTGCGCGCCCTGACCAAAAAACATGGCCCGGTTGGACTGATTCATGTTGATGCCCACACCGACACCAACGACGAGATGTTCGGCGAGAAAATCGCCCACGGCACCACCTTCCGCCGCGCCGTCGAAGAGGGCCTGCTGGATCTCAAACGCGTCGTGCAGATTGGTCAGCGCGCGCAGGGCTATGCCGCCGGCGACTTCCAGTGGGGCGTCGACCAGGGCTTTCGTCTGGTACAGGCGGAGCAGTGCTGGCACCGTTCGCTGGCTCCGTTAATGGCCGAAGTCCGCCAGCAGATGGGCGAGGGGCCGGTCTATCTCAGCTTCGATATCGACAGCCTCGACCCCATCTGGGCCCCCGGCACCGGCACGCCGGAAGTCGGCGGCCTGACCTCCATTCAGGCGCTGGAAATCGTTCGCGGCTGTCGCGGCCTGAACCTGATCGGCTGCGACCTGGTTGAGGTCTCCCCGCCCTATGACGTCAGTGGCAACACCTCACAGCTGGCGGCCAACCTGCTGTATGAAATGCTCTGCGTCCTGCCCGGCGTGAAATATCCATAGGGGATTCGGAATGCAGCCAACCATGCAACTCAAGGTCTTTCGCACGCTGTGGGGCGTCACCACTCCGTGGCAACAAACCCTCAGCGAGCTGAAAAGCGTCGGCTGCTGCGGCATTGAGGCGCGCGTGCCGCTAAGCGCCGACGAACAGCAGACGCTGGCCCGACGCCTGCAGGAGTCCGCGCTGGAGTATATCGCCATCGTCTTCAGCGGCGGCGGCGTGATTCCGGCGCAGGCCGAAACGCCGCAGCAGCATCTTGAACGTTTGAAAACCCGCTTTGAAGACGCAAAGGCGCTGAATCCGCGCTTTGTCAATCTGCTGGCCGGCAACGACCGCTGGCCGCTGGCGCAGCAGGTGGACTTTCTCGGCCGGGCCCACGAGCTGGCCGCCGCCTGCGGACTGACCTGCAGCTTTGAAACCCACCGCGCCACTTCGCTGTACAGCCCGTGGCTAACCCTCGAGATTATCCGGCAGCTGCCGCAGCTGCGCTTTACCGCCGACATCAGCCACTGGATCGTGGTGAGCGAGCGTCTGCTGGATGACCCCTGCGATGATTTCAGCGCCTTTATCGACCGCGTGCACCACGTTCAGGCCCGCGCCGGTTATGACCAGGGGCCGCAGGTACCTCATCCGGCGGCGCCGGAATATCACGCCGCGCTGCAGTTCCAGCAGCGCTTCTGGCAGCAAATCTGGCAGTCGCAACGTCGGCGCGGGTATCAGCAGACCACGTTGACGCCCGAGTTTGGCCCCGATGGCTATCTGCATCACCTGCCGTTTACCAATGTCCCGGTGGCCGATCTGTGGTCGCTGAATGCGTGGATGGCGGAACAGGAACAGCAGCATTTCGCCGAGTTTTTATCGCTAACCGAAAAGGATCTGTCGTAATGAGCGTCGCAAAAAGTTCTTTCACTGAATTACCGACCATCGATATCAGCGATCTTGCCAGCGACAGTCTGGCAAAACGCCAGGCCGTCGCCGACGCCATCGGCAAAGCGGCGCGTGAAGTCGGTTTTTTCTACATCACCGGCCACGGCATTGCCCCTGAGCTGATCGCCGGGATCCGCACGGCGGCCAAACAGCTCTTCGCCCTGCCGATGGATCAAAAAATGCAGTACTACATCGGCCACTCCCGCAGCCATAAAGGCTATGTCCCGGAAGGGGAAGAGATTTACGGCTCCGGCAAACCGGACCACAAAGAAGCGTTTGATATTGGCTTCCAGGCCGCGGACGACCACCCGTTTGTGCTGGCCGGCACGCCGCTGATTGGCGCCAATGAGTGGCCGGAACTGCCCGAGTTTCAGTCCCGGGTGCTGGCCTACTATGACGCGGTATTCGCCCTCGGCCATCGCCTGTTTGACGCCTTCGCCCTCGCGCTTGGCCTGCCGGAGGGCTACTTCAAGGCGATGGTGACCTGCCCGCCGTCGAAGCTGCGTCTGATCCACTATCCCTTTGACGCCAGCGCCGAAGATGTTCCCGGTATTGGTGCGCACACCGATTACGAGTGCTTCACCCTGCTGCTCGCCGACCAGCCCGGCCTTGAGGTGCTGAATGAAGAGAGCGCCTGGATAGACGCGCCGCCGCTGAACAACGCCGCCGGCGAAGAGGCTTTCGTGATCAATATCGGCGACATGCTGGAAGTGTTAAGCGCTGGCACATTTGTTGCTACAGCACACCGTGTCCGCAAGGTGCCGCAGGAACGCTACTCCTTCCCGCTGTTTTTCGCCTGCGATTATCACACCCTGATCCGGCCGTTACCCAACTTTTTAGCCGCCGGAGAAGCCAGCGAATATCAGGAACTCAGCATTGGCGAGCATATGTGGAGCCAGGCGTTGCAGACCTATCGCTACCTGCGCGAGAAGGTCACCAAAGGCGAGCTGCAGCTCCCGGAGCGCGCCCGCGGCACCAACACCTTTGGTCATCTGAAAAAACAAGCCCAGCAAAAAACCGTTAATAACCCGTGAGGATACATGATGAAAAAAACGCTCAATAAGCTCTCGCGCCGCGTGGCTACGGGCATCGCCATCGCCGCTTGCTTTTCACCGCTGACCCAGGCTGCCGAACTGCTGACGGATGGCGTATTTAAAGTCGGGATGGAGGTCACCTATCCGCCGTTTGAATCTTACGACAGCAATAACAACATCGTCGGCCTCGACCCGGAATTCGCCGCGCTGATTGCCGAGCAGCTGAAAGCGAAACCGCAGCTGATCGATACCAAATTCACCAGCCTGATCTTAGGGATTGGCAAGAAATATGACGCGGTAATCTCCGGGATGTATATCACGCCGGAGCGCCTTAAACAGGCCGATGCGATCCCTTACGCCTTATCCGGCGCGTCGATTATCGCCCTGAAGAACAGCGACATTCAGCCGAAAACGGAAGACCAGTTATGCGGCGTCAAGGTTGGCCTGCAGCAGGGTACCAGCTGGGTCGCCAGCCTGAAGAATCACTCCGATGAGTACTGCCTGAAAAACGGGAAGCCGGCCATCAGCATCCAGGAGTACCCCACCGCGCCGGAAGTTTCGCAGGCCCTGCTGTCGAAAAACATTAACGCGCAGCTGGAGATCGCCCCGGCGGCGCAAATTATTGTCGAGAAGAGCCGCGGGCGGCTGGCGATTAGCTCCACGCGGCTGGTCTATCCATTACCGCTGGGGATTTATGTCGCCAAAGGCAATAGCGAACTGGTGAATGCCATTAAATCGACATTAGCCACCTTAAAAACCAATGGCAAATATGACGCCATCATCAAGAAATACAATTTAGAACGCATCGATTAAATACGATCACATTAATGCGCAACAGGAGTCGGTATGGAGTTCGATTGGGGATACTTTTTCTCATTATTTAGCGTTGGGGCATTCTGGCAGGCGTGCGTCACCGTGATCGTCGTCAGTTCATTGTCGTGGTTGATTGGCCTGGTATTCGGTTTTCTTTTAGCCTGCGCGAAACTCTCCGGCCCGCGCTGGCTGAAAGTTCCCGTCGAACTCTATATTTGGTTTTTCCGCAGCGTGCCGTTAATGGTGCTGCTGGTATTTGTCTATAACCTGCCGCAATTATTTCCGGTGACCCAGCCGCTGCTCGGCATTCCGTTTATTGCCGGCCTGGTCTCGATGACCGTCACCGAAGCGGCCTACATGGCGGAAATTCATCGCGGCGGGTTAATTTCGGTGGCGAAAGGGCAAAGCGAAGCCGGCCACGCATTAAGCCTCAGCTTTATCGGCATTCAGCGCCTGATTATTATCCCGCAGGCGTTTCGCATCTCGCTCCCGACGATGATTAATGAATATATCACCATCATTAAACTCAGCTCGATCCTGTCGGTGATCTCGTTGCCGGAACTGCTGTTAACCGGTCAGCGGCTGTACGCGCAGAACTTCCTGGTGATGGAGACTCTGCTGGCGGTGGCGGTCTACTACGTGATGGTGGTGACGGTGTTTACCTGGCTGTTCCGGGCGCTGGAAAACCTGTTGGATATTCAGCAAAAGCGCCCGCAAACCTTCAATGACGCTGAATGTGAAGCCTTACGCCAGAGCCTGAAAACGCCGCGGCACACGGCGAAGGCCAAGCCCGCCAGCGGTAACCCGCCGGCGCTCGATCTGCGGGCGATCGAAAAGTCCTGGGGCCAGCATCACGTACTGAAAGGTATCGATCTGAAGGTCGAAAACGGCGAGGTGATCAGCATCATCGGCCCATCGGGATCCGGTAAAACCACCCTGATCCGCACCATCAACGCCCTGGAAAGCATCGATGGCGGGGAAATTATTCTCTACGGCGAAGATTACCTGAAAGGCGCGGCGATTGTGGATAAACGGCAGATGCGCGCCGGCGTGCGCCGTATCGGCATGGTTTTCCAGGGCTTCAATCTGTTTCCTCACCGCACGGTGCTCGACAACGTCATGCTCGCCCCGCTGTATCACAAGCTGGTCGAGCGCAGCGTGGCAAAAGAGCAGGCCCTCTATCTGCTGGACCGCGTCGGCCTGCTGGCGCACGCCGAAAAATACCCGTGGCAACTCTCCGGCGGCCAGCAGCAGCGTGTCGCCATCGCCCGTGCGCTGGCCTTAAAACCGGACATCATGCTGTTTGACGAACCCACCTCAGCGCTGGATCCGGAGCTGGTTGGCGAAGTGCTGAAGGTGATCCAGTCTCTCGCCCGCGAAGGGATGACGATGCTGATCGTGACCCATGAGATGGACTTCGCGTTATCCATTTCCGACCGGGTGGTGATGATGGAAAACGGCATGGTGGTGAGCGATGTGCATCCACAGCGCATACGCGACAACGCGAGCGATCCGGCTCTTACCCGCATCCGTGAATTTATGGGAGTGCAATAAATGGCAACTGAACGTGAACTGCGTCAGGACCTGGCCGCCGCCTATCGTCTGGCGGCGCTGTTTGGCTGGGAAGATACGCTGTATACCCACTTTTCCGTACGTCTGCCGGGCGACGGCGAACCGCGGTTTCTGATCAACCCGTTCGGCATGATGTTCGATGAAGTCACCGCCAGCAATCTGATCGTCGTCGACATGCGGGGCAAGGTGGTGGAAGGCAACGCCCCGGCGAACTCCGCCGGCTTTACCATCCACAGCGCGGTACATATGGCGCGGGAGGATGCCCACTGCGTCATCCACACCCATACCCTGCCGGGAATGGCGGTCGCCGCCTGTCAGGATGGTCTGCTGCAGCTTAACCAGATAAGCACCGAGTTTTATCAGCGCGTCGGCTATCACCCGTATGAGGGCGTGGCGTTTGACCTCGACGAACGCGAGCGTATCCAACGCTCGCTCGGCGATAACATCGCCATGATTTTGCAAAGCCATGGCCTGCTATCGGTCGGGCGCACCGTCGCCGACGCCTTCTACATCATGTACTACCTTAACCGCGCCTGCGAAATTCAGATGGCCGCCGCCCAGCTCGCCCCGCTCAGCCCGATTCACACCATTCCGGCGCACCTGAGCCAGCACGCCTGCGAACAGCTGATGGGCGTGGAGCACGAGCGCCAGCAGGTCTGGCAGGCGTGGCTGCGCCGCCTTGACCGTCTCGACACGTCTTACCAGGAGTGATGCCTATGCCGAACCTGACTATCGTTGTCGATTGCAACGACCTGAACTACGCCCGCGAGATTTGCGACGCGCTGCATCTTTTCCCCGACGTGATGGCGGTATTGCCCGACCATCCGGCGGCGCGGCGCGCGGAATACGCCAGCTGCTGGTTCCCCGACCCGCAGCTGCTGACCCGCTCGCCGGGGCTAAAACTGATCCAGGCCGCCTCTGCCGGGGTCGATCACCTGCCGGATGCGGTGTTCGCCAGCCCGGTTCCGCTGTGCCGGGTGGTGGATGAAGATTTTCGTCACGGGATGTTCGAGTATGCGCTGTGGGGCGTGCTGTGGTTTCAGCGCCATTTTGACCGCGCGCTGGCGCATCAGCGCGAGCGGGTGTGGAAAACTTACCCGCAGCGGGCCGCCGCCGATTTTCGCGTCGGCGTGATGGGGCTCGGTGAAATTGGCGGTTACATTGCCACCCGCCTTGCCGGACTGGGGTATCACGTCTCCGGCTGGGCGCGGAGCGAAAAACAGCTCGCGGGCGTCCGCTGCTACCACGGCGATGCGCAGGCCGATGATTTCTTCGCTGAGCTGGATGCGCTGATCAACGTGCTGCCGCTGACCGAGCAGACCCGCGGCATCCTCGCGCAGCCGTTGCTCGACCGGCTCCCCGCCGGGGCGGTGCTGATCAACTGCGGGCGCGGTGAGCATATGGTGAATCACGATGTGCTGCAGGCGCTGGATAGCGGGCGGCTGGCGGGCGCGGTGCTGGATGTCTTCCCCGTTGAACCGCTGCCGGACGCCGACCCGCTGTGGTCGCATCCGCAGGTGGTGATCACCCCGCACATGGCTTCCATTGCCCCTGCGGAAGTGATCGCTCGCCAGCTGCTGGAAAATATCCAGCGCCAGCGCCACGCGCTGCCGCTGAAAAATCTGGTCGATAAACAGATCGGCTATTAACACCTTGCAGCAGCGATCGCCAACCCCCGCAGGCGTCACCTGCTACGCTTAATGGTCTGTTGCTCAAACAATAAGGCCAAGGTTATGAACATTGATTTATCGGGGAAAGTTGCGCTGGTTACCGCCTCCACGGCGGGCATTGGGTTTGCTATCGCCAAAGGGCTGGCGGCCAGCGGCGCGGAGGTGATCATTAACGGACGCAGCGAGCGTAGCGTCAATGAAGCCATCGCCCGGCTACAAAATGAGGTACCGGGCGCCAGGCCGCGCCCGGCCATTGCCGACCTCAGCAGTGGCGAAGGGGTGAATCAGCTGCTGCAAAGCCTCAACGGCGTCGATATTCTGGTTAACAACGCCGGGATTTATGGTCCGCAGGACTTCTACGCCACCGATGACGCCACGTGGGAAAACTACTGGCAGACCAACGTGATGTCCGGGGTACGTTTATCGCGGGCGCTGCTGCCGGCGATGGTACAAAAAGGCTGGGGCCGGGTGGTGTTTATCTCCTCCGAATCGGCACGTAATATCCCGGCGGACATGATCCACTACGGGGTGACCAAAACCGCCCAGCTGTCGCTGGCGCGCGGGCTGGCGAAATATGTGGCCGGCAGCGGCGTCACGGTGAACAGCGTGCTGCCGGGGCCGACGATTTCCGATGGTTTTGCCGAAATGATGAAAGAAGAGGTGGCGAAAACCGGTAAACCGCTGGACCAACTCGCCAAAGAGTTTGTCATGACCCATCGCCCCAGCTCGGTTATCCAGCGTGCGGCATCGGTTGAGGAAGTCGCTAATATGGTGGTGTATGTCTGTTCAACTCAGGCTTCCGCCACCTCTGGCGCAGCCTTGCGCGTCGATGGCGGCGTGGTGGACGATATTGTCTGACGGTTTGGTTTGTGCCCGACCGCTGGCTAGCGGTCGGGCGTTTTCGCGGGATCTTTCAGCGAGGTCATTTCAAACTGATTATCCGGATCCATGGCATTGACCGCTTTTTGCAGTTCCGCGAGCGCAAACTTGAGGGAGGCCACCTCCTCGCGTAACGCCTGCATCTCCTGCTCCTGAGTGGTGCTGCGGCTGATTTTAGGAAACGCCTCGAAGACATCCTCTTCGAGGAACATACGAACCTGACGATTATCCACATTCACCAGCTGATACTTCAGCCGGCCGCTGTTGATGGCGTTATAGATAGTCTTACGACTGACCATCGCTAACTCTATGACGTCGCTGATTCGTAACATCTTGTCCCTCTTCGCTTCCGGCATCACCGTATGGCACCCATCGTTTTATCTTACTGCGTGACGACGGCATCGGTGAACACTTTTGCAATCTCCTCTGGCGCCATTTTAACAATATCGTTAACGCGATCGCGATCGGCCAATAATGCGAATAAGGATTGGATAATTGCCACTTTTTCGCAAGTTTTATCGATAGCCATCATCACCACAATCTGCGGCACGACGGCCTCTTCCGGCTCATCGGTGCGCTGGAAGGTCACGCCGGCCAGATTGATGCCGATGGCAAAACCGGTCTGGTTAACGTACTCAAACTCGGTATGCGGGATCGCGACGCTATGGGTTTCCATAAAAATCCCCGTCGGGTAAACCTGCTCCCGGGTCAACACGCCGTCGATAAAGCCCGGCTTCACCAGACCATCCGCCAGCAGACTGTCCGCAAGGCGGGTCAGTAGGGCCGTCCGACTCACGGACTCGTTAAAGGTCACGACACGCTGTGGGCTAAACATCATTTCTCCGCCTCCACGCTGGCCTGCGCCAGCTGTTCGTTTTCCTGCGCCAGCTTACGTCGGTTCCACAGCACCAGGGCGATGGTGCACAGGGTCAGGATCCCCACGCCTATCTCTTTTAAATGGAAGCTCTGGATAATGGCCCACGGCAGCATCGCTCCGGCATAATCCACGCTACTGATACTGGTGGTCCCCTGCGGCAGGGAGAAACCGGTGCTCACGGCGGTGCTGGTGACGATCGGAGCCAGGCTGGTGCCAATCAGCAGCGCCAGGCTCAGGGTCAATATCCCGGTCAGCAGCGTCCGGAACATGTCGCCGCGACACACCGCGGTCACCAGTACAAAGGCGAACGGTAAACCGGTCAGGGATGCAAAGGGCAGGAACTGGTTCCCCGGAATAATCGCCGCCAGTACCAGCATCACCGGAATCATCAGCATCGAAACGGACAGCGTCACCGGGTGGCCAACGCTGACGGCAGAGTCGAGGCCGATAGCAATTTTACCGAACGACCCGGCGCGTGACTGGGCAATCTCCTGAATACGTTCACTGATCGGATAGACCCCTTCCATCAGCATTTTCGCCATTCGCGGAATAATGGTCATGACCGCCGCCATGGTAATCGCGGTTTGTAAAATCGCTTTCACTTCAATACCGGCAATAATACCTAACAGCGCGCCGATAATCGCCCCCAGAGAAGCCGGGTCGCCAAGAATGGATAAGCGTTTTTGAATCACTTCGGTATCAATTTTAATATCGCGAAGCAGCGGAATACGGTCAACAATGGCATTCACCAGCCACGCCGCCGGAACAAATGAGGCGGAGAAACCGTGGGGTACCGAAATTGAAGGAAGATTTAAATATTTCTCGACATCGCCGCTGGTACGATCGGCAATCACCATCGTAATAATACAGTTAATCCCGGCGGCGAAAATACCCAGCCACAGGCTATCGGTAATAATCGTTACCAGCGATCCGGTAAACGCGTGGTGCCACAGGTTCCAGATATCGACATTCAGCACCCGGGTCGTTTTGCTGTACAGCATCAGCACGTTAATCGCCACGCATACCGGAATCACCAGGGCGCCGACGCGCGTCCCCATCGCCACCGCAGCGGCGGCGGGCCAGCCTACGTCCAGCACGTTGAGGTTAAGGCCGAAACGCTCCACCAGCGCGTGGCTGACGGGGGTCAGAGAGTCAATCATCAGATTGACGGTAATACTTAAGCCGATAAAACCGATCCCCACCATTAATCCGGCTTTCAGCGCTTTACTGAGCGACAGACGTAATATCAGACCGAGGAGCATAAATATCAGCGGCATCATCACCGATGCGCCTAAGCCGACGATGTAATCAACAATAAACATGGTTTAACCCTCGGCGAGAATTAATTCTTTCACGCTGCTGAACACTTTATCGGTACCCATGCCGGTTAACAGCGGCAGAGCGTTAATGACCGGAACAGAAAGATCGACGGGCGAGGTTGAAACAATAAAATCAATATCATCACGCGTTTTTGCTTCCGCCACGGTTCCTTGAGAAATACGGACTTTATCGAGGAGATTCTCTTTTTTCAGAAAGTCCTGCAGTTTATTCAGCGCCACGGTGCTGGTCGCTACGCCTGCGCCACAGCAAATCATCATGTGTTTCATGAGTGTTCCTCTCAGTTTAGGTTGAGAGAATTAAATCACGACGGCAGATTGAGAATTGTGATCAGTGTGTAATTTTACACACTGAGTACACATAAGAGGAGATTAAATAGATAATTCATTGATAATAATAAATATTTAATTGAAGGCGTATCCGTTACCCTTTCACACCCGCGGCCTGAATATAGCGCTGCGGCGACACGCCTAGCTTTTTGCGGAACATAGCGATAAAGGCGCTGGCGCTGGCATAGCCCAGCTCATGCGCCAGTTTGCCGACCGTCACCCCGCGGGCAAGATTACACACTGCCTCCAGCAGACGGATCTGCTGGCGCCACTCGGAGAAACTAAGATCGGTCTCTTCGCGGAACAGGCGCGCCAGCGTGCGTTCGCTGGCGCCGACCTTTTGCCCCCACCACGCCAGCGTGGCCGTATGGTCCAGCTCGCGGCACAGCGTATCGCACACCTGGCGTACGCGCCGGTCGCTGGGGAGGACCACATGGCAGAGCATGCTGGCCGGTAAGCGAGCAAGTTCATCGCTTAACAGCGCGTAAATCAGCGCCTGCCGTTGTGCCGGAACACCTTCTTCCAGGCCTGCGGCAAACAGCGTATGCAGCAACGGCGTCGCCGTCAGACCGCGGCACTGAACGCCAAACTGGCGCGAGACCTGAGGGGTTAAATAGAGATTCTGCGTCACCACATGGTCAATCGCCTGCAGACCATGCGACAAACCGCCGGGCAGCCAGATGGCGCGCCCGGGCGACAGCAGCCAGATATGCTGCGGGGTGACAACTTTCGCCACTCCGCGCAGCGGATAAATTAGCTGGCCCTGTTCATGTTGATGAACCGGCTCTTCGCTGCCCGGGGTATATTTCAGCTGGCGCAGCCCTTCAATAGCGTGCTGGATTGTCATCTTCACCTGCCTTTGTCCGATTCTCACCATTTATGAGCACTGCTGCGTATAGAGACAACTTTTGTCCGAATGGCGACATCCAGGTGGCCAGTCGCGCCATTCTGCCACGGACGGGCTTCTCTTTTAAAGTTGAATAATTATCATTTCCACCTAATTCTAATAACAGTCGGAAATGCTATGAGACAGATTGGCAAGTTTCTCAGGGATAAACCGTTGAAAGTACTGGCATGTACGATCATCGCAGGATACAGCGGGCAAGCGTTTACTGCGGATAGCGGGCAGGATAGCACAAAAGAACAGACGATGGTGGTCACCGCCGCGGCCGACTCCCAGGGTCTGGATGACGAAAGTAATATCGTTGCGCATAACGCGACGGCGGGCAGCAAATCCAGCCAGCTGATCGGCCGGACGGCGCAAAGTATTGCCGTCGTCACCCAGGCGCAAATCGAAGACCAGGCGGCGAAAACGATCCCGGAAGCGCTGCGCTACGTCTCCGGCGTCTCGTCGGAAAGCTCCGGGCCGGATACCCGCTTTGACACCATTCTGGTGCGCGGATTTGAAGCCGACGAGTATCTTGACGGCCTGCGCCTGCCGCGTGAAGCCTGGTGGAGCCGGCCGGCATGGGACCCGTTCCTGCTCTCGCGTATCGAAGTGGTCAAAGGCCCGGCCTCGGTACTCTACGGCCAGGCCAATCCCGGCGGGATCGTCAACATGGTGAGTAAAACCCCGCAGGCCGAACCCGGCGGCCAGGTGTATGTCACGACCGGTAATAACAACCTGTTCGCTACCGGATTTGACGTCACCGGGCCGCTGAACGCTGACAAAACGCTGCTGGGTCGCATCGCGGGTACCTTCTTCGACAGCGAGACCCAGGTCGATCATACCCGCTATCAGCACTATGACATCGCCCCCTCGTTGACCTGGCAGCCGAGCGATCGCACCAGCCTGACCCTGCTTGCGCAGCTGCGCAAAGACCCGGACAGCGGCTTTTACAACCAGATGCCCATTTCCGGGACGCTGACGCACAACCCGAACGGGCAGATCTCCACCCACTTCTACGGCGGGCAGCCCGATTTTGACAAGTATGAACGCGAACAGGGCAGCATCGGCTATCAGTTCCGCCATGACTTTAACGACACGGTGACTTTCCGTCAGAACCTGCGCTATATCAGCAGCACCGGCGACTACCTGATGGTGTATCCGTGGGGCAAGCACGCCGACGCGCCGCTGATTGACCGCTATTCGATGAACCTGAAAGAGACGATGGTCAACTTTGCGGTGGATAACCAGGCGGAGTTCCATTTGCAGAGCGGGCCGATCGCCCACACGCTGCTGGCGGGAATCGACCGGATGCACAGCTCGGTGCGCAGCCAGGCAGGCTACGGCGACGCGAGTCCGATCAACTATCGCGATCCGGACTACAGCACCCCGGTCGAAAAACCGGCCTTCGACAGCAATACCCACTCCACCATGGATCAAACCGGGTTCTATTTACAGGATCAGCTGGAGTGGAACCGCTGGATCGTGAACCTCGCCGGGCGCTACGACGCGGCCAAAACCAAAAGCACCGACCTGCTCACCGATAGCCGTAGCGAACGTAACGATTACGCCACCACCGGCCGCGCCGGGCTGCTCTACCACTTCGATAATGGCCTCGCGCCGTACGTCAGCTACTCGACATCGTTTGTGCCCAGCAGCAACACCGATTTCTCCGGCCACGCCTTTAAACCAACCGAAGGCAAACAGTCGGAGATTGGCCTGAAGTACGATCCGGTCGGTCTCGACGCGCTGTTTACTCTCGCGCTGTTTAACCTGCGTGAAACCAACGTTGCGACCCCGGATCCGGATCATGCCAACTTCAGCGTGCAGACCGGCGAGATCCGCTCCCGCGGGATCGAAGTGGACGGCAAAATCAACATCACCCCGGCCTGGTCGCTCCTCGCATCCTATGCGCTAACCGATCCCAAAGTCACCAGCGCCAACGACGGTAGCGAAGGTAAACATCCGGTAGGCATTTCCCGGCACAGCGCCAAACTGTGGACCCAGTACGCGCTCAGCGGCCCGCTCGACGGTTTCTCGCTGGGCGGCGGCGTGCGTTATGTCGGCAGCAGCTACGCGACCACCGATAACAGTCTGAAAGTCCCTGCGGCGACGGTTTACGATGCGCGCATTGGCTATCAGTGGCGCGAATGGGGCGTGGCGCTTAACGCCGCCAATCTGACCGATAAAACCTACCTCGCCTCCTGCCAGGACAACGGCTGTGAATATGCGATGAAACGCCAGCTGGTGGCCACCGTGAACTACAAGTGGTAACGATGCTCTCACGACGCCGGTTATTAACGGCCGCTCTGCTGGCCCCCGCCCTGTCGTGGGCCGGCAGTACGCCGGTGCCACGGCGGCTGGCGGTACTGGACTGGGGGCTGACGGAGATGATCCTTGCCCTCGGCGTGACGCCAGCCGGCGTTTCGGCGCCGGACTGGTATCGCAAACTGATCCCCACGCCTGCTCTGCCGCAGACGGTGCAGGACCTGGGGCTGCTGTTCCAACCCAATCTGGAAACGCTGTATGCCTTGCAGCCGGACACCATTGTGATCACCCCCCAGCATGTTCTGTTAAAACCCGCGCTGGCTCAGATCGCCCCTCTCCTGACGCTGCCGGCCCATGGGCTAAGCGCCTTCATCAGCGCCACCCGGCAGCTGGGCGGCGCGCTAAATCGTGAAGCGCGGGCGGCAACGCTGCTCGCCCACCTGCGCCAGCAGCTTGCCCGCGCTCGCGGCTACGCGCCCGGTCTGCAGCAGCCGGTGCTGTTCGCCGCGCCGGTGGACGCCCTGCATCTGCGGCTGTATACCCCCGGCAGCCTGCCGGGGGATGTACTGACGGCCTGCGGGATGCGCAACGCCTGGCGCGACGGCGGCGGTGCGGAAGGCAACGTCCTGGTGGAACTGACCCGCATCGCGAGCGTTGACGCCCGGCTGATCCTGCTGGTGGCGGCGGACCAGCAGGAGGCGGTCGCCCGCTGGCAGCAAAGCCCGCTCTGGCGACGTTTGCCGCTGACCTCACGCTATCCGATCGCGCTGATTGAGCAACCCATCAGCGATGCCGGAGCGCTGATCACCGCCGGGCGTTTTGCCGATATTTTCAGCCAGCTGATGGCGGGGTGGCACGATGCATGAGCCCTTTTCCTGCCGCCTCTCCTGGGGCGTTATCGGCGGACTGTGGTTGGTTTCGCTGCTGCTGGCGGGCAGCGATGTGCTGCATCAGGGCGGGTTTGCCGCGCTGTTCAGTACCCACAGCGGGCAGCCGACGGCGATTATCCTGCACAACATGTGGCTGCCGCGTCAGGGGATGGCCATTATCGGCGGGGCCACGCTCGGACTGTGCGGCTGGCTGATGCAGCGCGCGCTGCGCAACCCGCTGGCGGAGCCAATCACCCTGGGCATGACCTCCGGCGCGACGCTGGCGATGGGGCTGGCGTCGCTATGGCTGCCGGCGCTCAGCGGCGGAACCAGGATGGGGGTCATTATCGGCGGCGAGCTGACGGCGCTGCTGCTGGTGCTGCTTCTCAGCTGGCGCCAGCGCCTCTCGCCGCTGGTGATGATTCAGGCCGGAATGATGATCAATTTATGGTGCGGCGCGCTGACGATGCTGATCGCCATCATCAACGATCGTTTCCTGCTGACCGTGCTGATGTGGGGCGGCGGTTCGCTGGCCCAGGAGGACGGCCATCTGTTGCTGACGCTGCTGCCGCGGCTGGCGCTGTGCCTGGGGCTGCTGTTGCTGCTGTTGCGCCCGCTGGAACTGCTGCAGCTGCCGGAAACGATGGTCACCAGCCTTGGCGCTTCGCCGCTGCGGATCCGCGCGGCGGCGGTATTGCTGGCGCTGGTGATGAGCGCGCTGATCGTGAACGCCGTCGGGGTGATTGGCTTTATTGGCCTCGCCGCGCCGCATCTCGCCCGTTTTGGCGGAGCGCGCACCTCGCGCCAGCTGCTGCGGCATAGCGCGCTGCTCGGCGCGGGTCTGCTGTGGTTTACCGACCTGTGCGTCTCCCGGGTTTCGCTGCTCAACGGCCAGCTGCTGCCGGTGGGGATGTTGACCGCGCTGACCGGCGGGCCGCTGCTGATCCTGCTGGCGCGCCATGCCCGCCAGCACGCGCTTGATACGGCGCCGGCGCCGCGGGCGGCGGCGTATTCCGCCAGCCGCTGGGTGCCGTGGGCGACGGCGTTCGCCCTGCTGCTATCCATCGTGGTCTCGCTGTTTTTCGGCCACGGGCTGACGCATTGGCACTGGGCCCATTCGGCGGAAATGGCTCAGCTCCTGCCTCTGCGGCTGCCGCGCCTGCTGGCGGCCATCAGCGCCGGCGCTCTGCTCGCCGGGGCGGGCGTACTGATGCAACGGGTAAGCGGCAACCCGCTCGCCAGCCCTGAAGTGCTGGGTATTGGCGGCGGCGCGGCGATGGGAGTAACCGTTTATATTCTGCTGTTCCCCACCCACGGCAGCGCTTTTTTGCTGCTCAGCAGCCTCTGCGGCGCGCTCATCAGCCTGCTGCTGACGATGTGGAACAGCCGCAGCAGCGCCTTTAATCCACAGCGGGTACTGCTGAACGGCGTGGCCCTCAACGCGCTTTGTCAGGCGGCGGTCAGCATTGTCATGCTCAATAACCTCGCCGCCAGCTCAGTACTGCTGCCGCTGATGACCGGCAGCACCTATTACATCAGCGCGCCGCTGGCGCAGGCACTGTTTATCGCCACTCTGCTTCTGCTGGCGCTGACGCCGCTGCTGCGCCGCTGGCTGACCCTCCTGCCGCTCGGCGGCGTTGCCGGTTCACTGGGCGTCTCCCTGCCCCGCGCCCGTTTTGGGGTGCTGGCGCTGGCGGCATTGATGACCGGACTCGCTACGCTGCTGGTCGGCCCGGTGTCGTTTATTGGCCTGCTGGGGCCGCATCTGGCACGTAAAGTCGGCGTCAAAGGCGCGCTGGCGCAGCTCTACACCGCCGCGCTGCTGTCCGCCTGGATCATGACCTTCGCCGACTGGCTGGGGCGCAATGCGCTCTATCCGCGACAGCTGCCGGTCGGGCTGGTGGCATCGCTGATCGGCGTCCCGCTGCTGGTCTGGCCGTTGATGCGCGCGAAGCGCCCGCGCGGCGGTGAATAACAAAGAATAAGCCATGAAAAAGGAATTCCGCATGTCGGTTCTATTGATGTTGTTTCGTATGGTCGGCGGCTGGCTGCTGCTGGCGGTGGTTGCCGGGTTAATCAGCGGTTTTAGCAATGCATCGCTGCTGGCGATGATTAACCACAGCCTGACGCTGCCCCAGGCGCAAAGCGGGCTCGGCCCGGGGGTACAGTTTGCGCTGCTGGCCCTGCTGATGCTGGCGACCCGGGTGATTTCGCAGACCACTTTTATGTATCTCGGGCAGAAAGTGAAAGCGCGGCTACGTGGCGAACTGACCCGGCACGTCAGCGAGACCCGCTGGCTGGCGCTGGAGCGCGCCGGGATGGCGAAAACGGTGTCGGTGCTGACCCAGGATCTCGATACTCTGGTGGTGTTTTTCGTCAGCCTGCCGAATCTGTTTATCTATGGCGCGGTGATCGTCGGCTGCCTGGTTTATCTCGCCACCCTCTCGGTTGGCGTCCTCGCGCTGGCGCTGGCCGCCATCGCCCTAGGCACCCTCGGCTATCGCGCCGCCCACGGCCGGGCCATCGGTCTGCTGCGTCAGTCGCGGCAGCGAGAAGACACCCTGATTCAGCAGTGCAAAAAGCTGTTCGATGGCGGGCGCGAGTACCGGCTGAATGCCTCCCGCCGCCGTCAGTTTGTCTATGGCGAGCTGGCTGACAATATTGAGGCCGTCCGCCAGGAGCGTACCCGCGGCTATATCCTGTACGGACTGGCCACCAGCTGGGGCAGCATTCTGTTTTTTGCCTTTATCGGCCTGGTGCTCTTCGGCCTGCGCGAGTCGCTGACGCTTTCGCCGACGGTGATCACCGGCTATGTCATGATCTTCCTCTACATGATTGTTCCGGTTGAAGGGGTACTGTCGTCGCTGCCGACCATCGCCAGCGCCCGGGTGGCGCTGCAGCGGGTCCAGCAGCTACGTGACGACCTGCCGCCGGAGCGGCCGCAGCGCCGCTTGCCAGCGGAGCCTTTTCGCTCTCTGACGCTAAGCGAGGTGCGCTATCAATACCAGGGGGAGGACGGCGAACGCTTTACCCTCGGGCCGTTGAATATGCAGTTTACCCCCGGCGAGCTGGTGTTTGTCGTCGGTGGCAACGGCAGCGGCAAAACCACCCTCGCCAATCTGCTGGTGGGCCTTTATCCGCCGGACAGCGGGGCTATTTTGCTGAACGGCCACCCCGTTGCCGCCGACCAGCAGGAGGCCTATCGCCAGCTGTTCTCGGCGGTATTCAGCGACTTTTACCTGTTCGACGACGTGGCGTTTGTGCATGAACGAACGCCAGAGCAGGTTAACCGTCTGCTGCAGTTGCTTAAGCTCAGCCATAAAGTGCGCTTTCAGGACGGGCGCTTCTCCACCACCGCCCTCTCGCAGGGGCAGCGGAAACGGCTGGCGCTCCTGCAGGCGTGGCTGGAGGAGCGGCCGCTGTACCTGTTCGATGAGTGGGCCGCCGATCAGGACCCGGAGTTCAAAGCGGTGTTTTACCTTGAACTGCTGCCAATGCTGAAGGCCGAAGGCAAAACCATCATCGCGATTACCCACGACGACCGCTATTTTCACCTGGCGGATCGGCTGATTAAGCTGGAGTCGGGGCAGATGATTTAGCCCGCATTCTGCCGGCGAGAAATGCGGCCTGTTCGCCAGCTGCACCTTGCCGGCCGGCAAGGTGTTCGCCGCCGGCGCCTATTCGTTAATCTTCCACTTTTGTTTGAGGATATTTTTATCCTGGCTATCCAGCCACTGGTTGACCTTCTCCAGCAGCGGCTGATTATCTTTGCTCATCATATAGACTTTAAAGCTGGCGGTCCCCGGAAACGGCTTATCGGTCGCGACGCAAAAGACGCCGGGCTCTTTGTTCGCGTAATAGACTCCCTCAATCAGGTCGGTAACCATCATATCGGCGGTTTTCTTGCGCAGCGCGTCGAGGTTATCGACGTTATTTTTCACCCGAACGATCTGCGCATGTTTGATATGGGCATCAACATAGCTTTGGTTGGTGCCGCCGGGATTCACAATCACCTTCACATTCGGCCGGTCTATCTTTTCGAGGCTACCCAGCGCCGGCGCCGCCATACAGTTGGCGAGAGCGATTTTTCCGTTTGCCACCACCGGATGGCTTAAGGCGAAATCGTTAGCCCGCTGCGGGGTTTCGGTGACGCCCCCCATGGCGATATCAAATTTATCGGCCTTCAGGTCTTCAGAAAGCGTCGGCCAGCTGGTGAGCACAAAGGTGACCTTGAGGCCCAGTTTCTGACCAAGGTCTTTTGCCATATCCACGTCATACCCCCGCAGCTCCCCGGCTTCGTTGCGATACGCCAGCGGCGCGTAATCTCCCGGCACCCCGACCTTCAGCTCGCCGCTGTGTTGAATTGCCTGCATATCGCGCGCCTGGCTGCTGCAGGCGAGGCTGGCGAATATCAGGGCAATACAGACCTTTACGTTCATACCATCGTCCTTATTAATGAGTCAGTTACGTTAACTCTGCGTGAAATACATCCGCCTGTTTTCATTTTTTGCCGGCGGATATTCATGACAACTTTGTTAACCATATGTTTTATTTTTGTGATGCACAACCAGGAAACGTTGCACCTTCATTGTGCATATTTTGCTGAAAATCTACGCTCATCATTCGCCTGCCTCCAGCCTTTTCCCTGCAATACCGCTAATGACGGTGTTCCGCAAGAGCTGGCATGCATCGTGCTTTGTTAGCTGAGTAACACAATGATGGTCCATGAGAGCGAAATATCATTGAGGGCGAGTATGAACGAGAGCGACGGGCTGTTTCGCATCATCGAATCGACATTTAACCAGCTTACGCCGAGCGAAAAGCGCATCGGCAGCTGGCTGCTGAGCCATCGACAGCATATTCCCTTTGAGACGGCCGACAGCATTGCCCAGGCGACCGGGACCAGCGGGATCACCGTCGGCCGCTACCTGCGCAAGCTCGGCTACCGTAACCTCGACGATGTCAAAAACAGCCTGAAAGATCGTGCGCCGGTGCCCTATAAACATTGGGGCGTTATCGACCGCCTCGACTTCTGGGCGCAGCAGCAAACGCAGCCCGATCGCGCCAGCCTGTCGCTGCAGATGGAGCTGGATGCTATCCGCTATGTTTACCAGCTGGCGCAGGAAGAGACCTTCGCCCGGGTCAGCGAGCAGATTGCGCAAGCCGATGCGGTGATGGTGCTCGGCATCCAGTCGACGCGCGGCCTTGCCAACACTTTTTTTAGCCATCTCGAATATTTGCGCCCGCGCGTGACCTATGCCGACGGCAGCTCCGGTAGCTGGCTGGAGTCCCTGAACTCCGAATATGAACGCCCCTATATCGTCCTTACCGATACCCGCGCCTACTCCAGCGCCGCCCGCCAGTTCTGTCGGGTGGCCGCCGACCGCGGTATCGCGACCGCGCTGGTCACCGATATCTGGTGCCCGTGGGCCCGCGACTATCCGTTCGACCTGCTACAGGTTAAAACCGATACCGGTCATTTCTGGGACTCTCTCGCGCCCATCAGCTGCCTTTTCAACCTGCTGCTCTCTGCGGTCGTTGAACGCCTCGGTCCGTCGCTGTCGCGGCGTCTGGCGGAGAACCGGGCGCTACAGCAGGAATTTGGTCAATTTGAACGTGAATAAGCGCCTGCTCGCAGGCTCCAGGACAGGAAATAACAGATGAATCAGCAACTCACCCTGGTCGATATCCGCGCGCGGTTCCCGGCGCTCCCTATCGATCTCAAGTACGCCAGCGCTGATAACATTACCGGTCAGCCGATTTATAGCGAAGCCCGCTGCCTGCTGCACCCGGACGCGGCGGCGGCGTTGGAAAAGTCGCTGCACATTGCGCAACGGGCTGGCCTGACGCTGCTGGTTCTCGATGCCTATCGCCCGCAGCAGGCACAGCAGCTGCTGTGGAACGCCTGCCCGAACCAGGATTACGTGGTGCCGATTGCGCTGGGGTCGAACCACAGCCGCGGTACCGCTATCGACGTGACGTTGCTCGATGAAAACGGCCAGCCGCTGGATATGGGCACCGCCTTCGATGAGATGAACGACCTGTCTCACCCTTACCATCCGGCGGTCCCCCAGTCCGCTCAGCGTAACCGCCTGCTGCTGAACGCCATTATGTTTGGCGGCGGCTTTAAGGGCATTTCCACGGAATGGTGGCACTTCGAATTACCGGACGCGGCCGGTTATCCGCTCCTTGACGATGTTTTCGCCTGCCTGTCCCCAGCCAAGACTGACGGAGTAATTCCATGAAAATGATTCGCACCCCATCCGTAGCTTCTCGCCCACTGCTGCTGGCCGTCGCGCTGGCGGCGGCCGTCGCTCCGACCTATGCCGCGGTCCCTAAAGATATGCTGGCGATCGGCAAAGCCGCCGATCCGCAGACCCTCGACCCGGCCGTCACCATTGATAACAACGACTGGACGGTTACCTATCCGGCCTATCAGCGGTTGGTGAAATATAAAACCGACGAGGGGAAAGGCTCTACGGACGTCGAAGGCGAGCTGGCCGAAAGCTGGCAGGTCTCTGATGACGGTAAAACCTGGACCTTTACGCTGCACAAAAGCATGCAATTCGATGACGGTTCACCGGTGACCGCCGAGGCGGTCAAACTCTCGTTTGAACGGCTGATGCGCATTAAGCAAGGCCCTTCGGAAGCCTTCCCCACTGGGCTGAAAATTGATGCCGTGGACCCGACGACGGTACGCTTCACCCTGCCGGAGGCCTTCGCTCCGTTCCTCCATACTCTCGCTAATGACGGCGCGTCGATCGTCAATCCGGCGGTCCTGAAGGCCCACGCCGCCGACGACGCCCGCGGCTGGCTGGCGGAACACACCGCCGGCTCCGGCGCCTATATGCTGCAAC
This sequence comes from Klebsiella sp. NPDC088457, assembly GCF_044900465.1. Lineage (NCBI taxonomy): Bacteria > Pseudomonadati > Pseudomonadota > Gammaproteobacteria > Enterobacterales > Enterobacteriaceae > Klebsiella > Klebsiella sp. NPDC088457. The sequence goes on along the minus strand of NZ_JBJDNH010000021.1, from coordinate 75,103 downwards.
GCTGGCAAAAAGGCCAGCAGCTGGTGCTGGTGCCCAACCCGCACTATAGCGGCCTGAAACCAACCTTTAAGCGGGTGACGGTGAAAATTATCGGTGAAAGCTCCGCCCGTCGTCTGCAGTTGACCAAGGGCGATCTGGATATCGCCGATGCGCTGCCGGTAGACCAGTTCGCGGCGCTGAAGAAGGAGGATAACGTCGCGGTGTATGACTATCCGGCGCTGCGCGTGACCTACCTGTACCTCAACAACAGTAAAGCGCCGATGAACCAGGTCGATTTACGTCGCGCAGTCTCCTGGGCCACCGATTATAAAGGGATGGTCAGCGGGATCCTCGGCGGTAACGGTAAACAGATGCGCGGCCCGATCCCTGACGGCATGTGGGGCTTCGACGCCAGCACCATGCAGTATTCCCTCGATATGGACAAAGCCAAAGCGGCGCTGGCCAAGGTGGCGGATAAACCGAAAACCCTGTCATTCCTCTACTCCGATAATGACCCTAACTGGGAGCCGATCGCGCTCTCCACCCAGGCCAACCTGCAGGCGCTGGGGATCACGGTGAAGCTCGAAAAACTGGCTAACGCCACCATGCGCGAGCGGATTGGTAAAGGGGATTACGACATCGCCATCGGTAACTGGAGCCCGGATTTCGCCGACCCCTACATGTTCATGAACTACTGGTTTGAGTCGGATAAGAAGGGGCTGCCGGGTAACCGCGCGTTCTATGTCAACCCGCAGGTTGACGCGCTGCTCAAGCAGGCCGTCTCCACCACCGATCAGGCGCAACGCACCAAAGATTATCAGGCGGTGCAGAAAACGGTGATCGATGAGGCCGCCTATGTCTATCTGTTCCAGAAAAACTACCAGGTGGCGATGAACAAAGAGGTCAAAGACTTCGTCTTTAACCCGATGCTCGAACAGATCTTCAATATTGCCGAAATGCACAAATAGCGCGCCGTATCTTAACCTTGTCATGCCGGGCCGTCGCAGGCCCGGCAGAGGACGTCATCATGAGTTTCTGGGGTTTAATCCGACAACGCAGCTGGGGGCTGATCCTCGTCGTCGCCGGCGTATGCGTGATCACCTTTATTATTTCGCACCTCATTCCCGGCGACCCGGCGCGGCTGCTGGCAGGCGACCGCGCGAGCGATGAAATCGTGCAGCATATCCGCCAGCAGCTGGGGCTGGATTTGCCGTTATGGCAGCAATTTTTTCACTATGTCGGCGCGCTGTTGCACGGCGACCTGGGGACCTCCATCCGTACCGGCCGTCCGGTGCTGGAAGATTTAAAAACCTTTTTCCCGGCGACCCTGGAACTGGCGATCTGCGCCCTGTTTATCGCGCTGGTGGTCGGCATTCCGCTGGGCGTGCTCTCGGCGGTATACCGCAACCGCTGGACCGATCATCTGGTGCGCCTGATGGCGCTGACCGGAATTTCCACCCCGGCGTTCTGGCTGGGTCTGGGGGTGATCGTGCTGTTTTACGGCAAGCTGAACTGGCTGCCGGGGAGCGGACGGCTTGACGACTGGTTTGACCCACCGACCCACATAAGCGGTTTTTATCTGCTTGACGCGCTGCTGGAAGGGAACCTCGAGGTCTTCTTTAACGCCCTGCAGCATCTGATTCTCCCCGCCGCCACGCTGGCCTTCGTTCATCTGGGGATTGTCGCCCGGCAAATTCGTTCCGCCATGCTGGAACAGCTCAGCGAAGACTACATCCGCACCGCGCTGGCCAGCGGCCTGCCGAAGTGGACCATCATCATACGCTATGCCCTGCCTAACGCGCTGATCCCGTCGGTTACCGTGCTCGGGCTGGCGCTGGGGGATCTGCTGTACGGCGCGGTGCTGACCGAAACCGTCTTTGCCTGGCCCGGGATGGGGGCCTACGTGGTCTCCTCAATTCAGGCGCTCGATTTTCCGGCGGTGATGGGATTCGCCGTGGTGGTGTCATTTGCCTACGTGCTGGTCAACCTGCTCGTCGACCTGCTCTATTTGTGGATAGACCCGCGTATGGGTCGGGGAGAAAACTAAGTGATGATAACTCAGGAGCGCCCCGGCGTTATTGCCAAAAGCGGCCGCAGCCACGTGTGGAAGCGCCGCCTGTGGCTGGTGCGTAAAAGCCCGCTGACGCTGATCGGCGGCGCCATTATGTTGATCATGCTGTTCCTGATGATCTTCTCGCCGTGGCTGGTCCCTCACGATCCCAACGCCATCGATCTCACCGTCCGCCTGCAGGCGCCGTCGCTGAACCACTGGTTTGGCACCGACGAAGTGGGGCGGGATCTGTTCAGTCGGGTGCTGATCGGCAGCCAGCAATCGATCGCCGCCGGACTGGCGGTGGTGCTGATCGCCGGGATCAGCGGCTCGCTGCTGGGCTGTCTTTCCGGGGTCCTCGGTGGGCGCAGCGATGCGCTGATCATGCGGCTGATGGATATTATGCTGTCGATCCCTTCGCTGGTGCTGACAATGGCGCTGGCCGCGGCGTTAGGCCCGAGTTTATTCAACGCGATGCTGGCGATCGCCATCGTGCGGATCCCGTTTTACGTCCGCCTGGCGCGCGGACAAACGCTGGTCGTGCGTCAGCATAGCTTCGTTGAGGCTTCCGTGACCTTCGGCGCCTCCCGCTGGCACCTGATCAGCTGGCATATCCTGCGCAATGCCCTGCCGCCGCTGGTGGTACAAGCTTCGCTGGATATCGGCAGCGCCATTCTGATGGCGGCGACGTTAGGCTTTATCGGCCTTGGCGCCCAGCAGCCGACCGCCGAATGGGGCGCCATGGTAGCAAACGGCCGTAATTATGTTCTCGATCAGTGGTGGTACTGCGCCTTCCCGGGCGCGGCGATCCTGATCACCGCCGTCGGGTTTAATCTCTTTGGTGATGGGATCCAGGATTTACTGGATCCGAAATCAGGAGGGCGCAGTTAATGAGCAGCCGGGTTCTGACTATCGATAACGTCCGTTTGAGTTTTCCCGTCTACCAGGGCGAAGTGCATGTCCTGAATGCGGTCTCGATGCATATTGACCGCGGTGAAATTGTTGGCGTGGTGGGCGAATCCGGTTCCGGTAAATCCGTCACCGCGATGCTCGCGATGCGCCTGCTGCCGCCGGCAAGCTATCAGATTCACAGCGGCCAGGTGACTCTGCTGGGCAACGATATTCTGCAAGCATCGGAAAAAGAGATGCGCGATATTCGCGGGCGCAAAGTGGCGATGATTTTTCAGGAACCGATGACCGCGCTGAACCCGACGCGACGGATCGGCAAACAGATGGTGGACGTTATCCGCCAGCATCGCCCGCTCTCCGCCCGCGCGGCGCGCGCCAGGGCGGTCGCGCTGCTGGCCGATATGCAGATCGCCGACCCGCAGCGGGTGATGGAACGCTACCCTTTCGAACTGTCCGGCGGGATGCGCCAGCGGGTGATGATCGCCATCGCCTTTTCCTGCGAACCTGACCTGCTGATTGCCGACGAGCCCACCACCGCGCTGGACGTCACGGTGCAACGCCAGGTGCTGCGTCTGTTAAAACAGAAAGCGCAGGCTACGGGAACGGCAGTGCTGTTTATCAGCCACGACATGGCGGTGGTCTCCCAGGTCTGCGATCGGCTGTACGTCATGTATGCCGGGGTGGTCATCGAAAGCGGCATGACCGCACAGGTGCTGCATCATCCCCTGCACCCTTACTCGGTAGGCCTGCTCAACAGCGCGCCGGATAACGGCGCGCCGCGATCGCTGCTGCGCTCGATTCCCGGAACGGTGCCGAATCTGGCGCATCTGCCGGGCGGCTGCGCCTTTCGTGAACGCTGCTTCGCCGCCGGCGAGGCCTGCGCAATCACTCCGCCGCTGCGCCCGATAGCGCAAACCGGGCAGGAAGCGGCCTGCTGGTATCCTCAACTGGAGAAGGCGCATGTCTGAGATGCTATTAAAACTGAGCGACGTCCATCTTAACTTCCCGGCGCGCAAGAACTGGCGCGGGAAAGTCGTCGAACGCGTGTATGCGCTAAATGGGCTGGATATCACGGCATATCGCGGAGAAACGTTGGGTATCGTCGGCGAATCGGGCTGCGGAAAGAGTACCCTGGCGAAGCTGCTGATGGGGATGCTTAAACCCTCTTCCGGGCAGTTTGAACGCCGCAAAACCGCCGATGCCGGGCACGCCAGCGGGAGAATGCAGATGGTCTTTCAGGACCCGCTCTCCTCGCTGGATCCGCGGCTTCCCGTCTGGCGAACCATCACCGAGCCGGTATGGATCCAGTCCCGGCCCAGCGAGAAGGCGCGGCGCGAGCTGGCGGAACGACTGGCGCTGCAGGTTGGCCTGCGTCCGGAGTATCTCGATCGCCTCCCGCACGCCTTTTCCGGCGGCCAGCGTCAGCGCATTGCGATTGCCCGCGCGCTGTCGGCGAAGCCGGACATTATCGTGCTCGATGAACCTACCTCGGCGCTGGATATTTCGGTACAGGCGCAGATCCTGAATCTGCTGGTCGAGCTGCAAAAACAGCAGAACCTGACCTATGTCCTGATCTCCCATAACGTTTCCGTCGTGCGCCATATGAGCGACCGCGTGGCGGTGATGTATCTCGGGCAAATCGTCGAGATGGGGGCGGCGCGCCAGGTCCTCGACGCCCCGGCTCATCCCTATACCCGGCTGCTGATGGAGTCGGTGCCGCGTATCGGCTCGGCGTTAGGGGAAGCGCCACGTAATACCGAACTGCCCGGCAACCGTCATCTACCGGAGGGCTGCTACTTTCGCGAGCGTTGCCCCTTCGCCAGCGCAGGCTGTGAAAAACCGCAGCCGCTGCGCGCGCTGGCCAACGGGGCCTCGGCCCGCTGCTGGAAAGCGGAAGCGATTGCCAGCGGCGCTGCAAACTAAAAAACCCGCCACCTTACGCGCAGGTGGCGGGTTTTATCTGCCGCTCACACGGTGAACGAACAGATGGTCAATCAGAACAGGCCGAGCGGCGCGGTCCCGTAGCTGACCAGCAGGTTTTTGGTTTGCTGATAGGCGTCGAGGGCCATTTTGTGGGTTTCACGGCCAACCCCCGACTGCTTATACCCGCCAAAGGCAGCGTGAGCCGGGTAAACGTGATAACAGTTGGTCCAGACGCGACCGGCTTTAATTCCACGCCCCATGCGATACGCCAGGTTGCTATCGCGGGTCCAGACCCCTGCGCCGAGACCAAACTGGGTCTCATTAGCGATCGCCAGCGCTTGCGCTTCATCCTTAAAGGTGGTGATACCAATCACCGGGCCGAAAATCTCTTCCTGGAAGCTCCGCATGTCGTTGCGACCTTTAATCAGGGTCGGTTGAATGTAGTAGCCGCTATCCAGCTCTGCGGTAATGCTGGCGCGCTCGCCGCCGGTCAGGATCTGGCCGCCTTCCTCCCGGGCAATATTGATGTACGACAGGATTTTATCGAACTGCTGGCGTGAGGCCTGAGCGCCGATCATCGTATCGGTGTCAAAGGGGTCGCCCCGGCGAATCTGAGCCACTTTCGCCATCACCCGTTCCATAAACGGCTCGTAGATAGACTCATGGATCAGCGCGCGCGACGGGCAGGTACATACCTCGCCCTGGTTGAAGAAGCCGAGAACCAGCCCTTCCACCGCCTTCTCGATAAACTCCTCTTCGCCGTCCATCACGTCGGCAAAATAGATGTTCGGCGATTTGCCGCCCAGCTCAACGGTACATGGGATAATGTTTTCCGCCGCGCAGGCCAGAATATGCCGCCCGACCGGGGTAGAGCCGGTAAAAGCAATCTTGGCAATGCGCTTGCTGGTCGCCAGCGCCTCGCCGGCTTCCTTCCCGAAACCTTGTACTACGTTCAGTACCCCCGGCGGGAAGAGATCGCCGATAATCTCCAGCAGGAGCGTGATGCTCAGCGGCGTCTGTTCCGCCGGTTTAAGCACCACGCAGTTTCCCGCCGCCAGCGCCGGGGCCAGCTTCCACGCCGCCATCAGCAGCGGGAAGTTCCACGGAATAATTTGCCCGACCACGCCCAGCGGTTCGTGGAAGTGATAGGCCACGGTGGTTTCATCAATTTCCGCCGTGCTCCCCTCCTGGGCGCGCAGACAGCCGGCAAAATAGCGGAAGTGATCCACCGCCAGCGGCAGATCGGCATTCAGCGTCTCGCGAACCGGTTTACCGTTATCCCAGCTTTCCGCTATCGCCAGATACTCCAGGTTTTCCTGAATGCGATCGGCCACCTGTAACAGCAGGTTCGAGCGCTGCTGTACCGACGTTTTGCCCCAGGCCTCTGCCGCACGGTGCGCGGCATCAAGGGCAAAGTCGATATCTTTGGCATCAGAGCGGGGAAATTGTGCAATGTCGCTCCCGTCCACTGGGGAGGTATTCATAAAGTATTCGCCGCCGAGCGGCTCGACAAATTTGCCGTCAATATAGTTACCGTAAGCGGACTTGAATGAAACCAGGGCGCCCGGCTTGCCAGGATGTGCATAACGCATCGCAATCTCCTTCTGTAGGGTTGAGGCGCAGCGGCGTATTGGTCTTTTGCTGTTGCCTGCTGCACAGAAGCTAATGCAGGGCTTATGCCAGATTTGTGGGTGGATAAAATAAATATATTATTCAATGTGTTGTTAGCTACACCTTCTCTTCCTCAGCACCGAATGTCGCTTATGTGTCGCAAATCGCAACACATAAGAAACTATAAAGCTACAATGTTGCAACATAGCAAAATCGACCATGAGGTGCTCCGTGCGAGGCAATTCGTTTACCCTCGATCCCGAGGTGAAAACCAATCCGTTGCTCAGCGATTCCTGGTTTCGGAGCCAGCGGTATGGCCTGGAACCGACCACGGATGATTTTCCTCGCCTGCGCGCCAGCGAGCTGGCGGATGCGCTGGCCAGCCATACCCAGCTACAGCAGCTTACGCAGCCGGTGGTTAACACCCTGTCACGCAAGGTGGCCGACCTCCAGTCGGTGGTGATCCTCTCTGACGCCAGCGGCCTGGTACTGCAAACCTTTGGCAATATGCACGCCATGCAGAAAGCGCAGAGTTTTGCCCTCGCTCCGGGAAACGTGTGGAGCGAAAGCGGGCGCGGCACTAACGCTATCGGTACCGCGCTGGCCATCGACGACAGCTGTGAAATCGACGGCCGCCAGCACTTTCTGACCAGCAACCAGGATCTCTATTGTGCCGCGATGCCGGTGCAGAGCCCTGACGGACAGATTGCCGGGGTGCTGGATATTTCCGGCCCGGCCCACTTCCCTCACCCCCACACCCTGGCGTGGGTGCAGGCGGCGGCAAAACAGATTGAATATCTATGGGTGAAACAGAGCTTACACCCACAGCAATGGCTGATGAGCCTGCACGCGCAGCCCCACAAACTCGATAGCGTTGAAGAGCTGCTGCTGGTCTTTTCCGATAACGTACTGACGGCCGGCAACCGGCTGGCCATGCGCGAACTGGACCTCGATAGCAAACAATTAGGGAAAATGACCTTCCAGCAGCTGTTTCCGCAGCTGGCGCAAACCGCCGTCAGCATCCCACTGCCGCTCACTACCCGGCGGCAAAGCTATTATTACCGTTTACGCGCGCCGGCCCGGAGCAGCGTGGCGGTACCGGTTCCGGCGCCGGTGTCGGTGCCGCCCCCCGCCCCCGACCTGCCTTTCACCAGCCCGCGCGAAGGGGAAAAAATGGTGCGCCTGCTCAATGCCGGCATCGCGCTATGTATTGAGGGAGAAACGGGGTGCGGGAAAGAGTTTGTCAGCCGTACGCTCCATCGGCACAGCCGCTGGCGCAGCGGTAAATTTGTGGCCATTAACTGCGCCGCCATACCGGAATCGCTGATTGAATCCGAGCTGTTTGGCTATCAGCCGGGCGCCTTCACCGGCGCCAGTAAAAACGGCTATAGCGGTAAAATTCGCGAGGCTGACGGCGGGGTGCTGTTCCTCGACGAGATCGGCGATATGCCGATGCTGCTACAGACCCGGCTGCTACGGGTACTGCAGGAAAAAGAGGTCACTCCGCTCGGCGCCAGCCAAAGTTCACCGGTCAACTTTGCGCTAATTTGCGCCACCCACCGTAACCTGACGCAGCGCGTAGCTGACGGCACGTTTCGCGAGGACCTGCTGTATCGCCTGCGTGAATTCGCACTCACCATTCCGCCGCTGCGGGAATGGCCAGCGCTGCCGGCCTTTATCCAGCAGCTGTGGCAGACGCTCGGCGCCGAACAGCGCCGCGTGCAGCTGGCGCCTGCGCTTCTGGCGCACCTGTCGCTCCAGCCCTGGCCTGGCAACGTGCGCCAGCTGCAAAGCCTGATGAAGGTGCTGCTGGCGCTGGCTGATGATGGCGACAGGCTAGACGTGGATGATTTACCCGCCGAATATCGCCCCCGCCCTGCTGTCACCCCAGCCCGTGGACTCCAGCAGCACGATGCCCAGCTGATTGCCGACACCCTGACAACCTACAACGGCAACATCAGTAAAGCGGCGCAGGCCCTGGGCGTCGCACGCAGTACGCTCTACCGCCGCGCCGCACGTAGCGGAAGAAAGTAGCGGAACGGCGTCACTGACAAGATCGCCTGCGGCAGACGAGCGAGTCACCCATCGATGTCACGCGGTGGTTGCCCGGATGCCTGCTGACGCCTACCCCTTCAGCTCAGTTGTACATTGATATTTAGCTGGGCTAAGGTGAACGTAGCGTTATTCATTCATCAGTACAGAGGAGAACAGCGATGTATTCACCAGGCGATCTGGTTCAGCCGCGCGCAGGCGGTCCAAAACTGAAGGTTGTAGCAGTCGACGAAGATCACATCGTCGTCGTACAGGCCAGCAATGAGCAGGGAGAGAAATATACTCTGAAGTCGGCTGACGTCACGCCTTATAAAGAAGAAGGCGATTTTGGCGTTTGCTAATATAAACGGTGGGTAGCCCCACCGTTATTTCCAGGCCATTATTTCGACGATCGTCGACAGCCATTAAATCAGGAAACTTTCCAGCGTTGCGCCTGCCGCTATCGCACGGGCAATCGGCTTTGGCATCCGCCCCTGACCGGTCCAGGTTTTCTCGGCACCGGAAAAATCAGTGAAACGATATTTTGCCGGGCGCGGCTGGCGTCTTTTCACCGCCTTCGGCTGACCCGCGTTCTGCGTCACCAGCTCATCAGGCGTAATGCCGTCCGCCATCATCAACTCCAGCCAGGTATTAATTTTCTCCTGGTATTCAGCTTTCTGCTCACGGGCAGCCAGCTGTTCTGAACGTTTTTCTTCAGTGACGATCCTAAGCTTTTCCAGCATTTCTTCAAGCACGTCAATGGAGAATTCACGCGACATCGCTCGCAGTGAGCGGATATTATTCAACTTCTGTAACATTAAAGACATAAATAATCAAACGATCCCAAATTGCAAATAAGACAATACTACCGGGACACTTTAATATATGAGGGTATATATTGCCACCTTTAATAGAATTAATTAAATATATTCCCCGCCAGCAACTTTAATTCAGCGACGAATGACTACGGCGCGCAGATAATTAAGACCAGGGATTAATCAGCCGGCAGTCTGAATAGAATAAAAAGCCGTCGAAATAACCTCAGCCTCTATATTACCTGTATGGTCAGCAGGTTAGCAGAATATCTTGCGCAGGCATGCCAGCCAATAGCAGGCTATAAACGAATGAACATGCACAAAAGTCGAATATGCAACTACAACAAAAAACAGAATCTAATGCTGAATTAACCGGCAAAACGGCATAAATAATTCTAAAAGCGATCTCCATCACGCTGAAACGTGCGTTCGGGCTAAAATCGCCCGTTACCTCCTCTCCGCCCTACCCGCCACGCGGCAACAGAAAAATAACAACATATTGATATATAAACAAAAAATACAAATACAGAGCGAAAGTAGCGCAAGGGACACAAAACGAGCTTCCACAGAGTATTTTATCGACAAAAAGCCAATAAATAAAAATTTATAGCTAGTTGCCACTTTCAATGCAGAGATATAATCTACGCACATCAAAACAGGCAACCCAAAACGCTGCAAAAGCGCGTATTTTTTGGCGTAACAAACTTCATTTTCGAGGAGCATACCGATGTTCTCTGCGCAGTCCCGCTTGCGTCATGCGGTAGCAGACACCTTTGCAATGGTGGTTTACTGCACCGTTGTGAACATGATGATCGAAATTTTTCTCTCCGGAATGACTTTTGAGCAGTCGTTATCTTCACGCCTGGTGGCAATTCCGGTGAACATTATTATCGCCGTTCCCTATGGCTTTTACCGCGACCGCGCAATGCGTCTGGCGCGCCATATCAGCCCTTCCGCCGGGATGAAGAATATTGCCGACGTTGTGGCCTACGTGACTTTTCAGTCGCCGGTGTACGTCGCGATTTTGTTTGCCGTGGGTGCTGACTGGCATCAAATAGCCGCAGCGGTAAGTTCCAACATCGCGGTATCGATGATGATGGGGGCGGTTTACGGTTACTTCCTCGATTACTGCCGCCGACTGTTCCGCGTCAGCACCTACCAGCAGGCGAAAGCCTGAGCCGCTAAACTATCCGCGACTGGCTCACGCCAGTCGCTGAAAATGTCCCCCGCCTCACGCCGTATCAGGCGCACGATTAGCTGTGAGACAGAGTCGGCTGCGCATCACCAAATAGTCCACTCAAAAAACGCTCAAGCGCCATCCGCGAACTGAACCCGTGTGGAATACCATAATGCTGCTGCGCTTCCCCGGCTAAATACAGCGGAAATTGCTCATAATGATCGCAGGTTTTGATATCCGACGCGGGCTCCGCCAACGAATTGCTACGCTCTTTTAAAGCCGGATGAATAATTAAAGCGGTACGCCCCATGCGCGCTTCGCGGTTCACATAAACATAATTATCGCCACGGCGATAGCCGTACGCTTTTTGCGTCACAACATCCATGGTGAAGCCGGCTTTTTCAAGAACACGCGCCACCTCATCGGGTCTTAAATACATACTCATTCCTCGTTATCTTTTACCGCACATTTACCTTACCTTATTCATCATTGGCAGTGCTTTCGGAAAATTCCAGAAACCATACTGAAAAAGCATAATTCAAAATCTTGTTCTACACTTAATGACTCAACGGAATTAAGGGAGAAAATGATGGCTAACCGTCTGAACCGCAACAATGTCGATGAAAGCGCTGAAGATATTCATAACGATGTCAGTCAATTAGCAGATTCGCTGGAAGAGGTGCTGAAATCGTGGGGCAGTGATGCGAAAGAGGAAGCTGACGTCGCACGGAAAAAAGCTCAGGCGCTGCTTAAAGAGACACGTGCCCGGCTGAATGGTAATAACCGCGTACAGCAGGCCGCCCGCGACGCCGTTGGCTGTGCCGACACCTATGTGCACGATAAACCGTGGCAAAGCGTGGGTGCCGCCGCCGCAGTTGGGCTATTTATTGGCGTATTATTGAATTTACGTCGATAATATAAACGATACATGAAGATAACAAATACGCGTCTGCCCCTGAGTGCCCTGGCACCAGGGGCTTTTTGTTGCCGCATTGCGTGCTGGCGCGAGCGGCTTTTTTAAGTCGGCCAAACCACCGTTTAGCCGAATCCCCTCCACGATCAGCGGCTTTACTCCTCACAGCCAGACAGGGCCTCTCTGAGCTGACGAACCCACTCTGCCGCCATCTCCATCGATGACACATTGGTAAAACTCACCAGTAATCCCCCCTCGCCATGGCTGTGCATTCGCCAGTCGCTCAACGCCTGCACCGCCAGCCCGGCCTGCCTTGCCCGCCGCGCCAGCGTCCGATCGTCGCCCTCCACCGTGATGACCAGCTGAATCCCCCCCAGCTGCGGGACCACGCCAAAACCGTGCGCCAGCAAAGCCGACTCCAGCCACTGTCGGCGCAGAGCATAGCTGGCGCGCATTTTCTTCAGGTGACGCCAGAAATGGCCTTCAGCAATAAAATCAGCCAGCGTCTGCTGCCACAACGTCGGGACGCTACAGCTCATCAGCGCCGCCTGCTGACGAAAGGCGGCGACCTGCGGCAGCGGCACCACCAGCCAGGCGGCGCGTAACGCCGGAAACAGCGATTTACTGAAGGTGCCGGCGTAGATCACCCGCTGCGGGGCATCGAGGCTTTTCAACGGCGGCAGCGGCTTACCCCGATAGCGAAATTCACTATCGTAATCATCTTCAATGATCCAGGCATCGCGCTGCGCCGCCCACGCCAGCAGCTGCCTGCGCCGGGTCAGCGACAGCGCTACCCCCAGCGGACTTTGGTGCGCTGGCGTCAGGAGCGCGAAATGCGCATCCGCAAAACGGCGCTGCGCCTGGTCCACGTCCATCCCGTCGTCATCCACAGGCACCGGATCGAGAAGAACTCCGTGCTGGGCAATAACCGGCCGAATCAGCGGAAACCCGGGATCTTCCACCCACATATGTTGCCCCGGCTGCGCCAGAGTACGCAGGATCAACGTCATCGATGCGGCGTAGCTGCCGGTGACCAGCACCTGCTCCGGCAGGCACTCAATACTGCGCGAAAGACGTAAATAATCGACAATCGCCCGGCGCAGACTCATCTCCCCGCACGGATCGCCGGGAGCCAGATCAAAGCGGGTTTGGGTTCGCAGCCGCCGTCCCATCACCCGCGCCCACAGCCCGCGAGGAAACAGATCCAGCGCCGGGAGGCCCATCTGAAACGGCAGCGGCGCCGTCGGGTCGCTGCCTGCCGGGAAGCGCGTCGGGGCCTCCTGCTGCGGGCTGAGGCGCTCGCTGACGAAGGTTCCCGCCTGCCCCCGCCGCTCCAGCCAGCCCTGGGCCACCAGCTCGCCCCAGGCATTTTCCACGGTCGCCCGCGACACCCCCAGCTCCTGAGCATATACCCGGCTGGCAGGCAGGCGGCTGCCGGGCGCAAGTTCCCCGCTCTCGATCGCGGATTTTAACTGCCGGGCAAGACGCTGATAGAGCGGTACCTTTTTGGCTTCCATTATGGTCTGCTTTTTTCATTAAAATATGGCTATCTTTTGCAGTCCATTATAGTGCTATTTTGCGGCGGTCTGAAAACCTATCACCTGCGGTTCTTAATGAGGAGAACATCATGAGCACACTACGTCAGCCCTACCATGAACTGAGCCCGGAAGTCTATCACGCGCTGGTACAGGCCAAAATAGCGTTGGAAAAAAGCACCCTCGAGGGTTCCCTGCTGGAACTGGTCTACCTGCGGATATCGCAGATTAATGGCTGCGCATTCTGTCTGGAGATGCACAGTAAAGCGCTGCGTAAATCCGGGGTGGCGCAGAACAAACTTGATGCGCTGGCAGGCTGGCGGGTAAGCGAACATTTCAACGCGGCCGAACAGGCGGCGCTGGCGTGGGCGGAGTCCGTTACTCACATTGCCAGCACCCATGCTGAAGATGAGGTTTACCTGCCGCTACTGGACCATTTTAGCGCCCGCCAGATCAGCGATTTGACCTTCGCCATCAGCCTGATGAACGCCTTTAACCGCCTTGCCGTCAGCATGCGCCAGTAATTTCAGACAACGCGCCCTCCCCCTCGCCGGATTGGCCGGTGAGGGCATCACTTATCTAAAAACGCTATATATTGCGTGGTTGAACTTTTAGATAACTACATCTAGTATTTCCTGAACAGTTAACCGATGGCGATCGTCGCGCCTTTTTGCGCCGTGCTGCTATCTTAAATGGAAATACGAATCATGCGCATTACTATTTACACTAAAAATGACTGCGTTCAGTGCCATGCCACAAAACGGGCGATGGAAAGCCGCGGGTTTGCCTTTGAGATGGTGAACGTCGAACACCACCCGGACGCCGCTGATATGCTGCGCGAGCAGGGTTTCCGTCAGCTGCCGGTGGTGATTGCCGGAGAAACCCGCTGGTCCGGCTTCCGCCCGGATATGATCAACCGCCTGCGGCCAGAACAGGCGGCCAGCGCATGAGTCTGATCGTCTACTTCTCCAGCAGTTCCGAAAATACGCACCGGTTCGTCCAGCGTCTGGGGCTGCCCGCAGTGCGTATTCCGCTTAACGAGCGGGAGCGCATCCAGGTAGACGACCCCTACATTCTCATCGTCCCGAGCTATGGCGGCGGCGGCACCGCCGGCGCCGTACCGCGGCAGGCGATCCGCTTTTTAAATGACCCGCATAACCGTCAGCTGATACGCGGCGTCATTGCCGCGGGCAACCGTAACTTCGGCGACGCTTACGGCCGGGCCGGCGACGTTATCGCCCAAAAGTGCGGCGTGCCGTACCTGTACCGCTTTGAGCTGATGGGCACCCCACACGATGTCGACAACGTGCGTAAAGGAGTAAGCGAATTTTGGCAACGACAACTGCAGAACGTATAACCACCGAGGCGCCGGATTTCCACGCGCTCAATGCCATGCTGAATTTGTACGACAGCAACGGCCGCATTCCGTTTGAAAAGGACCGCGAGGCGGTGGACGCCTTTATGGCGACGCATGTCGACGCTAACACCGTCTCTTTCGCCAGCCAGAACGATAAGCTGGAGTGGCTGGTCGCCGAAGGCTACTACGACGCCGGCGTTCTGGCCCGCTATGACCGCGGTTTTGTCCTCGCGCTGTTTGAGCAGGCCCACGGCTACCATTTCCGTTTCCAGACCTTTCTTGGCGCCTGGAAGTTCTATACCAGCTATACGCTGAAAACCTTCGACGGCAAACGCTACCTTGAGCATTTTGCCGATCGTACCTGTATGGTCGCCCTCACCCTCGCGCAGGGGGATGAAACCCTGGCCCGGCAGTTGACCGATGAGATCCTCAGCGGGCGCTTCCAGCCGGCCACCCCCACCTTCCTCAATGCCGGGAAGCAGCAGCGCGGCGAGCTGGTCTCCTGCTTCCTGTTGCGTATCGAAGACAATATGGAATCGATCGGTCGGGCGGTAAACTCGGCATTGCAGCTGTCAAAACGCGGCGGCGGCGTGGCGTTTTTGCTCTCCAATCTGCGTGAAGCCGGCGCCCCGATCAAGCGTATCGAAAATCAGTCCTCCGGGGTGGTGCCGGTGATGAAGATGCTCGAGGATGCTTTCTCCTACGCTAACCAGCTCGGCGCGCGTCAGGGAGCGGGGGCGGTCTATCTGCACGCCCATCATCCGGATATTCTGCGTTTCCTTGATACCAAACGGGAAAACGCCGACGAGAAAATCCGCATCAAAACCCTGTCGCTGGGGGTGGTGATTCCGGATATTACCTTCCAGCTGGCGAAAGAGGATGCGCAGATGGCGCTGTTCTCGCCCTATGACGTCGAGCGTCTGTACGGTAAACCGTTTGGCGATATCGCCGTCAGCGAGATGTACGCGCAGCTGGTCGCCGATGAGCGGGTCAGCAAGCGCTGGATCCGCGCCCGCGATCTGTTCCAGCGGCTGGCGGAAATTCAGTTTGAGTCCGGCTATCCGTACATCATGTTTGAAGATACCGTTAACCGGGCTAATCCCATTGCCGGCCGGGTCAACATGAGCAACCTGTGCTCGGAAATTTTACAGGTCAATACCCCGTCGACCTTCGATGAGAATCTCGATTACGCCAGCGTCGGTCAGGATATTTCCTGCAATCTGGGGTCGCTGAATATTGCCCACACCATGGATTCGCCGGATTTTGCCCGCACGGTCGAGGTGGCGGTGCGCGGCCTGACGGCGGTCTCTGACATGAGCGACATTCGCTCGGTGCCATCGGTGGCGGCGGGCAATGCCGCTTCCCATGCCATCGGCCTGGGTCAAATGAACCTGCACGGTTATCTGGCCCGGGAAGGGATCGCCTACGGCAGCCCGGAAGGACTGGATTTCACCAACTTCTACTTTTATACCGTCACCTGGCACGCCCTGCGCACCTCAATGCTGATGGCCCGCGAGCGCGGCCAGCATTTTGCCGGATTTAAGCAGTCGCGCTACGCCAGCGGCGAGTACTTCGCCCAGTATCTGCAGGGCGACTGGCAGCCGAAAACGGCCAAAGTCCGCGAACTGTTCGCCCGCGCCGGTATCACCCTCCCCGACCGCGAGATGTGGCGGCAGCTGCGCGACGACGTGATGCGTCACGGTCTCTATAACCGCAATCTGCAGGCGGTCCCGCCGACCGGGTCGATCTCCTATATCAACCATGCGACCTCGAGTATCCACCCGATCGTCTCGAAGATAGAGATCCGCAAAGAGGGGAAAACCGGACGGGTTTACTACCCCGCGCCGTTTATGACCAACGACAATCTGGCGCTCTATCAGGACGCCTATGAAATTGGTCCGCAGAAGATTATCGACACCTACGCCGAAGCGACGCGGCACGTCGATCAGGGGCTGTCGCTGACGCTCTTTTTCCCCGATACCGCCACCACGCGCGATATCAACAAAGCGCAGATCTACGCGTGGAAGAAAGGCATCAAGACGCTGTATTACATCCGCCTGCGCCAGCTGGCGCTGGAAGGTACTGAAATCGAAGGCTGCGTGTCCTGCGCGCTGTAAGGAGAACAGGATGACCCATTTAACGCGTATCAGCGCTATTAACTGGAACAAAATTGAGGACGATAAGGATCTGGAGGTGTGGAACCGTCTGACCAGCAACTTCTGGCTGCCGGAAAAGGTGCCGCTGTCTAACGACATTCCCGCCTGGCAGACGCTGACCCCGACGGAGCAGCAGCTCACCATCCGCGTGTTCACCGGGCTGACGCTGCTCGACACCATTCAGAACACCGCCGGCGCACCGGCGCTGATGGCCGACGCGCTAACGCCCCATGAAGAGGCGGTGCTCTCCAACGTCAGCTTTATGGAAGCGGTACACGCCCGCTCCTACAGCTCGATCTTCTCCACCTTATGCCAGACCAAAGACGTGGATGCCGCCTATGCCTGGAGTGAAGAGAATGCGCCGCTCCAGCGCAAAGCCCAGCTGATGCTGGAATATTACCAGGCGGATAATCCGTTGAAGAAGAAAATCGCCAGCGTGTTCCTTGAATCGTTCCTGTTCTATTCCGGATTCTGGCTGCCGATGTATTTTTCCAGCCGCGGCAAGATGACCAACACCGCCGACCTGATTCGCTTAATTATTCGCGACGAGGCGGTGCACGGTTATTACATCGGTTACAAATACCAGAAGGGGCTGGAAAACGTCAGCGCCGAAGAACGCGAGCAGCTGAAGAATTTCGCCCTCGATCTGCTGATGGATTTGTACGATAACGAGCTGGCCTATACCCGGGAGCTGTACGCCGACAGCGGCTGGATTGAGGAGGTTAACGCCTTCCTGTGCTATAACGCCAATAAGGCGCTGATGAACCTGGGTTATGAGGCGTTATTCCCGGCGGAAATGGCGGCGGTCAATCCGGCGATTCTGGCGGCGCTGTCACCAAACGCCGATGAAAATCACGACTTCTTCTCCGGCTCTGGCTCCTCCTACGTCATGGGAAAAACGGAAGAAACCGCCGACGACGATTGGGACTTTTAACCTTACTTTCACCAGGAAAATATTGTCCGGTTTCCTGGTGATCTATTTCACATTATTAACTTTTATCACACAAAAATCGCACCTGATATTCCGCTGAAACATTGCCGCAATATTCGGCAGAAATCCGTTGGTTTACCAATTATGCTTCCGTCATCATCAAAAAATATTACCTGCCGCTAATCAACGCTCAGCCCTTCTATCATGGGGAATACGCCGGATAGCCGTCCGCGCATTTCGCCGCCGGAGGGACATTGAGGGTTGTCACAGAATCTGAGTATGTTAGGGTGTAAAACGGTAATTATCTCCACCAGGTACTATATTGACATAATACAAATAACAGGAAACCCTCAATTGCATGGCAATTAAATTAGAAATTAAGAATCTCTATAAGATATTTGGCGAGCACCCACAGCGAGCGTTCAAATATATTGAAAAAGGATTTACCAAAGAACAACTACTGGAAAAAACGGGACTTTCGCTTGGCGTAAAAGACGCCAGTCTGACCATTGAAGAAGGCGAGATATTCGTCATCATGGGGCTTTCCGGCTCAGGGAAATCCACCATGGTTCGCCTTCTCAATCGCCTGATTGAACCCACCCGCGGGCAGGTGCTGATTGATGGCGTCGATATCGCCAAAATTTCAGAAGCCGAGCTGCGCGAGGTGCGCAGAAAAAAGATCGCCATGGTATTTCAGTCATTTGCGCTGATGCCGCATATGACCGTGCTGGACAATGCCGCCTTTGGCATGGAGCTGGCAGGCATGTCGACCCAGCAGCGGCAGCAGAAGGCGCTGGAGGCGCTGCGCCAGGTCGGCCTGGAGAATTACGCGCATGCTTACCCGGATGAGCTGTCCGGCGGGATGCGGCAACGCGTCGGCCTTGCCCGCGCGCTGGCCATCAATCCTGACATATTATTAATGGATGAAGCCTTCTCAGCCCTCGACCCATTAATTCGTACCGAGATGCAGGATGAGCTGACAAAATTACAGGCGAAACATCAACGTACCGTGGTCTTTATTTCCCACGATCTCGATGAAGCCATGCGCATTGGCGATCGGATTGCCATCATGCAAAATGGCGAGGTGATTCAGGTCGGTACCCCGGATGAAATACTGAATAATCCGGCGAATGATTATGTGAAAACCTTCTTCCGCGGCGTCGATATTAGCCAGGTATTCAGCGCTAAAGATATTGCCCGCCGAAGCCCGGTTGGCTTAATTCGTAAAACGCCCGGTTTCGGCCCCCGTTCAGCATTGAAATTATTGCAGGACGAAGACCGGGAATATGGTTATGTGATTGAACGTGGTAATAAGTTTGTCGGCATTGTCTCTATCGATTCGCTGAAATCCGCCCTGAGCGAAGGTCAGGGAATTGACGCGGCGTTACTCGAATCCCCGCTGGCGGTGGATGCGCAAACGTCGCTCAGCGACCTGCTCTCCCACGTAGGCCAGGCGCCGTGCGCGGTCCCGGTCGTGGATGAAGGGCACCAGTATATCGGCATCATTTCCAAAGGCATGTTGCTGAAGGCTTTAGATCGCGAGGGGGCAAACAATGGCTGATCAATCTAACCCGTGGGATACCGCACCGGCGGCGGATAGCGCCGCACAATCCGCCGACGCCTGGGGAAGCCCGGCATCGGCGCCCACCGATGGCGGCGGCGCAGACTGGCTGAACAGCGCGCCCGCGCCGCAGGCGGAACACTTCAACATTATGGATCCGTTCCATAAAACGCTGATCCCGCTCGACAGCTGGGTCACGCACGGCATCGACTGGATCGTCGTCCACTTCCGCCCGCTGTTCCAGGGGATCCGCGTGCCGGTGGACTACATCCTCAGCGCCTTCCAGCAGCTGCTACTCGGTATGCCTGCTCCGGTGGCTATCGTGCTGTTCGCCCTTATCGCCTGGCAAATCTCCAGCGTGGGGATGGGCGTTGCCACGCTGATTTCCCTCGTCGCTATCGGCGCCATCGGCGCCTGGTCGCAGGCGATGGTCACCCTGGCGCTGGTCCTGACCGCGCTGCTGTTCTGCATGCTGATCGGCCTGCCGCTGGGGATCTGGCTGGCGCGCAGCCCGCGAGCGGCCAAAATTATCCGCCCGCTGCTGGATGCCATGCAGACGACGCCGGCGTTCGTCTACCTGGTGCCGATTGTCATGCTGTTCGGTATCGGCAACGTTCCTGGCGTGGTGGTGACGATTATCTTCGCCCTGCCGCCTATCGTCCGTTTGACCATTCTCGGGATTAACCAGGTGCCGGCAGACCTGATTGAGGCTTCGCGCTCCTTCGGCGCCAGCCCGCGTCAGCTGCTGTTTAAGGTTCAGCTGCCGCTGGCGATGCCAACCATCATGGCCGGGGTTAACCAGACGCTGATGCTGGCCCTGTCGATGGTGGTTATCGCCTCGATGATCGCCGTCGGCGGTCTGGGTCAGATGGTGCTGCGGGGGATCGGTCGTCTCGATATGGGGCTGGCGAGCGTCGGCGGCGTCGGGATTGTGATTCTGGCGATAATTCTCGACCGCCTGACCCAGGCCGTAGGCCGCGACTCGCGCAGCCGCGGTAACCGTCGCTGGTACGCGAGCGGCCCGCTGGGACTGATTACCCGCCCGTTCTGTAAATAATCTTCTTATCGCCCGGCAGCAGTGCGCCTGCCGGGTCAGCAGTTTTCCCTTTTTATGTATAAGGAATAACGATGCGACATAACACCATTATTGCCACAGCGTTTGCCACCCTTCTCTCCACCGGCGTCGCCTGTGCGGCCGATCTGCCAGGCAAAGGCATCACCGTCAAACCGATCCAGAGCACCATTACTGAAGAGACCTTCCAGACCCTGCTGGTGAGCCGCGCGCTGGAAAAACTGGGCTATACCGTCGATAAGCCAAGCGAAGTGGACTACAACGTCGGCTACACCTCCCTCGCCTCCGGCGATGCGACCTTTACCGCCGTCAACTGGCAGCCGCTGCACGACGATATGTACGCCGCCGCCGGGGGCGACAAAAGCTTCTACCGCGAAGGCGTTTATGTGAACGGCGCGGCGCAGGGCTACCTGATTGATAAGAAAACCGCCGAGCAGTATCACATCAAGTCCATCGACCAGCTGAAAGATCCGAAAATCGCCAAACTGTTTGATACCAACGGCGACGGTAAAGCCGATCTCACCGGCTGTACGCCGGGCTGGGGCTGTGAAGCGGTGATTAACCACCAGATTGATGCCTATGGTCTGAGCAAGACCGTGGTGCACAACCAGGGGAATTATGCGGCGATGATGGCCGATACCATTGCCCGCTATAAAGAAGGCAAGCCGGTGATTTACTACACCTGGACGCCGTACTGGGTCAGCGACGTGCTGAAGCCGGGTAAAGATGTGGTCTGGCTGCAGGTTCCGTTCTCCTCCCTGCCGGGTGTGCAGAAGAATATCGATACCAAACTGGCTAACGGCGCGAACTACGGCTTCCCGGTCAGCACCATGCACATTGTCGCCAACAAAGCCTGGGCCGAGAAAAACCCGGCGGCGGCGAAGCTGTTCAGCCTGATGAAACTGCCGATTGCCGACATTAACGCCGAAAACGCGATGATGCATGAGGGCCACGCTTCGGAAGCGGATATTCAGGGCCACGTCGACGGCTGGATCAAAGCCCACCAGCAGCAGTTCGATGGCTGGGTACAGGAAGCGCTGGCTGCGCAGAAGTAACCTTCCCTGTGACCCGGATGGCGGTGCTTAGCCCCCGATCCGGGCGTTGAAGGCCACCACGCTATCGCCCCGCTGCGTATCACGCGGTCGGGGCGATTTTGCGAGCAGCCCATCAACGCGGTGCCATAATAAATCATCGAGGTGTAAAAGCACCCCGCTCTCTGCTAAGGTAAACCTACCCGTTCAATCATGTGATATTCACTTGAATTATCAATAAATAACGCAAAATGGAAAAACCTGGCGCATTGACGCAAACCTCTCCTGTCTGCGAATCCACGCTGTCCGAGGGTATCAAAGACAGCCTGCCGATTGTGATTAGCTATATTCCCGTGGCCTTCGCCTTTGGCCTTAACGCTACCCGGCTGGGTTTCACTCCGCTGGAGAGCCTGTTTTTTTCCTGCATTATCTACGCGGGCGCCAGCCAGTTCGTGATAACGGCGATGATCGCGGCGGGCAGTTCGCTGTGGGTCGCGGCGCTCACCGTAATGGCGATGGATGTGCGTCACGTTCTGTACGGCCCGTCGCTGCGTAGCCGTATTCCCCGTGCGCTTGATAAGCAAAAAACGGCGTTCTGGGCCTTTGGCCTGACCGATGAGGTCTTCGCGGCCGCCACCGCGAAACTGGTACGCGACAACCGCCGCTGGAGCGAAAACTGGATGCTCGGCATCGCCTTTACCTCCTGGATTTCATGGGTGTCCGGTACCCTGCTTGGCGCTTACTCCGGTAACGGCCTGCTGGCGGGTTTCCCGGCGGTGGAAGCGGCCCTGAGCTTTATGCTGCCGGCCTTGTTTATGAGCTTCCTGCTGGCGTCATTTCAACGCAAGCAGTCGCTCAGCGTGACGGCGGCGCTGGCCGGCGCGCTGGGCGGGATGATTCTCTTTTCTATTCCGGCGGCGATTATGGCGGGGATTGTCTGCGGCTGCCTGGCCGCCCTGATACAGGCCAGCATTCAGGGGATGCCCGATGAACAGTAATGTTCTTATTATCGGTATCGTGGTCGGCTGCGTGAATTACCTGTTTCGCTACCTGCCGCTGCGCCTGCGCGCGGACCATTCTCGCCCGGCCCGCCGCGGCCCGATTAGCGTGCTGCTTGATACCATCGGCATCGCCTCCATCTGCGCTCTGCTGATCGTTTCCAGCGTCCCGGAAATCCTCAGCGATTCCCGACGACTGCTGCCCACGCTGCTCGGATTCGCGGTGCTGGGTGTGGCATTCTGGAAGACGCGCAGCATTATTATCCCGACGCTGCTGAGCGCGCTGGCCTACGGCGTGGCATGGAAAATCGGCACTTTTTTATAGGCTTAAAGTATCAATTTTAGTCAATAATTGATTTGATTTATTTGTCACAATAGTTATTATATCGGCTGTAATTAATGAGGTCATACCCAAATGGATAGTTCGTTTACTCCCATTGAGCAAATGCTCAAATTCCGCGCCAGCCGCCATGAAGATTTCCCTTTCCAGGAGATTCTCCTCACTCGCCTCTGCATGCACATGCAAGGTAAGCTACTGGAAAATCGCAATAAGATGCTGAAAGCGCAGGGGATTAACGAGACATTATTTATGGCGCTGATCACGCTGGAGTCTCAGGAAAATCACAGCATTCAGCCTTCCGAGCTGAGCTGCGCGCTGGGCTCTTCCCGTACCAACGCCACGCGTATTGCCGATGAGCTGGAAAAACGCGGCTGGATCGAGCGTCGCGAAAGCGATAACGATCGTCGCTGCCTGCACCTGCAACTGACCGACAAGGGTCATCAGTTTTTGCGTGAAGTCTTACCGCCGCAGCATAACTGCCTGCATCAACTCTGGTCTTCTTTAAGCACCAGCGAGAAAGATCAGCTCGAGCACATCACCCGCAAGCTGCTTGGTCGCCTCGACCAGATGGAAGAGGATGGCGTGCTTGCGGAGTCTCTGCGCTAAGCGCGGAACCGCTCAAAACCTTTTCTGGATTGACAAGGAAAAACAGACAGGCCAGCAGATCTTCTGCTGGCCTTTCTGATAAACAGGTCGGCTCAGCCGATGTGAAATAATAAGATCGTGGAGAATAACATGAGCGCAAATGCGGAGATGCAAACCCCGCAGCAACCGGACAGCAAGAAAAGCAAGCGCAAAGGCGCCCTCTTGTTGCTGACATTGCTCTTTATTATTGTTGCCGTGGCATACGGAATTTATTGGTTTTTGGTACTGCGTCATTATGAAGAAACCGATGACGCTTACGTGGCAGGGAACCAGGTGCAAATCATGGCGCAGGTCTCCGGCAGCGTGACGAAAGTCTGGGCCGACAACACCGATTTCGTCCAGCAGGGCGATCCGCTGGTCACCCTCGACCAGACCGATGCCCAGCAGGCGTTTGAAAAAGCGCAAACCCAGCTGGCCACCAGCGTACGCCAGATGCGCCAGCAGATGATCAACAGCAAACAGCTGCAGGCGAACATCGACGTCAAGAAAACCGCGCTCGCTCAGGCGCAGACCGATCTCAACCGGCGCATCCCGCTGGGGGCGGCGAACCTGATCGGCCGTGAAGAGCTGCAGCATGCGCGCGATACCGTCGCCAGCGCCCAGGCTGAACTGGATGTCGCCGTTCAGCAATTCAACGCCAATCAGGCTATCGTGATGGGCACCCGTCTGGAACAGCAGCCTGCGGTTCTGCAGGCGGCAACCGAGGTTCGTAACGCCTGGCTTGCGCTGCAGCGTACGAAAATCGTCAGCCCGATTAGCGGCTACGTCTCCCGACGTTCCGTGCAGCCCGGCGCCCAGATTAGCCCAACCACGCCGCTGATGGCCGTGGTGCCGGCAACGAATCTGTGGATCGACGCAAACTTTAAAGAGACCCAGCTGGCGCATATGCGTATCGGCCAACCGGCTACCGTGGTCAGCGATATTTACGGTGATGACGTCAAATATACCGGCAAGGTCGTCGGGCTGGACATGGGCACCGGTAGCGCGTTCTCCCTGCTGCCGGCGCAGAACGCCACCGGCAACTGGATCAAGGTCGTCCAGCGTCTGCCGGTGCGTATCGAGCTGGATGCCAAACAGCTGGCGGAACACCCGCTGCGCATTGGTCTCTCCACCCTGGTCGAGGTGAACACCACCGATCGCAGCGGCGAGATGCTGGCCAACCAGACGCGTCAATCTCCGGTTTATGAAAGTAACGCTCGTGAAATCGGTCTTGAGCCGGTGAATAAACTGATCGACGGTATCATCCAGGCCAACGCGGGATAATTCGGAGTGAGCGTAATGCAACAGCAAAAACCGCTGGAAGGCGCGCAGCTGGTCATCATGACCATCGCGCTGTCGCTTGCGACCTTCATGCAGGTGCTGGACTCCACTATCGCCAACGTGGCTATTCCAACCATCGCCGGTAACCTTGGCTCATCCTTGAGCCAGGGGACCTGGGTCATCACCTCGTTCGGGGTGGCGAACGCGATTTCCATTCCGATCACCGGCTGGCTGGCAAAACGCGTCGGGGAAGTGAAGCTGTTCCTGTGGTCTACGGTAGCATTCGCCATCGCCTCCTGGGCCTGTGGCATGTCCAACAGCCTGACGATGCTGATTTTCTTCCGCGTGATTCAGGGGATCGTCGCCGGTCCGCTGATCCCGCTGTCGCAAAGTCTGCTCCTCAGCAACTATCCGCCGGCCAAACGCTCTATCGCGCTGGCGCTGTGGTCGATGACGGTGATCGTCGCGCCGATCTGCGGGCCGATTCTCGGCGGCTATATCAGCGATAACTACCACTGGGGCTGGATATTCTTTATCAACGTCCCGATTGGCGTCGCGGTGGTGGTGATGACACTGCAGACCCTGCGCAGTCGCGAAACCAGAACCGAACAGCGGCGGATCGACGGCGTCGGCCTGGCGCTGCTGGTTATCGGTATCGGTAGCCTGCAGGTCATGCTCGACCGCGGCAAGGAGCTGGACTGGTTCGCCTCGCAGGAGATTGTCATTCTGACAATTGTGGCGGTGGTAGCGATAAGCTTCCTTATCGTCTGGGAGCTGACCGATGACAACCCCATCGTCGACCTCTCGCTCTTTAAGTCGCGCAACTTCACCATCGGCTGTTTGTGCATCAGCCTCGCCTATATGCTCTACTTCGGCGCCATCGTGTTGCTGCCGCAGCTGCTGCAGGAGGTCTACGGCTATACCGCCACCTGGGCGGGTCTGGCCTCGGCGCCGGTCGGGGTGATCCCGGTAATCCTGTCGCCGATTATCGGCCGCTTTGCCCATAAGCTCGATATGCGTCGGCTGGTGACCTTCAGCTTTATTATGTACGCGGTCTGTTTCTACTGGCGCGCCTGGACCTTCGAACCCGGCATGGACTTCGGCGCATCGGCCTGGCCGCAGTTTATTCAGGGCTTCGCGGTGGCCTGCTTCTTTATGCCGCTGACCACCATCACCCTCTCCGGCCTGCCGGCGGAGCGGCTGGCGGCGGCGTCCAGCCTGTCGAACTTCACCCGTACGCTCGCCGGTTCTATCGGGACCTCGATAACCACCACCATGTGGAGCAACCGCGAGGCGCTGCACCATGCGCAGCTCACCGAATCGGTGACGCCGTATAACCCGAATGCCCAGCAGATGTACGATCAGCTACAGGGCATGGGGTTGACCCAGCAGCAGGCCTCCGGCTGGATAGCGCAGCAGATAACCAATCAGGGGCTGATTATCTCCGCCAACGAAATTTTCTGGCTATCGGCGGCGATATTCATCCTCCTGCTCGGTCTGGTGTGGTTTGCCAAACCGCCCTTCAGCGCGGGCGGCGGCGGCGGCGGCGCCCACTAGGTTGCATCAAAAGGGATCTGCGGATCCCTTTTTTATTGCCGGATAAACCGGCCCGGTTGTCCAGTTTGCGCTAGTTTCTGTCCACTTTGCTAAAGCAGCCCTCTCCTGACTTCTGCAGGATAAAGATCCGATATGAGGAGAGAATCATGCTGAAAAACCCTGGCGAAAAATATCGCCCCTGGCCGCCGATTGCCCTGCCCGACCGCCGCTGGCCGGACAACCCGATAACCCATGCGCCGCGCTGGCTCTCCACCGACCTGCGCGATGGCAACCAGGCGCTGGCCGAGCCGATGGACGGCGCGCGTAAACTGCAGTTCTGGAACCTGCTGCTGGAGTGCGGATTTAAAGAGATCGAAGTCGCATTCCCGTCGGCATCCCAGACCGACTTCAACTTTGTCCGCCAGCTGATTGAAACGCAGCGTATTCCGCAGGATGTCACCATCCAGGTGCTGACCCAGGCGCGTGAGGATTTAATCCTGCGCACCTTCGAATCCCTGCGCGATGCCCACAGCGCCACCGTGCACCTGTATAACGCCACCGCGCCGCTGTTTCGCCGGCTGGTTTTTGGCATGGAAAAAGCGCAGGTGATTGAGCTGGCCACCCGCGCCACCCGTCTGATTCGCCAGCAGTGCGAGCAGCAGCCGCAAACCCGCTGGCAGTATGAATATTCCCCGGAAACCTTCTGTTTTACCGAGCCGGAGTTTGCCCTTGAGATCTGTGAAGCGGTGGCGGAAATCTGGCAGCCCTGTGCGGAACGCCCGATGATTATTAACCTGCCCGCCACCGTTGAGGTTAACACGCCCAACGTTTACGCCGACCAGATTGAGTTTTTCTGCCGCCATTTCTCCCGCCGCGCCGATGTCTGCATCAGCGTTCATCCGCACAACGACCGGGGGACCGGCGTCGCCAGCGCCGAACTGGCGGTGATGGCGGGCGCCGATCGCGTGGAAGGTTGCCTGTTTGGTAACGGCGAGCGTACCGGTAACGTCTGTCTGGTCACCCTGGCGATGAACCTCTACAGCCAGGGCATTGACCCACGCCTCAGCTTCCCGGACATGAAACGGGTGGTGGAAGTGGTGGAGAACTGTAATCAGCTGCCGGTTCACCCGCGCCATCCGTGGGCCGGAAGCCTCGCCTACACCGCCTTTTCCGGTTCGCACCAGGATGCGATTAAGAAAGGGTTTGATGCCCGGCGGCCCGGCGATCGCTGGGAGATGCCCTATTTACCTGTCGATCCGCAGGATATCGGCTGCAGCTACGAGGCGGTGATTCGCGTCAACAGCCAGTCCGGCAAGAGCGGCAGCGCGTGGTTAATTGAACAGAATCATGGACTGAAGCTGCCCCGCGCGCTGCAGCAGGATTTCAGCCTGCACGTGCAACGTGAAACAGACAGCCACGGCAAGGAGATGACGCAAAATGCGCTGTGGCAGCTGTTTCGTGGCCGCTACGGCCTGGTCGCCGAGCCGCCGCTGGCGCTGCTGGACTATAAAAGCGATAGCCAGCAGGACGGCCAGCTCTCTTTACAGGCGACGCTGAGGGCCTATGGCGAGATCCGCCGGCTGCAGGGCCACGGCAACGGTCTGCTTTCCGCCGCCGCCAGCGGCCTCAGCGCGCTGCTCAGGCAAACGTTCGTGATTAAGGATTACCACGAGCATACCCTGGGCGAACGCAGCGACAGCCGTTCGGTGGCCTATATTCGCTGCATCTTCCCTGATGGCGGCAGCCGCTGGGGCGTCGGCATCGATAATGACGTGGCGCGCGCCTCATTACAGGCGCTGTGCAATGCCCTCGGCGCAGGCGAGCGCTACGGCGAACGGAAGTAATCGCTGGGCGCCACGCCGATGACCCGGCGAAACATGGCGCTGAAGGCGCTGTGGCTGCCGTAGCCCAGATCCAGCGCCACCCGCAGCACCGACTGCCCCTGCGCCAGGCGAACCAACGCCTCCATTAACTTCGCCCGGCGCACCCATTCACTCCAGGTCAGCGTGGTCTGCTGCTGAAAGCGACGGTTTAACGTCCGTTCGCTCATATTGCTCTCTGTCGCCGCCTGCTGGCTGCTCCAGGTTTCACCCGGCATTTCCCTCACCTTCTGGCATAAACGGCGCAGCGCCTCGCTCTGCGGCTCCATCAGGCCAAACGGCAGCACCGTCATGCCGCGAATCTCATCGAGGATCAATTCATAGACACGCTCATCGCGGCTGCCGGGTTCGTAACGCTCGGCCAGCGCCAGCGAAGTGACGATCAGCTCACGTAGCAACGGCGTGAGCTGGACTATCTGGCAGGATGAAGGGAGATCGGCGCGGGCCAGCGGATCGATGAACAGCGTCCGCGCCGCGACCTTACCGGTAATACGCAGCGCGTGGGGAGTGCCCGCGGGCAGCCAGACGCCACGCCCTGGCGGTACAACCCAGTAGCCCGCCGGGGTTTCCACCCGCACCACGCCGCTGAGGATGTGTAACAGCTGGGCGCAGTCGTGCTGATGCCACGGTTCACTCTCACCGTGAGCGTAATCGTGGGCAAAGGGCACCAGCGAGCGGTGCTGAAAAGAGAAGGTTACGGTCGTCGACATGCGGCGCAGGAATTTCGGCCCGACGGAGATCGCCGGACCGAGGCAGAAGAACTAGATATGCAGTTCTTGCAGGGTTTCTTTCGGCAGCGCCAGCTCATCGTTGCTGTTGATACGTACGTCGCGCTCGATGATATGGCGGGCAATCTCCTGAGCTTCTTCCAGCGAGTGCATGGTATAGGTGCCGCACTGGTAAACGTTCAGTTCAGGGATCTGCTTCTGATCTTTCACTTTCAGTACGTCAGCCATTGCCGCTTTCCAGGCATCCGCTACGCGCTGCTCGTCCGGCGTGCCGATCAGGCTCATATAGAAGCCCGTGCGGCAGCCCATCGGAGAGATGTCGATAATTTCCACACCATTGCCGTTCAGGTGATCGCGCATGAAGCCCGCGAACAGGTGCTCAAGAGTATGGATACCTCTTTCCGGCATCACTTCCTGGTTTGGCACGCAGAAACGCAGATCGAACACGGTGATTTCATCGCCGTGCGGCGTGTGCATTTTCTTCGCGACGCGCACCGCCGGTGCTTCCATGCGAGTATGGTCGACTGTGAAACTATCTAACAACGGCATTCTTCACCTCCGATAGTGATTTTTTTTAAAATAAAATGAACTCTTCTTACACCCGCGAGTCTGAGTAGATGAAAGACGCGCATTTATTATCATCATCATCCCTGAATCAGAGATGAAAGTTTGGCCACATTGATGTGGCCTTTTTCTTTTGTACTGCTTTTTACTACGCGTGTCTTGCCAACAGCGCTTCAAACGGCTCGCTATCTTCCGCTTCTATCTGCTGTTGACGCAGCGCCGACGCTTCGCGCTCGGTGATAAAATCCTCTTCACGCAAAATTTCCAGCGGTTCTTCGCGCAGCATCGTACGATAATGATCGGCCAGCTCTCTACCGGTGCCGCCAATCCCTTCTTCAAGCATAGAACGCAGAATGCGGGCTGAGAAAGTTAATTGCGGATCGTCGAAGCTGGCAACCAGTTCATCGCATACCTGCTGATACTCTTTACCACCGTGAATGCTATCTAAGGTTTGCGCCACGCGGCGCAAATCGCGGAACAGATCTTTACCCACCGTGGACAGCGGGAACTGCGCGCTTTCACAGCCAATGCCCAGCGTCAGCCCCGGTTTACGCCCTTCAAGAATCACCCGATTCCAGTTGGCGCGCGTACACAGGAGCTCATCGCTGCTCATTTCCGGCGCGTCGGCCAGCACGCACCAGACCATAAACAGGTCGAGGAAACGAACCTGCTGCTCGTCAACGCCAATCGGCGAGAACGGGTTAATATCCAGCGAACGCACTTCGATATATTCAATACCGCCGCGCAGCAGCGCGTCAGAAGGCGTTTCGCCGCTGCGGGTCACGCGTTTCGGACGGATAGGCGCGTAGAGTTCGTTCTCAATCTGCAGAATATTGCTGTTGATTTGCAGGTACTTACCGTCTTTCTCCAGGCCAATCTGCGCATACTCTTCCGACGGGGTTTTAATCGCCCGCTTCAATCCTGCCACATACTCATGCAGATCGTTAAACGTAATTCCGAGATTGCTTTGCGACTTATTGGTATAGCCAAGATCGCTCAGGCGCAGAGAAGTGGCGTAAGGCAGGTAGTACATGCCATTTTCCGCTTTCTCAAACGGCAGCGTCGTCGGTTTCCCTTGCAGGAACGACGCGCAGATAGCCGGAGAGGCGCCGAACAGATACGGGATCACCCAACCAAAGCGGTAGTAATTGCGGATCGAGCGGAAATAGCCGGCGGAAATCGCCTCTTTACCGCTTTCCGCATCGGCAACGCCGCATTTCGCCTGCCAGAATGCCATCGGCAGGGAGAAGTTATAATGCACGCCGGAGATGGTTTGCATCAGCGCGCCATAGCGATTCTTCAACCCTTCACGATATAGCGTTTTCAGGCGACCGATATTCGAGGTGCCGTACTGCGCCAGCTCGATATCCTGGCCAGGGGCAATATAGCAGGGCATGCTCAGCGGCCACATCCGTTCATCGCCCAGGTGACGCGCGGTATAGCGATGAACGTCGCGCATAATGGTCAGCATATGCTGAATATCGCCATCAACTGGCGTAATGAACTCCAGCAAAGCCTCGGCAAAATCGGTAGTAATCCATTTATGGGTCAGCGCCGAGCCCAGGGCCTGAGGGTGACCGGTTGTCGCCAGTGAACCATCGGCATTGACGCGCAGCGTTTCACGCTCAAGACCACGTTGGATACCCTGCAGGGCCTGTGGATTTTTTTCCAGCCAGGCCAGCGCCTGTGATACGTCCGGGATCAATTTGACCTCCCGCCTGTCGAAATCGTTTGAATAAGCATAATTGTAATGGTGACCATACAGGCTATTCCAGAAGATGTTATTGTTGCAGCCCGTTGAGACCTGTCCCACGTACGGTGCAGATGCATAACGGCCTGCCGGGATAGTCTTAGTTCCACAATTAGTGCCACCACGTCATGCCCTGAAGCGTTAGCGCCGCAATAACGATATAGCGTAACGCTTTGCCAAGGCATAAGAAAAAAAGTACTGGTCCCCAGGAAATGCGCATCCATCCCGCCAGTAAACACAGCAAATCGCCGATAACCGGCGCCCAGCTGAGTAATAATGTGACCGCGCCATAGCGCCGTAGCCAGCCGGACGCTTTATCCTGCCAGCGCGATGTTTTGCGCAGCGGAAACAAACGCCCCAGAATAACGTTAGTTACCCCCCCAAGGCTATTGCCGATTGTTGCTATTAATACCAGTAGCCACGGTTGGCTGACTCCCGTAAGTAGCATAGCGACCAGCACAACTTCCGAATTGCCGGGAAGTAAGGTGGCGCTCAGAAAACTGCTGGCAAGCAGCGAGATCAGCGACAGAGCGTCGCTCACAGCAAGCGCACGTCCACGGCGTCCATCCCCGCACGCTTCGCCGCCTGTAGCCCAAAATCGGCATCTTCAAAAACGACGCATTTTTCCGGCGCAACGCCCATGCGTTCTGCGCACAGCAGGAAAGTATCAGGGGCCGGCTTATGGTTCTGGACATGATCGGCCGCCACCACCGCCGCGAAATAGTGCCGCAGATCGAGATGGGCGAGCAGCGCCTCGGCAACCGCGCTTTCGCTACCGGTGCCAACCGACATTGGCCGACGGCCGTGCCACTCCTTGACCACCTCAATCAGCGGTAAGGGACGCACGCTATCCAGCAGCATCGCTTTCACCGCCGCGGTTTTTTCCTGCGCCAGCCGGTGCGGATCCAAATCAGCATGGTTCAGTTCGATAATCGCCTGGGCAATACGCCAGGTCGGAGAACCATTGAGCGCGACCATCGCCTGCTCGTCGAAATGCATACCGTAACGCCCTAAAACCTCATGCCACGCCTTACGATGCGTCGGCTCGGTATCAAGGATGGTGCCATCCATATCGAAGATCAGTCCTGCGTAACGTTCGTACATCGTGTTCTCACAAACCGGATAAGAAAACGTTACTTTATCGCAAATGGCACATATTGTCGCGGCCGCTGGAGAAGCAACAAAGGCGCCATCAGGCGCCTTTGTCATCGTAATGCGGTGGTTTATTTGATTTTTAAATCATTCTCAACCACGCGAACGCCCTGAACTCTGCGGGTCACTTCTACCGCGCGGCTGGCATCCTTAGCCGACGAGACAAAGCCACTCAGCTGCACGCGCCCTTTAAAGGTCTGCACGCTGATTTCAGTGGACTTAATATCCTTTTCGTTAAACAGCGCGGTTTTGACTTTGGTGGTGACGACGGTATCGTCGATATAGCCACCGGTGCTTTCTTTGGTGGACGATCCGGCACAACCGGCCAAAGATACGGCCACCAGAAGCGTCGCGCAAAACGCAGGTATTGCTTTGAACCATTTCATGGATTTCTCTCCTTGCACTCATCTCACCCGAATCAGGCCGAAATATACGGGTAAATTATAGTGGAAAGAATCACTTGCCAATAAAAAAGTTCAAAAGAGAAGTGCCGAACAGAGATGACTGAAGAGTTTTTTGCAAGAAAACGCAGATAGAAGGAAGGAAATTATTTTCGCGAGATAAGGATAATTCACAGAAAAGATGGTGCACCCGGGAGGATGACTCACTTCCCTCGCCCTGTGGGCCGTTGCTGATGCAACGTTATCCTCCCTGGCGCTGGCGATTATCTCGCAGACCATGCAACAACAGTCTTCCTGTTATCGCGGAGAAGATGGTGCATCCGGGAGGATTCGAACCTCCGACCGCTCGGTTCGTAGCCGAGTACTCTATCCAGCTGAGCTACGGATGCATCGGGGAACTGCTTTACGACTGATTTCAGCGTTACCGCTGTTAACCCAAAGAAGATAGTGCATCCGGGCGGATGACTCACTTCCCTCGCCCTGTGGGCCGTTGCTGACGCAACGTTATCCTCCCTGGCGCTGACGATTATCTCGCAGACCATGCAACAACAGTCTTCCTGTTATCGCGGAGAAGATGGTGCATCCGGGAGGATTCGAACCTCCGACCGCTCGGTTCGTAGCCGAGTACTCTATCCAGCTGAGCTACGGATGCATCGGGGAACTGCTTTACGACTGATTTCAGCGTTACCGCTGTTATCGCGGAGAAGATGGTGCATCCGGGAGGACGACTCACTTCCCTCACCCTGTGGCGCCGTTGCTTACACAACGTCATCCTCCCAGGTACTGGCGATTATCTCGCAGACCATGCAACAACAGTCGTACTGTTATCTCAGGAAAGATGGTGCATCCGGGAGGATTCGAACCTCCGACCGCTCGGTTCGTAGCCGAGTACTCTATCCAGCTGAGCTACGGATGCATCAGGGAGAACTTGCTTTACTACGCGTCAGTGCCACAACTAACACTTGCCACACTGAGTAAGATGGTGCATCCGGGAGGATGACTCGGCTTTCGCCTCGCCCTGTGGGCCGTTGCTTACGCAACGTTATCCTTCCTGGTGCCTGCGGTTATTACCGCTACCCCCACCACCTCTTCATTGCTGAAGAAATGGAAAATATGGTGCATCCGGGAGGATTCGAACCTCCGACCGCTCGGTTCGTAGCCGAGTACTCTATCCAGCTGAGCTACGGATGCAAAATGGCGGTGAGGCGGGGATTCGAACCCCGGATGCAGCTTTTGACCGCATACTCCCTTAGCAGGGGAGCGCCTTCAGCCTCTCGGCCACCTCACCACACGCCTCTTACGAGTGCTTCGAAGAACTTGTTTCCGCTCTTCGTCGCTGCGATGGCGCACATATTACTTTCTGGTACTTATAAGTCAAACAATTTTTCGAGACCTTTTTCCGTTTGCACACTTACCGCGCAATTAGCCTGCAAAAACGGCAAAAAGAGTGTTTTATCAACAGGAATTCAGCGGGTTCCGCTCGCGAAAGCCAAAAGATAAATGTCGCGGAGGGTAGGCAATAAACAAAAAAATAGAGGCTGCAGGAGAAGAAAAGTGAGAAAAACCGCTGGCTGTTGGGATGCGCCTCACGGAATCGCGAGGCGCGAAAACCTTAGTAACTGGACTGCTGGGATTTTTCAGCCTGGATACGCTGGTAGATCTCTTCACGATGCACGGAGACTTCTTTAGGGGCATTAACGCCAATACGAACCTGGTTACCCTTAACCCCTAAAACTGTCACAGTGACCTCATCTCCAATCATGAGGGTCTCACCAACTCGACGAGTCAGAATCAGCATTCTTTGCTCCTTGAAAGATTAAAAGAGTCGGGTCTCTCGTATCCCGGCATTATCCATCATATAACGCCAAAAAGTAAGCGATGACAAACACCTTACGGTGTAAGCAGTCACGGCATCACATTCTGTTAAACCTAAGTTTAGCCGATATACACAACTTCAACCCGACTTTATCGTTATCAGTGCTTCTCTCGCACGATACCGTAATCCGGGGATCACGGCATCTATGCATTTATAGTTATTACAGTTTTGCGCTGACCCAGCCTTTCACACTGGCTAACGCTGAAGGGAGTGCAGACGCATCGGTACCACCGGCCTGAGCCATATCCGGACGACCGCCTCCTTTGCCACCCACCTGCTGGGCGACCATTCCAACCAGCTCCCCCGCCTTCACGCGATCTGTCACATCCTTAGACACACCGGCAATCAGAGAAACCTTACCATCCGCTACCGTGGCTAACACGACAACCGTTGAACCCAGCTGGTTCTTCAGGTCATCAACCATGGTACGCAGCATTTTCGGCTCAACGCCGGTCAGCTCGCTGACCAGCAGCTTAACGCCATTAATCTCTTCCGCTTTGCTGGAGAGATTTGCGCTCTCCTGCGCCGCAGCCTGCTCTTTCAGCTGCTGCAGTTCTTTTTCCAGCAGACGCGTACGCTCCAGCGCGGCACGCACTTTATCGCCGAGGTTGTGGCTGTCGCCCTTCAGCAAGTGGGCGATGTCACCCAGCACATCGCTTTGCGCATGCAGGTTAGCGATCGCAACTTCACCGGTCACGGCTTCAATACGACGCACGCCCGCAGCGGTCCCGGATTCAGACGTAATGCGGAACAGGCCGATATCGCCGGTACGCGAGGCATGCGTACCGCCACACAGCTCGGTGGAGAAATCACCCATGCTCAGCACGCGAACGCGATCGTCATACTTCTCGCCGAACAGCGCCATCGCGCCGGACTCCCGCGCCGCATCGATATCCATAATGTTGGTTTCAACCGGCAGGTTGCGACGGATCTGCGCATTGACCAGATCTTCCACCGCCCGAATCTCTTCCGGCTTCATGGCTTCGAAGTGAGAAAAATCAAAGCGCAACGCTTTGTCATTCACCAGTGAGCCTTTCTGCGCCACGTGCGTACCCAGAACCTGGCGCAGCGCGGCATGCATCAGGTGAGTCGCAGAGTGGTTCAGGCGAATACGCTGGCGACGAGCCCGATCGACATCAGCCTGTACCGCGTCGCCCACTTTCAGCGCGCCGCTGGTCAGTTTACCAATATGGCCGATGGCCTGACCGTATTTCTGCGCATCGTTGACCACGAAGGAGAAGCCGGCGCCTTTCAGTTCGCCTTTATCGCCCACCTGACCGCCGGATTCCGCATAGAACGGCGTCTGGTCCAGAATCACCACCGCGTCCTGGCCGGCTGCGACGGTATCAACCGCTTTACCATCGATGAACAGCGCGGTCACTTTCGCATTCAGTTCCAGGTGGTCATAGCCTTTAAACTCGGATGCGCCGTCAACGCGAATCATCGCGTTGTAGTCGGCGCCGAAACCGCTGGACTCGCGCGCGCGGCGACGCTGCTCTTCCATCGCCGCTTCAAAGCCCGCTTCGTCGACTTTAATGTTGCGTTCGCGGCAGACGTCAGCGGTCAGGTCAACCGGGAAGCCGTAGGTATCGTACAGACGGAAAGCGGTTTCGCCATCCAGGGTGTCGCCTTGCAGTTTTGCCAGCTCTTCATCCAGCAGCGCCAGACCACGCTCCAGGGTACGGGCAAACTGTTCTTCTTCCGTTTTCAGCACCTGCTCAACCTGGGCCTGCTGCTGCTTCAGCTCTTCACCCGCGGAGCCCATCACCTCAATCAGCGGGGCAACCAGTTTCCAGAAGAAGGTCTCTTTCGCGCCCAGCATGTTGCCATGACGCACGGCACGACGAATGATGCGGCGCAGCACGTAGCCACGGTTTTCATTCGACGGGATCACGCCATCGGCAATCAGGAACGCGCAGGAACGAATATGGTCAGCGATAACGCGCAGCGACTTGTTGGTCAGATCGGTGGCGCCGGTGACTTTCGCCACGTTCGCGATCAGGTTGCGGAACAGGTCGATGTCATAGTTGGAGTTCACGTGCTGCAGAACGGCAGCGATACGCTCCAGACCCATACCGGTGTCGACGGACGGCTTCGGCAGCGGCTCCATGGTACCGTCAGCCTGACGGTTAAACTGCATGAAAACGATGTTCCAGATTTCGATGTAGCGATCGCCATCTTCTTCCGGGCTCCCCGGAGGACCGCCCCAGATGTGGTCGCCGTGGTCGAAGAAGATTTCGGTGCACGGGCCGCACGGGCCAGTATCGCCCATCTGCCAGAAGTTGTCAGAAGCGAATGCCGCGCCTTTATTGTCGCCAATGCGAATGATACGTTCCCGCGGAACGCCGACTTCATTAGCCCAGATATCAAAGGCTTCGTCATCGGTTTCGTAGACGGTTACCCACAGTTTATCTTTCGGCAGCGCAAACCAGTTTTCACCGGTCAGCAGTTCCCATGCGTACTTGATGGCATCCTGCTTGAAGTAATCGCCGAAGCTGAAGTTACCCAGCATTTCAAAGAAGGTATGGTGACGCGCGGTGTAACCGACGTTTTCCAGATCGTTGTGTTTACCGCCCGCACGCACGCAACGCTGCGCGGTCGTCGCGCGAGAATAATGACGTTTGTCGAGACCCAGGAAAACATCCTTGAACTGGTTCATCCCGGCGTTGGTAAACAGCAGGGTCGGGTCGTTGTGCGGCACCAGGGAGCTGCTTGCAACTACCTGATGTCCCTTGCTATGGAAAAAATCGAGAAACGCCTGACGGATCTCAGCGGTGCTCTTGCTCATAATTATCCTGAAATCAAGCTAACGAAATGTCGCAGGAAGCGACTGCCCGGTTTTGCAACCGGCAGGCTACCTCACGGAAATAAGTGGGGATAAGATAAGTTTTCTTTACGGGGAAGTAAAATACCCGATGGGTCAATCTGCAAAATTTCGCCAGATTTCCTGAATATCTTCCATCAAATAGCCGCGGTACAGTAAAAAGCGCTGGATTTTAACTTTTTCGGCAAATGCCGTTGGTAGCGGTTCGCCAAACTTGCGCTGCGCCTGCGCTTTCGCCAGCGCCACCCAGTCGATGTCGCACTCGCGCATGGCGCTTTCGCTGACGTCACGTGGAATACCTTTCTGGTTAAGCTCCTGACGAATGCGCGCCGGGCCATAGCCTTTGCGGCTGCGGCTGGCGATGAACTGACGGACGAAACGGCCGTCATCGAGGTAGCGGTTTTCGCGGCACCAGGCGATGACGGTATCCACCTCTTCCGGCGTCACGTCCAGCGTTTCAGGGCCATTTTTCCCCAGTACCGGGGCGGCAAGCTTACGCCGCAGCTCCTGTTCGCTATGGTCGCGCATGGCCAGAATACGAATCGCGCGGTCCAGCAGGCGGGCGTAGCCGGAACGGCGGGATGAAGGTTCAGTCACAGGCACCTCGGCAATCCAAAAGCAAAAGGGCTGCATCCGCAGCCCTTAGTCGTCTTTTCCGAAGATTATCAGAAATCTTCGTGGGTTTCTTCTGCACCCGCTCCGTTGCCGTCAACCGCGAAGTCCGGAGTGGCATCCTGGTTGTTCAGCAGCAGTTCACGAACTTTTTTCTCGATCTCTTTTGCCGCAGCCGGGTTCTCTTTCAGCCAGGAGATAGCGTTCGCTTTACCCTGACCAATTTTGTCGCCGTTGTAGCTGTACCATGCGCCAGCTTTCTCAATCAGCTTCTCTTTCACACCCAGGTCAACCAGCTCTCCGAAGAAGTTAATCCCCTCGCCGTAAAGAATCTGGAATTCGGCCTGTTTGAACGGCGCGGCAATTTTGTTTTTCACCACTTTCACGCGGGTTTCGCTACCCACGACGTTATCGCCCTCTTTCACCGCCCCGATACGGCGGATATCCAGACGCACGGAGGCGTAGAATTTCAGCGCGTTACCACCGGTGGTGGTTTCCGGGTTACCGAACATCACGCCAATTTTCATACGGATCTGGTTGATGAAGATCAGCAGGGTGTTGGACTGCTTCAGGTTACCCGCCAGCTTACGCATCGCCTGGCTCATCATGCGCGCCGCGAGGCCCATGTGAGAGTCGCCGATTTCGCCTTCGATTTCCGCTTTCGGCGTCAGTGCCGCCACGGAGTCGACGACGATAACGTCTACCGCGCCAGAGCGCGCCAGCGCATCACAGATTTCCAGCGCCTGCTCACCGGTGTCCGGCTGAGAGCACAGCAGATTGTCAATATCTACGCCCAGTTTGCGCGCATAAACAGGGTCCAGCGCGTGCTCCGCATCGATAAAGGCGCAGGTTTTGCCTTCGCGCTGCGCGGCGGCAATCACCTGCAGGGTCAACGTCGTTTTACCGGACGATTCTGGCCCGTAGATCTCGACGATACGGCCCATCGGCAGACCGCCGGCGCCGAGGGCGATATCCAGTGAAAGCGAGCCGGTGGAGATAGTTTCCACATCCATGGAACGGTCTTCACCCAGGCGCATGATGGAGCCTTTGCCGAACTGTTTTTCAATCTGGCCCAGTGCTGCCGCCAACGCTTTCTGTTTGTTTTCGTCGATAGCCATTTTTACTCCTGTCATGCCGGGTGGAACCGGGTGGTGAATTCTGTTCTGTTGAGGCAATTATACTGTATGGTCATACAGTATCAAGTGTTTTGTAGAAATTGTTGCCAGAGGAGTTTCAAGGCATACGCCGCGGCCTGGCGGCGCACCGCTTCCCGGTCACCGGCGAAACATTCACATCGGGTGACGCCCTGCCCGTTCGCGCAGGCGACGGCAAACCACACGGTTCCGACAGGCTTTTCCGCGCTGCCGCCGTCCGGGCCGGCGACGCCGCTCACCGAGATAGCATAGGTGGCGCGCGCAGCGCGCAGCGCGCCTACCGCCATCTCGACCACCACCGGCTCGCTCACCGCGCCGTGCTCGAGCAGCGTCACTTCGCTGACGCCGATCATCTGCGATTTAGCTTCGTTGCTGTAGGTCACGAACCCGCGTTCAAACCATGCTGAGCTGCCGGCAATATCGGTGAGCGCTTTCGCAATCCAGCCGCCGGTACAGGACTCCGCCGTCGTCACCGTCGCGGCGCGGGCTTTCAGCGCCAGCCCAACCTGTTCGCTCAGTTGCATTAATTCCGAATCTGTCATTATCGCCCCGTTTAAGCCAGATAAAGAGGCCATCAAAGATAGCACTTTCAGCACAGATATGGGGATGAGGTGATGAATTTACGAGGAGGCTTGCGAAAATGGGCGGCCCCGACACACGCGGGACCGCAAAAAGAGCCTGTTACTTCATGCTGGCCGCGATCAGTTCTACGTTGTGGCGCATCATTTTCACATAGCTATCCGCCACGCCGCCGGGTTTCGACAGCGCTTCCGGGTACAGCTCGCCGCCCGGCTGCGCCCCTGTCGCGTTCGCAATCTGTTTCACCAGCCGCGGGTCGAGCTGGTTCTCCATAAACCAGGTCCGCACGCCATCGGCCTTGATTTGTTTAATCAACGCCGCGACCTGCGCCGCGCTGGCTTCGCTTTCCGATGACAATCCCTGCGGCGCAAGGAAGGTCACGCCATAGGCCCGACCAAAGTAACCAAAGGCATCATGGCTGGTCAGAACCTTGCGTTTAGCCACCGGAATCGCGGTAAACTGGCTCTTCGCCCAGCCGTCGATCTCCTTCAGCTGGCTGATATAACGCTGTCCGGACGCTTCCAGCGCGGCTTGATCCTGCGGGTCGGCTTTCACCAGTCCGTTGAGGATATTCTGCGCGTAGAGCGCGCCGTTCGCGGCGCTGTTCCAGGCATGCGGATCGGTGACCGTTTTACCATCTTCATCCAGAGTGTGCGTTTTCACTCCGCTTGAGGCCACCACCAGCTCGCCTTTAAAGCCCGAAGCTTTAATTAATCTATCGACCCATCCTTCCAGACCGAGGCCGTTGACCACCACCACATCCGCCTTGCTGAGCAGCGCGCTGTCCTGCGGCGAAGGTTCAAAGGTATGCGGATCGCCGTCCGGGCCGACCAGCGTACTCACCTGCACATGCTCGCCGCCCACCTGCTGCACCATATCGCCAAGCACTGAAAAGCTACTGACCACGTTGAGCGTTTTCGCCATCGCCCCCTGCGTTGCCAGCCCTAATGCCAGCGCCAGGATGACTGCGGTACGTTTCATCATATTTCCTTACCCCATTAATTTGCGCCAGCTGACGACCAGTCGGCTGCGCGTGCCAAAAAACACCGAAATAAAAAAGATCCCGCTGGCGGTCAGCACAATCGACGGCCCGGCGGGTAAATTCGCCGTCCACGACAGGCTCAACCCCATCCAGGCGCAGAAGCCGCCAATCAGCGCCGCCAGCAGCAGGGTGCCCGGCAGCGTACGCGCCCAGCAGCACGCGGCGACCGCCGGCAGCATCATCACCCCCACCGCCATCAGCGTCCCCAGCACCTGGAACCCCGCCACCAGGTTCAGTACCAGCAGCGCCAGGAACAGACCGTGCAATAGCGCCGGCAATCGGGGGCTGTTCACCTGTAGCCAGGCGCTATCAAAGGCTTCACTCACCAGCCCCCGATAAAGCAGCGCAATGCAGATTAACGTCAGGCTGGCGACCCCGGAGACAAACAGCGCGGCGTCGTTATCGACCGCCAGAATCGAACCGAACAGCAAATGCAGCAGATCAACGCTGGAGCCGCGCAGCGAAACCAGGGTCACCCCCAGCGCCAGCGATCCCAGATAGAACCCGGCAAAGCTGGCATCCTCTTTCAGCGGCGTGCGCCGACTGACCCAGCCCGCCACCAGCGCCACCACAATGCCGGCGATAAAGCCGCCGATAGTCATCGCCAGCAGCGACATCCCGCTGACCAGGTAACCCACCGCCACGCCGGGTAAAATCGCGTGCGACAGCGCATCGCCCATCAGGCTCATCCGGCGCAGCAGTAAGAAGCCCCCCAGCATGGTGGTGCTCAGGGAGAGCGCCAGGCACACCAGCAACGCCCGGCGCATAAAGCCGAACTCGATAAAAGGCTGAAAAAAGGTATGCCAGATCATGCCAGCCTCGCAGAGCCGAAGGCGGGAAGGACCTCATCGGTATCGCCCCAGCGGGCGCGCTGCGGTTCCAGCAGCAGCGTTTCCGGGAAATGCTCCGCGACACGGTGGTTATCATGCAGCACCGCCAGCACCGTCTGCCCCTGCTGGTGCATCTCGAGGATCAGCGTCATCAGCTCACGGCTGGTTGATTCATCAATCCCGGTAAAGGGCTCATCAAGCATCACCAGCGGCGCCTGCTGCACCATCACCCTGGCAAACAGCATGCGCTGGAACTGGCCACCGGAAAGCGCTTCGATCGGCGTTGTCGCCATGGATGCCAGCCCCACCCGCTCCAGCGCCGCGCCGATGCGCCGGCGGAAGTCTTTGCCTATTCCGCGTAGCAACGAGACGTGCGGCCAGGCGCCCTGGCTCACCACATCCCGTACCGTCAGAGGAAACTGCGATTCCAGAGCGTGGCGCTGCGCCAGCCAGCCAATGACCGGGCGCGACCTTGTCCAGCGCAGCCTGCCGCTCACCGGAGGAATAAAACCGGCCAGCGTTTTCAGTAGCGTCGATTTACCGCAGCCGTTCAGCCCGACAATAGCCGTCAAGCTACCCGCAGCTATCACCCCATTCAGCGCCGGCGTAATCGCCAGCTCTTCGTAACCCGCAACCAGATGATCCAGTTCAATCATGGCAGGGCTACCGCCCACCAGCTTGCCAACCACAGCACCGCCAGTAACGCGCAGGCGATACCCACACGTACCGCCGCGGAAGTCATAAAAAGAGAAGTCACCTTTCCTGCCCCAGTAAATATGTTATAACATAACATTATTGGATCGACAGAAAAATGTAAATCAGCGGCAACGAAAGGAAATGCTGCAAAATGTAACAGGCTCCCCTCATGGCAGAGGGGAGCGACAAGGCAGGAGGACTATCCGCGGGCCTGCGAAACGGCCAGACCCAGCTGCCAGACGGCCATCGCGTAGTGGGTGCTGTGGTTATAGCGGGTGATGGTGTAGAAGTTCGGCAGCCCGTACCAGTATTGATAGCCGGTACCGACATCCAGCCGCAGCAGGCTGGCCTGCCGGTGGTTCCCCAGCGGTTGCGTCGGCGTCAGGCCCGCCGCCGTGAGCTGGGAAATGCTGTATTGCGTTTTGAAGCCATTATCCAGGCCCGGCGCCTGGCCCAGCGCCTGCACCGCGACCGGATCGCCGCTCACCCAGCCGTGCTGTTTGAAGTAGTTGGCCACGCTCCCGATAGCGTCCACCGGATCCCACAGGTTAATGTGCCCGTCGCCGTTGAAATCCACCGCATACTGCCGGTATGAAGACGGCATAAACTGGCCGTAACCCATCGCGCCAGCGAAAGAACCTTTCAGATCCAGCGGGTCATCCTGTTCGTTGCGCGCCATCAGCAGGAAGGTTTCCAGCTCGCTGGAAAAATACTCAGCGCGGCGCGGGTAGTTAAAGGAAAGGGTCGCCAGCGCATCAAGGATGCGGGTTTTACCCATCACCCGTCCCCAGCGGGTTTCCACGCCAATGATCCCGACGATAATTTCCGGCGGTACGCCGTAAACCTGCCAGGCGCGGTTCAGCGCGTCCTGATACTGATCCCAGAACACCACGCCGTTCTGCACGTTATCCGGGGTGATGAACTGTTTTTTGTAGCGTAGCCAGGCGCCGTTCGGCCCGGTGGGCGGCAGCCCGCTCGGCGCCTGGCGATCCATCAGGCGCAGAACATAATCCAGACGTTTGGCCTGGGAGAGGATTTCATGGAGCTGCTGCCTGTCGAAGCCGTGTTTGCTCACCATCTTATCGATGAACTGCTCCGCCGCCGGGTTATTGGCGAAGTCGCCCCCCATTTGCATCACATTATGCTGCGGTTCGAGCAGAAAACCGCCGCCTCCTGTCGTCTCCGCTTGCGCGGTGGCTTTAGGTTTACTGCTACAGGCAGCGAGGAGAACACACAAGGGGAATAAAGCCAGATAGCGACGCTTCAGCATGGGACATCCATTTAACAAATTCGGCAAAGGATAATTATGGTAAAACATGCGCCCGTAAACAAGGAAGCGGCAAGCGATTTGCCGACGAAATTGTCCCCTCGCCCTTCCCTTCTGCGGTTTATCCCTATCGCTACCTTCCCCCTTTGTGGCGGTGAAAATCGGTCCTCTTCGCTCATAATCTTTCAAAATAAAATATTTATCTTTCATTTTGCGATCAAACTAACACTTTTAAATCTTTCAAAGTGATTAAAATCAACTGCCAGTTAGCAAGAAAAATAACACTCTGAAGGAGAGAACAATGATTGAAGTCATTACCCACGGCGCCGAATGGTTTATCGGCCTGTTTCAGAAGGGGGGCGAGGTGTTTACCGGTATGGTCACCGGGATCCTGCCTCTGCTGATCAGTCTGCTGGTGATCATGAACGCGCTGATCAACTTTATCGGTCAGCAGCGGATCGAAAAGCTGGCACAACGTTGCGCCGGTAACCCGATCTCCCGCTATCTGCTGCTACCCTGCATCGGCACCTTCGTATTCTGTAACCCGATGACCCTCAGCCTCGGGCGCTTTATGCCTGAGAAGTACAAGCCCAGCTACTATGCGGCGGCCTCTTACAGCTGCCATTCGATGAACGGTCTGTTCCCGCATATCAACCCCGGCGAGCTGTTTGTCTACCTCGGCGTCGCCAGCGGGCTGACCACCCTTGGCCTGCCGTTAGGGCCGCTGGCGGTGAGCTATTTACTGGTGGGGCTGGTCACCAACTTCTTCCGCGGCTGGGTCACCGATCTGACCACGTCGATCTTTGAGAAAAAAATGGCCATCCAACTTGAACAGAAAGTCCGTCTGTCCGGAGCAA
Organism: Klebsiella sp. NPDC088457; assembly: GCF_044900465.1. Classification (NCBI taxonomy): domain Bacteria; kingdom Pseudomonadati; phylum Pseudomonadota; class Gammaproteobacteria; order Enterobacterales; family Enterobacteriaceae; genus Klebsiella; species Klebsiella sp. NPDC088457. The sequence goes on along the minus strand of NZ_JBJDNH010000021.1, from coordinate 31,061 downwards.
CATCATGATGCGTATTCGTATTGAAAAAGGCGCCAGCGGCTGGGGCGGCCCGCTTGAGCTGGAGGCCGTTGCCGGTAAAAAAATCGTCTACATTACCGCCGGAACTCGCCCGGCCATCGTCGACAAAATCGCGAAGCTGACCGGCTGGCAGGCCGTGGACGGTTTCAAAGAGGGCGAGCCGCCGGAAGAGGAGATTGGCGTCGCCATTATTGACTGCGGCGGTACGCTGCGCTGCGGACTCTATCCGAAGCGCCGCATCCCCACCGTGAATATCCACGCCACCGGCAAGTCCGGCCCGCTGGCGCAGTACATCGTCGAAGATATTTACGTCTCCGGCGTAAAAGAAGAGAACGTTCACGCGCTGGGCGACAGCGGCTCAGCGCAGCCCGAGGCAAAACCGGGCAAACCCGCGCCGCGCGATTACGACACCAGTAAAAAGATTACCGAACAAAGCGATGGCCTGCTGGCCAAGGTCGGCATGGGAATGGGTTCCGTGGTGGCGGTGCTATTTCAGTCCGGGCGCGACACCATCGACACGGTGCTGAAGACAATTCTGCCGTTTATGGCCTTCGTCTCGGCGCTGATCGGCATCATTATGGCCTCCGGCATCGGCGACTGGATTGCCCACGGCCTGGCGCCGCTGGCCAGCCATCCGTTGGGGCTGGTGACGCTGGCGCTGATCTGCTCCTTCCCGCTGCTGTCGCCGTTTCTCGGCCCTGGCGCGGTCATCGCCCAGGTCATTGGCGTGCTGATTGGCGTGCAGATTGGCCTCGGCAATATTCCTCCCCACCTTGCGCTACCGGCGCTGTTCGCCATCAACGCCCAGGCCGCCTGCGACTTTATCCCGGTAGGCCTGTCCCTTGCCGAGGCGCGTCAGGACACGGTGCGCGTCGGCGTGCCTTCGGTGCTGGTGAGTCGGTTCCTGACCGGTGCGCCAACGGTGCTGATCGCCTGGTTTGTTTCCGGATTTATTTACCAATAAGAGGTTCCTGAAGATGACCGTGATTTACCAGACCACCATAACGCGCATCGGCGCCAGCGCAACGCTGGCGCTGGATGAGGAGATGCTGATTACCTTTCGCGAAGGCGCCCCGGCGGATATCGAGGAATATTGCTTTATTCACAATCACGGCGAGCTGTCCGGCACGCTGACGCCGGGCGCAGAGCTCCAGCTTGGCGAGCGGCGCTATCCGGTCACCGCCGTTGGCGATGTCGCCGAACAGAATCTGCGGGAACTGGGCCATATCACGCTGCGCTTCGACGGCCATCGCGTGGCGGAATTTCCGGGGACGGTCCACGTGGCCGGCCCCGTGCCGGAAGCCATCGCTCCCGGCTGCATACTCAAATTTGTTGCTTAAGTGGTAAGGAGAATACTATGAGTCAGGTTGCTGTTGTCATTGGCGGTGGACAAACCTTAGGAGAGTTTCTGTGCCGGGGCCTTGCCGCCCAGGGGTACCGCGTGGCGGTTGTTGATATCCAAAGCGATAAAGCCACGCGCGTCGCGCAGGCCATCAACGCCGAATTCGGCGAAGGGATGGCATACGGCTTCAGCGCCGATGCGACCAGCGAGGCCAGCGTGACCGCCCTCGCCCGCGGCGTGGACGAGATTTTCGCCCGCGTGGATCTGCTGGTCTACAGCGCCGGGATCGCCAAAGCGGCCTTTATCAGCGATTTCGCCCTCGGCGACTTCGACCGGTCGCTGCAGGTGAATCTGGTGGGCTATTTCCTGTGCGCCCGCGAATTTTCACGCCTGATGATTCGCGACGGTATCCAGGGACGCATTATTCAGATCAACTCCAAATCCGGCAAAGTGGGCAGCAAGCATAACTCCGGCTACAGCGCGGCGAAATTCGGCGGCGTCGGATTAACGCAGTCGCTGGCGCTGGACCTGGCGGAGTATGGCATTACCGTCCATTCGCTGATGCTCGGCAACCTGCTGAAATCGCCGATGTTCCAGTCCCTGCTGCCGCAATATGCCAGCAAGCTGGGGATCGCCGAAGAGGAGGTTGAACAATATTACATCGACAAGGTGCCGCTGAAACGCGGCTGTGACTATCAGGATGTCCTGAACGTGCTGATGTTTTATGCCAGCCCGCAGGCCTCCTACTGCACCGGGCAGTCGATCAACGTCACCGGTGGCCAGGTGATGTTTTAACCCGTTGTCGCCCCGGCTCGCGCTGCGCCGGGGCAACAGGATTCCGCCCTCATCTCGCCTCCCGGGTTTACCGGGTACATATTCAGGAGAAGATTATGGTTAGCGCCCTGATCACCGTCGCCGCCATCGCCTGGCTGGCACAGCTGGCCCTCGGCGGCTGGCAGATTCGTCTGTTTAACCGCGCCTTCGATCGGCTCTGCCAGCAGGGCCGCGTCGGCGTGGGCCGTTCAACGGGCCACTTCAAACCGCGTGCCATCGTCGCCATCGCATTCGATGACCACGACCGCGTGAGCGATACCCTGCTGATGAAAGGCCTGACCGTCTTCGCTCGCCCGCGGAAAATCCCGGCGATCAGCGGAAAACTCCGCGAGGAATTGCGGCCAGATATGATCTTTCCCCAGGATCCTCTCTGTCAGAATGCACTATCATTAGCGCTTAAACCGAAACATGTATAATTTCGTTGTAAAAGTAAATATCTTGCGAAATTATCACTTCGAAACTTAACGCAGGATAGGATACCACCGCTATGAAACCACGTCAGCGCCAGGCAGCCATTGTTGAGCACCTGCAGTCGCAGGGTAAATGCTCGGTTGAAGAGCTGGCGCAACACTTCGGAACCACCGGCACCACCATCCGTAAGGATCTGGTGATCCTCGAAAATGCCGGCACCGTCATTCGAACCTATGGCGGAGTGGTTCTTAACAAAGACGAGCCCGACCCGCCTATCGATCACAAAACGCTCATCAATACCGACAAAAAAGCGCTGATCGCCGAAATGGCCGTACGCTATATCCACGACGGCGACTCGATCATCCTTGATGCCGGCAGCACGGTGCTGCAAATGGTGCCGCTGCTCAGCTGCTTCAATAACATCACGGTGATGACCAACAGCCTGCATATCGTCAACGCCCTCTCCGAACTGGATAATGAACAAACGATTCTGATGCCCGGCGGCACCTTTCGTAAAAAATCAGCCTCCTTTCACGGACAGCTGGCGGAAAACGCCTTCGAGCAGTTCAGCTTCGACAAACTGTTTATGGGCACCGACGGCATCGATCTGAACGCGGGCGTCACCACCTTCAACGAGGTCTATACCGTCAGTAAAGCGATGTGCAATGCCGCGAGGGAAGTGATTCTGATGGCCGATTCATCAAAGTTTGGTCGTAAAAGCCCGAATATCGTCTGCGGCCTTGAGCGCGTGGATAAGCTAATTACCGATGCCGGTATCGATCCGACATTCCAGCGGGCGCTGGAAGCGAAAGGCATTGAAGTGATTATTACTGGAGAAGATCATGAGTAACTTTCTGTTAGAAGCCGGACGCCAGACCCTGTTACTGGAGCTACAGGAGGCCAGCCGCCTGCCTGAACGCCTGGGCGACGACTTCATCCGTGCGGCGGAAACCATCATCCACTGCGAGGGAAAACTGATCGTTTCCGGCATCGGTAAATCAGGCCATATCGGTAAAAAGCTGGCGGCGACCTTCGCCAGTACCGGAACGCCCGCCTTTTTCGTCCACCCGGCGGAAGCGCTGCACGGCGACCTCGGGATGATCGATAGCCGCGATGTGATGCTGTTTATCTCCTACTCCGGCGGCGCCAAAGAGCTGGATTTAATCGTCCCGCGCCTGGAAGAGAAAGCCATTCCCCTGCTGGCAATGACCGGTAAACCCGCCTCCCCGCTGGCGCTGGCGGCGAAGGCGGTGCTGGATATCTCCGTGGAGCGCGAAGCCTGCCCGATGCATCTTGCCCCAACCTCCAGTACCGTCAACACCCTGATGCTCGGCGATGCGCTGGCGATGGCGGTGATGCAGGCGCGCGGTTTCAATGAAGAAGATTTCGCCCGTTCGCACCCTGCCGGCGCGCTTGGCGCGCGCCTGCTGAATAAAGTACACCATCTGATGCGCCGCGATGCCGATGTGCCGCGCGTCGATCTCGACACCCGGGTCATGGACGCGATGCTGGAGCTGAGCCGCACCGGGCTGGGGCTGGTCGCGGTTTGCGATGCGCAGAACCGCGTGCAGGGCGTTTTCACCGACGGCGACCTGCGTCGCTGGCTGGTGGGCGGCGGGACCCTGGATGATGTCGTCAACGCGGCCATGACCCGCAACGGCGTCACCTTACAGGCGCAGAGCCGTGCGGTGGAGGCCAAAGAGCGCCTGATGAAGCATAAAATCAGCGCCGCCCCGGTGGTCGATGAAAACGGTCACCTGGTGGGGGCGATTAACCTGCAGAACTTTTATCAGGCCGGGATTCTTTAAGCCCCAGACGCTTCGCCAGCCGGTGCAGGTTGGCGACGTCCAGTTCCAGGGCACGGGCCGCCGCCGCCCAGTTACGCTGGTTATCCGCCAGCGCCCTGGCAATCGCCTCACGCTGGAATGCCTCGGTCGCCGCACGGAGATTGAACGCCCGCAGCGGCGCGGCCGGCGTTGCGGCAGGCCGCTCAGGCACATCGCCGGCAAACTGAAAATGCGCCGGTTCCAGCCGTACGTCATTGCCGGCCTGCGTCGCCCTTGCCAGCACCACCGCACGGTGAATCGCATGTTCCAGCTCGCGCACGTTGCCGGGCCACGGCCACTCGCGCAGCTTCGCCCGCGTCGCGTCGCTTAACAGCACCTGCGCCAGCCCCATCCGCGAACGGCACTGTTCGCAGAAATAGCCCGCCAGCAGCACCGCGTCATCTTCCCGATCGCGTAGCGCCGGAACCGACAGCGGAAACACGCTCAGGCGGTGGTACAAATCGGCGCGAAAGCGCCCCGCAACCACCTCCTGGCGCAGATCGCGGTTGGTGGCCGCCAGCACCCGCACGTCAACCCGCAGGCTGCGATCGTCGCCGACGCGTTGGATATCGCCATACTGCAATACGCGCAGCAGCTTGGCCTGCAGCGCCAGCGACAGTTCGCCGATCTCATCGAGGAATAAGGTGCCGTTATCGGCCATTTCAAACTTGCCGCTGCGGTTGCTGATCGCCCCGGTAAAGGCCCCTTTCACATGCCCGAACAGCTCGCTCTCCGCCACGCTCTCCGGCAGCGCCGCGCAGTTGAGATAGACCAGCGGATTGGCGGCGCGCGGCGACCCCTGATGCACCGCTTTCGCCACCAGCTCTTTACCGGTGCCGGTTTCGCCGCTAATCAGCACGTTCAAATCCGACGCGGCGACAATATCGATCTCTTTTTTCAGCTGCCGCATCGGCGCCGACAGGCCGATAATCTCCTGACGTTCGGCAGGCGAATAGCTTACGTTCGCCTCCGGGAGCACGTTCTGATTCTCCAGGCGGGCGATAAGCAGCGCATTATTCAACGCCCCCGCCACCAGCGCCGCAATCAGGCGCAGCTCTTCATCACTGAAGCTGTCGAAACGGTCGGCATCCATCCCGTCGAGGGTCAGCGCGCCGATCAGCGTTTGCCCGGCGAACAGCGGCAGCCCCACGCAGGCGTGAACTTTCAGGCTCTCCTGGCCTGGAATCAGCCCGTCATAGGGATCGGGCAGATCGCTGTCCGCCGGGAAACGCACCACGTCGCCGGCGCGGGCAATGGCCTCCAGCCGCGGATGCCCTTCCAGCGCAAAACGCCGCCCCAGCACATCCTGAGCCAGCCCGTCGATGGCCAGCGGCACGAACTGACGCGCGTCATAGCGCAGCAGCGCCGAGGCATCGCAGCCCAGCGCCTGCCGCAGGGTGGCGATCAGTCGCGAAAAACGGTCGGCATGACCAATATCGCTTTGTAAATCAATGGCGATTTTCGCCAGCACGTCCACGGAAAAGCTCATCGTCGCCTCATTGTCTTTTTGACAGTGACCATTGTCATAACGACTATTTTAATCATTGTCATTTTGACAGCAACCTTTTTAACCAGAAACACAAAACACATTAACAATCAATAAATTAAAAAGTTGGCACGCAACTTGATATAAGCAAGACATCTTATTTGAACACGCTGAATTAATTGAGGTTGCTATGTCTATTCTGGTTAAAAATAACATTCATTGGGTTGGCCAACGTGACTGGGAAGTGCGTGATTTCCACGGGACGGAATATAAAACGCTGCGCGGCAGCAGCTATAACAGCTATCTCATCCGTGAAGAAAAAAATGTGCTGATCGATACCGTAGATCATAAATTCAGCCGCGAGTTCGTGCAGAACCTGCGTAGCGAAATCGATCTCGCCGATATCGACTACATCATCATTAACCATGCGGAAGAGGACCATGCCGGCGCGCTGACCGAACTGATGAACAGCATCCCGGACACCCCGATTTACTGCACCGCGAACGCCATCGACTCCATTACCGGCCACCACCATCACCCGGAATGGAATTTCAAGGTGGTAAAAACCGGCGACAGCCTCGACATCGGTAATGGCAAACAGCTGATCTTCGTCGAAACGCCGATGCTGCACTGGCCGGACAGCATGATGACCTACATGACCGGCGACGCGGTGCTGTTCAGCAACGACGCCTTCGGCCAGCACTACTGCGACGAACATCTGTTTAACGACGAAGTCGATCAGAGCGAGCTGTTCGAACAGTGCCAGCGCTACTACGCCAATATCCTGACGCCGTTCAGCCGGCTGGTGACGCCAAAAATTACCGAGATCCTCGGCTTCAATCTGCCGGTGGATATGATTGCCACCTCCCATGGCGTGGTGTGGCGCGACAACCCGACGCAGATCGTTGAGCTGTATCTGAAATGGGCCGCCGATTATCAGGAAGACCGGATTACCATTTTCTACGACACCATGTCGAACAACACTCGCATGATGGCCGACGCTATCGCCCAGGGGATTACCGACGTTGACCCACGGGTGGCGGTGAAAATCTTTAACGTTGCCCGCAGCGATAAAAACGACATTCTGACCAACGTATTCCGATCGAAAGGCGTGCTGGTGGGCACCTCCACCATGAACAACGTGATGATGCCGAAAATCGCCGGCCTGGTGGAAGAGATGACCGGCCTGCGTTTTCGCAACAAACGCGCCAGCGCCTTTGGTTCCCACGGCTGGAGCGGCGGTGCGGTAGACCGCCTGTCCACCCGTTTACAGGATGCCGGTTTTGAAATGTCCCTCAGCCTGAAAGCGAAATGGCGCCCGGATATGAACGCGCTGGAACTGTGTCGCGAACACGGGCGTGAAATCGCCCGCCAGTGGGCCCTCTCCCCGCTGCCGGTCGCTGAAACCATTCCCGCGCCGCAGCAGGAAGCCTGCGCCAGTGCAGCCGCCACCGCGGCCGACCTTGGCCCATCGATGCAGTGCAGCGTCTGCCAGTGGATTTACGATCCGGCGACAGGCGAACCGAACCAGGACGTGCAGCCGGGTACGCCGTGGAGCGAGGTCCCGGATAGCTTCCTGTGCCCGGAATGCTCTCTCGGCAAAGAGGTCTTTGATGTCCTGGCAACGGAGGCAAAATGAGTGATGGCATCGTGATCATCGGCTCGGGCTTCGCGGCCCGCCAGCTGGTGAAAAATATCCGCAAGCAGGATACGCAAATTCCGCTGACGCTGATCGCCGCCGATAGCATGGATGAGTACAACAAACCGGACCTCAGCCATGTGGTCAGCCGCGGGCAAAGCGCCGATGACCTGACCCTGCAAACGGCTGGCGCATTCGCCGAACAGTACAACCTGCGTCTGTTCCCCCATACCTGGGTCAGCGACATCGACGCCGGGGCGAAAGTGGTGAAAAGCCAGGATCGCGCATGGCGCTACGATAAGCTGGTGCTGGCGACGGGCGCGACGCCGTTTATTCCGCCGGTACCGGGGCGCGAGCTGATGTTGACCCTCAACAGCCAGCGCGAATATGGCGCGGCGCAAAGCCAGCTGCGCGACGCCGGTCGCGTACTGATCGTCGGCGGCGGGCTGATCGGCTGCGAGCTGGCGATGGATTTCTGTCGCGCCGGTAAAGCGGTGACGGTGGTCGACAATTCCGCCAGCGTGCTGTCAGCGCTGATGCCGCCGGAGGTCAGCAGCCGTCTGCAGCATCGCCTGACCGGGATGGGCGTGCATCTGATGCTGAAAACCCAGCTCGAAGGGCTGGAGCAGACTGCCGACGGTATCCGCGTCAGCGTCGACCGCCAGCGGGCTCTCACCGTGGATGCGGTGGTGGCCGCCGCCGGCCTGCGCCCTGACACCGCGCTGGCCCAGCGGGCAGGTCTTAACATCAATCGCGGCGTGGTGGTCGACAGTCACCTGTGCAGCAGCCATCCGGCGATTTACGCCCTCGGCGACTGCGCGGAAATTAACGGTATGGTGCTGCCCTTCCTGCAGCCGATTTTGCTCAGCGCGATGTGCCTCGCTAAAAATCTGCTGGCGCAGCCTGGCGAACTGACGCTGCCGCCGATGCTGGTGAAGGTCAAAACGCCAGATTTACCGCTGCACCTGGCAGGCGATACGCGGCGGGAGGATCTGACGTGGCATATTGTTGCCGCGAAAGAGGGGTTAGTCGCCAAAGGCGTTGCTGCCGACAACCAGCTGCACGCCTTTGTCGTCAGCGAAGACCGGATGAAAGAGGCCTTCGCCCTGCTCAAACAGCTGGCGCGTTAACCACCTAATCCGGGTCGCGGCGTCAACGCCTTGCCCGGGCTACCGAACGGCACAGAGCCGTAGCCTGGTAGCCGGGGTGGGCCCAGCGCGACCCGGGAATATTTCGTTCAATGCGCCAGATCATCGTACCCGTGCCAGCGGTAATTGAGCACCGACAGCCCCCAGCAGGTGACAAATAGCCCGATGACCACAAAACCGGCGTCGCCAAGGTTATCATTGAGCGCGCCAACCCAGCGCCAGACGCCGCCGCTGAGGGCAAACTTGTCCATCAGCAGCCCCAGCGCTTCCAGGCCGCCGATAAATAACGCCACCACCACCGAGGTACCGGTGATGGTCATATTGTAATAGAGCTTGCGCTGCGGCTTACTGAACGCCCAGCCGTAAGCGCCGACCATCAGCACATTATCGAGGGTATCCACCAGCGCCATGCCGCTGGCAAACAGCGCCGGAAAGACCATGATTGACCAGATAGCGATCCCGCTCGACGCGCCGGCGGCGGAAATGCCCAGCACGCCGATTTCAGTGGCGGTATCAAACCCGAGGCCGAACAGAAAGCCCACCAGATACATCTGCCAGCTACGGCTAATCAGGCGAAAGGTCTTGCCAAACAGCCAGCTCATCATCCCGCCGCTCGCCACGAGCTCATCGCTCACCTTGCCGCCTTGCTTGAAGACCTGAAAACTACGCCAGACGCCACGCAAAATCACCAGATTGATCAGCGCCATCAGCAATAAAAACAGCGCCGATACCGCGGTGCCGATCGCGCTGCCGGTATCATGAAACCAGCTCATATGCTGGCCGAAGGCGGTAGCGGTGGCGGCAATGGCCGCCGAGGCCAGCACCACGATCGACGAGTGGCCTAGCGAAAACCAGGCCCCGACGGCAAACGGCCTGCGTCCCTGCTGCATCATTTTGCGGGTCACGCTGTCAATCGCCGCAATATGATCGGCATCGACGGCGTGGCGCAGTCCGTATCCCCAGGCCAGCAGACTGGCGGCCATCAGCGCGCCGCTGTCGCCAAACGCCTGCCACGCCCAACCCCAGGCCAGCAGATTTGCCAGAATCAGTCCCACCACCAGCGCCGCGGCGCGCGGCTGCTGGCGTAAAATCGTCACTATCATGGTTATATCCTATGAGCCTGCCAGCGAGCGGCGGCGACAACCGCCTGACCGAATGCGGTTGCCCCATCTCCGGCAGGCAACCGCTGCGGAAATAGCAGAGTAAAATCCGCCAGATAAAACGTCAATCGGGAGACCAGCAGCCGGTTGTGCAGCACCCCGCCGCCGCTAAAGGCCAGGGTCGCGATCCCGCGCGCGGTGGCGCAATCGCGAGCCATCGCAGCCAGCCCGCAGCCAGATCCAGTTCTCTGTCGCGCCAGGGCAGGCGACCACGCAGGTTTTGCAACCGATGCATTTACTGGCGTCGGCGATAATGAAACGGTTCATCCATTTCTCCAGCAGTAAGAAGGTTACGCCGCGGAGGAGGCATAATACGTTCCATTTTTTATCACAATGATAATAAAGGAGATTAACCAGCTAAGTTCTGTCATCGTCACATCTGACGATGACAGATGACGATGTCAGGCGAAGGGGCCTGCGGCTATCGAGTCACGTTCAATCAGCTCGCCGGGGAAGGTTTGCTGGTATTTTAGATCGCCGCCGTCGAGCATAAAGATCAGCCGGTTAATGCTCTCTTTGATCATTTCCGTCACCGGTATTTTGACGCTGGAGAGCGCCGGGACCATATAGGGCGCCAGCACGATATCATCGAAGCCAATCACCGACACCTGCTCCGGCACCTTCACGCCGTGCTGATGCAGCTGCTTCATCGCGCCAATCGCCATGTCGTCGTTGCTCGCCACCAGCGCGCTGAAGCGGGCGTTACGCTGACGCAGGGTTTCAACCCCGGCGGCGCCGGTTTCCGGCGTCCATTTCCCTTCAACAATCAGCTCGTTATTGAGCGTAATCCCGTGCTGCGTCAGCGCATCTTTGTAGCCGGAGAGACGCTCAATGCCGGTGGGAGAATCCAGCGAGCCGGTAATAAACGCGATGTCGCGATGACCGTGAGTAATGAGTTTCTCCACCGCCGCAAAGGCCGAGGCTTTTTGATCGGACCAGACGCAGTGGCTGGCGTTGCGCCGCAGGCGCCGGTTAAGCACCATAATCGGCTGCGACTGATTCTCGACGATCGCGTCCATCTCATCGACGCTAAGAAAGCGCGGGTAGATGATAATCGCATCGCAGCGCAGATCGAGCAGGTACTGAATCGCCTCGCGCTCCTCCTGTGCGCTGTGCTTACCATCGGCCAGAATCAGCTGCCGCCCCCTGTCTTCGGTCATCCGCGCGACGTGAAACAGCAGCTCGCTAAAATAGACCCCGTGATAGAGGGTGTTCGTCACCACCAGTCCCAGGGTCTGGCTCTTTTTGGTGGCGAGGTTGCGGGCCAGCAGATTAGGCCGGTAGCCGCTTTCCGCCACCGCCTGGAACACGCGATCTTTCGTCTCCTGGCTGACATAGCCGTTGCCCGACAGCACCCGGGAAACGGTCGCCTTCGACACTCCCGCGCGCTTCGCCACCTCCAGCATCGTTGCCATGTTGTTCTTCCTGTTACTCAAGATGTTCGCAGTGTACTGCACGCCTCGCCGTTTTACAGCTTTCCGATGCGCGCCCCGTGGTTTCTTCTCCGGGCGACAAAGCGATCAAAATCACAAATTTGAAAACTGATTTTTTTAGATCTTGTATGAATCAATGAAACTCATCATGATTTTGTGGAACCGGTTTCCTACGTATGTACCCTGACACGCCGTTTTACGGTGCGATAACAAGCCAGTACCCTATTGATTAAACAGGATAAAACCGATGTCTAAAAATTATGCCGCCCTGGCAAAACAAATTCTGACGGCGATAGGCGGGGTTGATAACGTCACGGCGGTCACCCACTGCATGACCCGTCTGCGCTTTGTGGTCAAAGATCATGCGCAGGTGGATAGCGCCACGCTGAAAAGCCTGAAAGGCGTGCTTGGCGTGGTACGTAGCGATAACCAGTGCCAGGTGATCATCGGCAACACGGTATCGCAGGCGTTCAGCGAAGTGGTCAGCCTGCTGCCGGGGGACATGCGCCCGGAGGAACCGCAGGGCAAACCGCCGCTGACCTTAAGACGCATCGGCGCCGGGATCCTCGACGCGCTGATCGGCACCATGTCACCGCTGATCCCGGCCATTATCGGCGGATCGATGGTCAAACTGCTGGCGATGATCCTCGAGATGACCGGGGTGCTGCCTAAGGGCTCCCCCACTCTCACCATCCTGACCGTCATCGGCGACGGAGCCTTTTTCTTCCTGCCGCTGATGGTCGCCGCCTCCGCGGCGGTGAAGTTCAAAACTAATATGTCGCTGGCGATCGCGATTGCCGGGGTGCTGGTGCACCCGAGCTTTATCGAGCTGATGGCGAAAGCCGCCGAGGGCGAGCACGTCGAATTCGCCTTTATCCCGGTGACGGCGGTAAAATACACCTACACCGTTATTCCGGCGCTGGTGATGACCTGGTGCCTCTCCTGGATCGAACGTTGGGTCGATCGCATCACGCCGGCGGTCACCAAAAACTTCCTCAAACCGATGCTGATCGTGCTGATCGCCGCGCCGCTGGCCATCCTGTTGATTGGCCCGCTCGGGATCTGGATCGGCAGCGCCATCTCCGCGCTGGTATATACCATTCATAGCTATCTCGGCTGGCTGTCGGTGGCGATTATGGGCGCCCTGTGGCCGCTGCTGGTGATGACCGGGATGCACCGCGTCTTTACTCCGACGATTATTCAGACCATTGCCGAAACCGGTAAAGAAGGGATGGTTATGCCGTCGGAAATCGGCGCCAACCTGTCGCTGGGCGGCTCATCGCTGGCGGTGGCATGGAAGACCAAAAACCCGGAACTGCGCCAGACGGCGCTGGCGGCGGCGGCCTCGGCCATTCTGGCCGGGATCTCCGAACCGGCGCTGTATGGCGTGGCGGTCAGACTGAAACGTCCGCTGATCGCCAGCCTGATTAGCGGCTTTATCAGCGGCGCGGTGGCCGGTATTGCCGGGCTTGCCAGCCATTCCATGGCGGCGCCGGGCCTGTTCACCAGCGTCCAGTTCTTCGATCCGGCCAATCCGATGACTATCGTCTGGGTCTTCGGCGTGATGGCGCTGGCGGTGGTGCTCTCCTTCGTGCTCACCCTGCTGCTCGGCTTTGAAGATATTCCGCTCGAAGAGGCCGCCGCCGATGCCAGACAGCGCCAGATCGCCACCGAAGCATCACCCGTCTGAACACTATTGAATTGAAATTGAGGTAACGCATGTCGACTTTTCCACAGGGATTTTTATGGGGTGGCGCTATCGCCGCCAACCAGGCTGAAGGCGCCTGGCGGGAAGGCGGTAAAGGATTGACCACCGTTGATACGATCCCCCACGGCGCGAACCGGATGCCGGTTAAGCTGGGGCTGGAGAAGCGTTTTCAGCTGCGGGAAGATGAGTTTTACCCGAGCCACGAGGCGATCGATTTCTATCATCGTTATCAAGAAGATATTGCCCTGATGGCGGAGATGGGCTTTAGCGTGTTCCGCACCTCCATCGCCTGGAGCCGCCTGTACCCGAACGGCGACGAGCTGCAGCCCAACCCGGAAGGTATCGCCTTCTATCGGGCACTGTTCGCGGAGTGCAAAAAGCACGGCATCGAGCCGCTGGTCACCCTGTGCCACTTCGACGTCCCGATGCATCTGGTCACCGAATACGGCTCCTGGCGCAATCGTAAGATGGTAGAGTTCTTTACCCGCTACGCCCGTACCTGTTTTGAAGCCTTCGACGGGTTGGTGAAATACTGGCTGACCTTTAATGAAATCAACATCATGCTGCATAGTCCGTTCTCCGGCGCCGGGCTGGTGTTTGAAGAGGGTGAGAATCAGGAGCAGGTGAAATACCAGGCTGCGCACCACGAACTGGTGGCCAGCGCGCTGGCGACCAAAATCGCCCATGAGGTGAACCCGCAAAACCAGGTGGGCTGTATGCTGGCGGGCGGCAATTTCTACCCTTACTCCTGTAAGCCGGAGGATGTGTGGATGGCGCTGGAGAAAGATCGCGAAAACCTGTTCTTTATCGACGTCCAGGCGCGCGGCGCCTACCCGGTATGGGCGGCGCGGGTATTCCGCGAAAAAGGGGTCACCATTGCCAAAGCGCCGGGCGATGACGAGATCCTGAAAAATACCGTCGATTTCGTCTCTTTCAGCTATTACGCCTCGCGCTGCGCTTCGGCGGAGATGAACGCCAGCAATACCAACGCGGCTAATATCGTCAAATCGTTGAAGAACCCGCATATTCAGGCCAGCGAATGGGGCTGGGGCATTGATCCGCTCGGCCTGCGTATCACCATGAATATGATGTATGACCGCTATCAGAAGCCGCTGTTCCTCGTGGAAAACGGCCTCGGCGCCCGGGATGAGATCGACGCCAACGGCGAGATTAACGATGATTACCGCATTAGCTATCTGCGCGAGCATATTAAAGCGATGCGCGACGCCATCGAAGACGGTATTCCGGTGCTGGGCTACACCAGCTGGGGCTGCATCGATCTGGTTTCCGCCTCAACCGGCGAGATGAGCAAGCGCTACGGCTTTATCTACGTTGACCGCGACGATGCCGGCCGCGGCACCCTTGCGCGCAAACGTAAGAAGTCGTTCTGGTGGTACAAGAAGGTGATTGCCAGCAACGGCGAGGATCTGGCGTAAGGGCACCATCCCCGTAGCCCGGCTAAGCGTCAGCGCGGGCCGGGGAAACCCGTCTCCGCCGCCGCTTCCAGCGGCGCGAAGCCGCCCTGTTCCTGCCAGGCGCGCAACGCGCGGTAAACCTCTTCGACGGCCGCGTTAACCGGTTCGGTCAGCGGGTAATAAAAACACGATATCCGGCTGAATGCCTAAAAAAATCACCGCGCCCACGTCCTCTTTCAACTGATCGATCAGATAGTTAAGCGGCATATTGTGGGTAGTCAGCATAAACATCTCCGCAATATCGTCCGGGTCGATAAGGCGGATTTCGCCGGGGTTAAGTCCCATATCGGTGGCATCGACGATCGGCAGGCGCTCGGGACGCAGCTCGCGGATCGCCACGATATCGTTTTCCGGGGCGCTGCCGCCGTCAATCCCCCCCTCCTTTCCCGGATGAAACGTTTGGGTATTAACAAGAATGAGCTAGTATAAATTCGCGAGTCACTCAATCAGCCACACAAGGAGATATTATGGCGGTATCAGCACGTAACCAACTGACCGGCACGGTCAGCGCCGTCGCCACCGGCGCGGTCAACGATGAAGTTGAACTGACGCTGACCGGCGGCGCGAAGCTGGTGGCGATCGTCACCCACAGCAGCAAGGAAGCGCTGGGTCTGGTCACCGGTAAAGAAGCCATCGCGCTGATTAAAGCGCCGTGGGTGACCCTCGCCACCGAGGATTGTGGCCTGAAGTTCTCCGCCCGCAACCAGTTTGCCGGCAGCGTCACCCGTGTCACCGAAGGTGCCGTCAATGCGACGGTCCATATTCAGACCGACGCCGGTTTTGAGATTGTGGCCGTCGTCACCAATGAAAGCCAGGACGAGATGAAGCTGGCTCAGGGCAGCCGCGTGCTGGCGCTGATCAAAGCTTCCGCTATTCTGATTGCCACCCGCGCTTAACGGCGCGATGCCTCGTCCGGGCGACGGAACCGCAGCGGTTCGCGTGGCCCGGATAAGGCGCTAACGCCGCCATTTTCACCCTATCGTCCCTCTTTTCCCGGCCCCTGACTCACTTCCCGACCTTATCATTCGCCCCTATCTAAATAATAATCATTTTCATTTATAAATAGCCTATGCTATATAACATAGCACTGGCTATAACAGATGATTAATTCACCATACCGATGCGAGGGATCCTATGCTCCACCTGCCGGCTCTGAAACACCTGATTTTTACCGCTCTGCTGACGCTGCTGGCGATCGCCCCGGCGCAGGCCAACGAGAAATTTAAAGTGATCACCACCTTTACGGTGATTGCCGATATGGCGCAAAACGTCGCCGGCGAGGCGGCGCAGGTCAGCTCGATCACCAAACCCGGGGCCGAGATCCACGAATACCAGCCCACCCCGGGCGATATTAAGCGCGCCCAGGGGGCACAGCTGATCCTCACCAACGGCCTGAACCTTGAGCTATGGTTCGCCCGTTTTTATCAGCACCTGAACGGGGTGCCGGAAGTGGTGGTCAGCGCCGGCATTCAGCCGATGGGGATTAGCGAGGGGCCTTATAACGGTAAGCCTAATCCGCATGCGTGGATGTCGGCGGATAATGCCCTGATCTACGTCGACAATATTCGCGATGCGCTGGTGAAGTACGATCCGGCGAACGCCGCTACCTATCGCCAGAACGCAGCGGCCTACCAGGAGAAAATCCGCCAGACCATGGCGCCGCTGAAGGCGGAACTGGCAAAACTGCCGGAAGAAAAACGCTGGCTGGTGACCAGCGAAGGCGCGTTCTCCTATCTGGCGCGTGATAATGGACTGAAAGAGCGCTATCTGTGGCCAATCAACGCCGATCAGCAGGGCACGCCGCAGCAGGTGCGCCAGACCATCGACACCATGAAGAAGGAGCATATCCCGACCATCTTCAGCGAAAGCACCATCTCTGATAAACCCGCGCGCCAGGTGGCGCGGGAAGCGGGCGCCCACTACGGCGGCGTTTTATATGTTGACTCGTTGAGCGCCGCCGATGGCCCGGTGCCGACCTACCTGGATCTGCTGCGCGTCACCACGCAAACCATCGTCCAGGGGATCAACGACGGCCTGAGGAAACAGTCATGAGCGCAGAGCTAGCGGGTCTGGAGGTCAACCAGGTCAGCGTCACCTATCGCAACGGCCATACGGCGCTGCGCGATGCGACCTTCAGCGTGCCGCGCGGTTCGATTGCCGCGCTGGTGGGGGTCAACGGGTCGGGTAAATCCACCCTGTTTAAAGCGCTGATGGGTTTCGTCCGCGTGGCCCGCGGTGAGATTGCCATACTCGGCCAGCCGGTTAATCGCGCGCTGCGCCAGAACCTGGTGGCCTATGTCCCGCAGTCCGAGGATGTCGACTGGTCTTTCCCGGTGCTGGTGGAAGACGTCGTCATGATGGGCCGCTACGGGCACATGGGCTGGCTGCGGCGGGCCAAAGCCGACGATCGGGAGATTGTCGACGCGGCGCTGGCCCGCGTGGGCATGAGCGACTACCGCCACCGGCAAATCGGCGAACTGTCCGGCGGGCAGAAAAAACGGGTGTTTCTCGCTCGCGCCATCGCCCAGCAGGGCAAAGTGATTCTGCTGGACGAGCCGTTCACCGGCGTAGACGTGCAGACCGAGGCGCGAATCATCGCCCTGTTGCGCGAGCTGCGCGATGAAGGCTGCACGATGCTGGTCTCAACCCATAATCTCGGGTCGGTGAGCGAGTTTTGCGACTACACGGTGATGGTCAAAGGCACCGTGCTGGCCAGCGGCCCCACGGAGAGCACCTTTACCGCCGAGAACCTCGAACTCGCCTTTAGCGGCGTATTGCGCCACGTGGTGCTCAACGGCGGAGAAGAGCGGATTATCACCGATGATGAGCGGCCGTTTATCAGCCGTCGGGCGGCAGGAGGCAAAAGATGAGCTGGCTAATCGAGCCGTTCGGCTACCAGTATATGCTGAATGCGATGTGGGTCTCGGCGCTGGTGGGCGGCGTCTGCGCCTTTCTCTCCTGCTACCTGATGCTCAAAGGCTGGTCGCTGATTGGCGATGCCCTCTCCCACTCCATCGTTCCGGGAGTGGCGGGCGCCTATATGCTCGGCCTGCCCTTCGCCCTCGGGGCGTTTCTCTCCGGCGGGCTGGCGGCGGGCAGTATGCTGTTTCTCAATCAGCGCTCGAAGCTCAAAGAGGATGCCATTATCGGCCTGATTTTCTCGTCGTTCTTCGGCATCGGGCTGTTTATGGTCTCGCTCAACCCAACCTCGGTGAATATTCAGACCATTATCCTCGGTAATATTCTGGCTATTGCCCCGGAGGATATTATTCAGCTGGCGGCCATCGGGGTGATTTCCATGACTCTGCTGCTGCTGAAATGGAAAGATCTGATGGTGACCTTTTTCGATGAAAGTCATGCCCGCTCCATCGGTCTGAATACCGGCGCGCTCAAGCTGCTGTTCTTCACCCTGCTGGCGGCCTGTACCGTCGCGGCGCTGCAAACGGTGGGCGCCTTTCTGGTCATTTGCCTGGTGGTCACCCCCGGCGCGACGGCCTGGCTGTTGACCGACCGCTTCCCGCGTCTGCTGGCCATTGCGGTCGCCATCGGTAGCCTGACCAGCTTTTTCGGCGCCTGGCTCAGCTACTATCTCGACGGCGCGACCGGCGGTATTATCGTCGTGGCGCAGACCCTGCTGTTTTTAATCACCTTCGTTTTCGCGCCGAAGCATGGCCTGCTGGCCAGCCGCCGTCGCGCCAGGGAGGCCTCATGCTGCTGAACTCGCTTCTTGAACCCTTCCAGTTTTCATTTATGGTCAACGCCATGCTGGTGTCGGTTATCGTCGCCGTCCCCTGCGCGCTGCTGTCGGTGTTCCTGGTGTTGAAAGGCTGGGCGTTGATGGGCGATGCCATGAGTCACGCGGTGTTTCCCGGAGTGGTGGTGGCGTACATTATCGGTATTCCGTTCGCTATCGGCGCCTTTATCGCCGGGCTCTTCTGCGCCATCGCCACCGGTTATCTCGACGATAACAGCCGCATTAAGCGCGATACGATTATGGGGATTGTCTTTTCCGGGATGTTTGGCGCCGGTCTGGTGCTGTATGTCGCCATTCAGTCTGAAGTCCATCTCGACCATATTCTGTTCGGCGATATGCTGGGGATTTCCGCCAGCGATATCGGGCAAACATCGGCGATAGCGCTGCTTATTGCGGCGATTATTGGGCTGAAATGGCGCGACTTTCTGCTGCACGCCTTCGATCCGCATCAGGCGAAAGCCAGCGGATTGCGCTGCGGCGTACTGCACTATGGGCTGCTGTGCATGATCGCCCTGACCATCGTGGCGACGCTAAAATCGGTAGGGATTATCCTGTCGATCTCGCTGCTGATTGCCCCCGGCGCCATTGCCCTGCTGCTTACCCGGCGTTTCATCAGCGCGCTGCTGCTGGCGGTGGGCATCGCCGTCAGCTGTTCTTTTGCCGGCGTCTGGCTGTCGTTTTATCTCGACAGCGCCCCGGCGCCGACGATTGTGGTGCTGTTTACCGTGCTGTTTGTCATCACCTTTATTGCGACGTCAATACGTGACCATAAGACGGAGGCGTATTCGGGCGGCCTGTAGGCCGGGTAAACGCGATGGTAGCCCGGCCAAGCGCAGCGTCGGGTGACGAAGCGCAGAGTTCGCTCCCGCAGCGGCTACTTTTTCGGCCGGTATTTCTCCGGGAGTTCGGGAACCGGGCGTTTATCATCCAGCAGATGGCGCAAGGTGAGTATCGGGTGACGCCAGAGCATCCGCGGCCCCGCCCAGCGCATGATCTGCTTCATCTCTTCGCGTTTCGCCGGCTGGTAGCAGTGCACCGGGCACTGCTTACAGGCCGGTTTCTCTTCGCCAAAAATACATTTATCCAGTCGCTTATCGGCGTAGGCGTTGAGTGCCAGATAGTGCTCCACATCGGCCTGCGCCTGCGGGCAGCGCCGCTGATAGAGCGCGATCATGCGGCGAATAGTCTTTTTTTCACGATCGATACGTTTCCCCGCCATGGCCCCTCCTCACCATTAAAGATGCAGAAATAATACACCTTTAAAGGGCGTGACGCAGCCGTTTTTCCCGGCGGCTTATATCGGGTCAGCCGGCTTATCCACGTGGCCCAGCGATTTTTCCGGGAAGCAGACATCGCGCACCCGGCGCTTCAGCTCGGCGGCATCCGGGAAACCGTTATCCTGTTTGCGCTCCCAGACGGTCACCTCCCCTGCGGTAATGGTGAAGATCCCCCCGGTGCCGGGGACCAGCGTCACCGAGCCAATATCGGTACTGAAGGTGTGCAGCAGCTCCTGAGCCATCCAGCTGGCGCGCAGCATCCAGTTACATTGTGAGCAGTAGGTGATGGTAATGGCTTGCTTACTCATAGTGCTTTCTTACCCCGATTATCAGGATCGTTAATTTTTAAGCCGAATTGTAATCAAATTTATGAATAAAAAATGGAGATTTGATGATTTTGTTGCAAATAGAAATGGTTATCATTAGTATTCGCAAAAAAAGGAATGAGTCCATCCACGAAGGGAAATAACGGGGTGAATCGACAACTCTGGAAGTAACGCGTGAGCCGATACTAATAATGATCAAGGCGTGGCTACTATGTATAAATCCACTCAATCACCGGCCTGGTTTAAGAAAAGCCTGCTGGTGACTTCGTTGCTCGCAGCAATGTATCAGACCACCGCCGGGGCGGCTGATACCACCAGCACCACAGCTCCTACCAACGAGACTTTAGCCGATACCAGCGAACAGATGACGGTGACGGCGCCCGCTCCTGCGCTCAAAGCAGGCAGCGAGCATTCGGTAAGCGCTCAGGAGCTACAGGATAAAGGCGCCAAAGATTTTGGTTCCATCATGCGGTATGAACCCCTTATCAGCGCCACCGGCGCCAGCGGCGGCTCGGGTAATGGCAAAAGCGGCTTCGACCGCGGCGGCTATACCGGGTACAACATTCGCGGTATGGAAAGCAACCGCGTCGGCATCGACGTCGACGGCATCGCCCAGCCGGACGCTACCGGCCGTAGCTATGTGAGTCGCGCCGGCCTCAACACCTTCGGCATCGGCCGTGATTACATCGACCCATATATGTACGGCAGCGTCGATATTCAGTCCGGCGCCACCTCCACCGAAACCGCCAACAGTTCGATTGGCGGTAACGTCTCCTTCCGCCCCAAATCGGCGGATGATTATCTGCGTCCGGGCAAAACCAGCGCCTTTGGTTACCAGAGCGGCTACGATTCCGCGGACCGCAGCTGGCACAACGGCGTCACGGTGGCCGGCGGCGATGAGACCCTGCGCGGGATCTTCGTCTACAGCCGCCGCGACGGTCAGGAAACGGAAAATAACAGCGGCACGGTAGATGCTTACCCGGCCAACTGGCACTCCGATGCGTTTATGGCCTCCGGGATCTGGCAACCGAACGACGAACATAAGTTCACCAGCACCTTCGATTACTACCATAAAACTAACCATACTCATTACGACACCTGGGATAACAGCGGTAACAGCACGATTGGCGATGCCACCCAGACCAGCCAGACCCGCCGCTGGGGGCTGAGCCTGAAAGACGACTGGACGCCGCTGAATGACTATATCGACAGCGTCTCAACCAAAGTCTACTACCAGCATACCGAAGCCCACGACTGGACCTGGATGCCGGACAGCACCACCGGTTCGATGGAGACGGTCAATTCCAACTATGATACCGACACCTGGGGCTTCCAGACCGCGCTGGCGAAATCCGTGGGCCGCCACGACCTGAGCGCCGGTTTTAACGCCAGCACCACGAAAACCCAGCGCCCGTTCAGCCAGTCGCCGATCCCGAGCATCTACAGCGAAATCATGCAGCCGGAAGCGGACAGCCGCGGCTACACCGTCGCCGGCTTCGTACAGGATAAGATCAACTTCGATCTCGATAGCCACAACTTCGCCGTCATTCCCGGCGTGCGCGTGGTGCATCAGTCCACCAAACCGGAGAACCTCTCCGACCTGACCGCCAACAGCAGCGTCTTGAGCGAATCTTCGGTGGCTACTCTGTACGGCAAGAATTCCGACACCCAGGTTCTGCCCTCGTTGACCTTCCAGTACGACATCGCCCCACGCCTGATGACCTACCTGCAGTACCAGCGTGGCGCGCAGTTCCCGAACGCCAGCCAGCTGTACGGTTCCTGGAACCTTGGCTCCAGCTATGCCGGAAGTCAGCAGTATGCGCTGATCGGTAATACCGACCTGAAAACAGAAACCAGCGATAACTTCGAATGGGGCATGAAGGGCGAAGTCACGGAAGGCATTACTATGCGTACCGCGCTGTTCTACAACAGCTACAAGAACTTTATCGCCTATACCCGCTATACCCGCGCCAACAACCCGGCGGAGTTCGCCAACGTTCCATCGAACATCTACACCATCTATCAGGCGGAAAACCGCGACAAAGCCTATATCTACGGCGGCGAAATCAGCGCTAAATTCAACTTTGGCACCTGGTTTGAAGAGGTTAACGGTTTGAGCGCGACGCTGGCCTATGGCTATAGCGAAGGGAAATCGAAATCCAGCTACAGCGGCGACAAATATGTCGACCTCGATAGCGTCGCCCCGATGAAAGCGATCGCCGGCGTGGCATGGGATGACCCGGCGAAACGCTACGGTACCGCCCTGACCGCGACCTTTGTTAAAGGCAAGCGGGCGACCGCGACCAACCGGGAGAGCTATAACAATACCGGTTCCGCCATTACCGACTCCACCAGCGAATATATGCGTGTACCTGGCTACGGCATGCTGGACTGGACAGCCTGGTGGCAGGTGGCGAAAAACGTGCGGCTGAACGGCGGCGTTTACAACATCACCGATCGTAAATACTGGGATTATCTGAGCAGCCGCAACATTGAGACCGCCACCAATCAGGACGCTAACGACAAAGCGCTGGCGGTGATGCCTGGCCGGACCTGGCAGCTGGGGGTCAACGTCGATTTCTGATCGCGCTAATAAGAGAGCCAATAGCTTTCAGGATGCAGCCCCCCCTGCATTTTGCAAGAGATGGGCATAAACCTGCACCCCGGCCCCCGGCCGGGGAAACTCATCGTAGAGAAGGATGTGAATCATGCAAGACGTTCAACAGCCACACAACCCGCTATGGCAGCGCTATCTGACGACTAAAGCACAGTCTTCCGCGAAATACGCCCGCGATATCGCCGCCGCAATGGGGATTAGCGAAGCGGAATTAACCGCCGCCCGCGTGGGCCACGACGCCATACGCCTGCAGGACGACGTGCGGGCCATCATCGCCGCGCTGGAGAAGGTTGGCGAAACCAAATGCATCTGCCGGAATGAATATGCGGTACATGAGCAGGTGGGCCAGTTTACCCACCAGCACCTCAGCGGCCACGCCGGGCTGGTACTGAACCCGCGCGCGCTCGATCTGCGCCTGTTCCTCAGCCAGTGGGCCAGCGCCTTCCACCTGAGCGATAACGGCCGCCAGAGCATCCAGTTCTTTGACCCGCACGGCGACGCGCTGCTGAAAGTCTATGCCACCAGCCAAACCGATATGGCGGCGTGGGATACGCTGCTTGCCGAACATAGCCAAACCGAGCCGGCAGCGCTGACCATTCGACCGGCCGATGCCGCCCGCTATGCCGATACCGCCGATGGCGCGGCGCTGGAAAGCGAATGGCGCGCGATGACCGACGTCCATCAGTTCTTCGGCCTGTTGAGAAAATATAACCTCTCTCGTCAGCAGGCTTTCCGCCTGGTCGGCGACGACCTTGCCTGCCGGGTTGACAATGAGGCCCTGCCCCGCCTGCTGGAAACCATCCG
This sequence comes from Klebsiella sp. NPDC088457, assembly GCF_044900465.1. Taxonomy (NCBI): domain Bacteria; kingdom Pseudomonadati; phylum Pseudomonadota; class Gammaproteobacteria; order Enterobacterales; family Enterobacteriaceae; genus Klebsiella; species Klebsiella sp. NPDC088457. Next base: position 7,803 of record NZ_JBJDNH010000021.1, on the reverse strand, counting down.
CGAAGCGGGGAATGAAATCATGATCTTCGTCGGTAACCGCGGCTGCGTGCAAATTTTCACCGGCGCCCTCGAAAAACTGGTGCCGATGCGCGGCTGGCTCAATATTTTCAACCCCACCTTTACCCTGCATCTGCGCGAAGACAGCATTGACGAAATCTGGGTGACGCGGAAACCGACCGCGGATGGCCACGTGACCAGCGTTGAGCTGTTTGCCCAGGACGGGACGCAAATCGCCCAGCTGTACGGCCAGCGAAGCGAAGGTCATCCGGAGCAGGATCTGTGGCGCAGCCAGGTTGACCGCCTGACCACGGAAGGACAGATCGCATGAAACGCTGGTTGATGCTGATCGCCGCCTTTCCGCTGTTCGTTCACGCCGCCGCAGAACGCATCATCTCTCTCGGCGGCGACGTCACGGAAATTGTTTACGCCCTCGATGCCCAGCGGCAGCTGGTCGCCAAAGACAGCACCAGCACCTGGCCGGCCGCCGCGCAATCGCTGCCGGACGTCGGCTATCTACGCCAGCTGAATGCCGAAGGGATCCTCTCTTTGCGCCCGACGCTGGTGCTGGCAAGCGCTCAGGCCCAGCCCTCTCTGGTGCTGCAAAAGGTGCAGGAGAGTCGGGTGAAAGTGGTCAATATCCCGGGTGGTTACGACATGGCGGCAATTGATAAAAAAATCGCCGTGGTCGCCGATGCCCTGGGGAAAAAGGCGCAAGGCGACGCGTTACGCCACGCCGTAGATGAACAGATCGCCAGGCTGCCGTCGCAGCCGCTTAACAAACGAGTGCTGTTTATTCTCAGCCACGGTGGCATGAACACCCTGGTCGCCGGGAAACAGACCGCGGCGGACGGGGCCATTCAGGCTGCCGGTTTGCAAAATGCGATGCAGGACTTTGACCACTACCGCAGCATGTCTCAGGAAGGGGTCATTGCCAGTCTGCCGGACCTGGTGGTGATCTCCGCCGATGGCCTGAAAGGGATGGGTGGTGAAGCCGGACTGTGGAAACTGCCCGGGCTGGCGCAAACGCCTGCCGGTCGCCATAAGCAGGTGCTGGTCATTGACGATATGGCCCTGCTCGGCTTCGGGCCGCGGACCCCGCAGGCGGTGAGCCAGCTGAGGCAAAAAGCGGAGCAGCTCCCCTGATGCGCTCCGCCCCCTCTCGCTCTCTGTGGCTGATGGCGCTGTTGCTGCTGGCGCTGACGCTGTTCGCCACAACCCTCGGCGCGATGCGTCTACCGCTCGCCAGCCTGTGGCCCTCCGGGGATGAGGTTCTGCGCCATATCTGGCTGACCATCCGTCTGCCGCGCGTGCTGCTGGCCCTGCTGGTCGGGGCGGCGCTGGCGCTCTCGGGCTGCGTGATGCAGGGGCTATTTCGCAACCCGCTCGCCGACCCGGGGCTGCTAGGCATCAGCAGCGGCGCGGCGCTGGCGGTCGCCTGCTGGCTGGTGCTCCCGCTGTCGGTACCGGTGCTGGTGGCGCTGTATGCGCCGATGCTGGCCGCGTTTATCGGCAGCATGGCGGTGATGGTGGTGATTTTTATCCTGAGCAGAGCCCGCGATGGTTCGTTATCGCGCCTGCTGCTGGTCGGTATCGCCATTAACGCGCTGTGCGCCGCCCTGGTCGGGGTGCTGGCCTGGATCAGCAACGACACCCAGCTGCGTCAGATGTCACTGTGGGGCATGGGCAGCCTCGGCCAGGCGGAGTGGTCCACGCTGCTGGTGGCGGCAACCTTAATGATCCCGGCCTCGGCAGTGGTGTGGCTGATGGCCTCGCGTCTCAATCTGCTGCAGCTTGGCGATGAGGAAGCGCACTATCTTGGCATTAACGTCCGGGCATTGCAGCGGCTGCTTCTGCTGTGCAGCGCACTGCTGGTGGCGTCCTCGGTGGCGATTAGCGGAGTGATTGGCTTCATTGGCCTGGTGGTTCCGCACCTGATGCGGATGTGGCTGGGGCCGGACCACCGCGGCCTCGTGCCCGGTTCGCTGCTGGCCGGAGCGATATTATTACTGCTGGCCGATACCCTCGCCCGCACCGTCGCCGCGCCTGCCGAAATGCCGGTCGGTCTTTTGACCAGCCTGCTCGGCGCACCGTGGTTTTTGTGGCTTATTTTCCGCCAGCAGAGGGCGACCTATGGATAACCGTGATACCGCCTGTATCGCCCGTTCGCTCTCGCTGCGGCTCGGCAAACGTCTGGCGATCGATGATGTCTCCGTCGAGCTGCACGCCGGGGAGATGGTGGCGCTGATTGGCCCCAACGGGGCGGGAAAATCGACGCTACTGCGGCTGCTGACCGGCTTTTTAACCCCCGACCACGGCGAGCGCCACATCGAAGGCCGTCCGCTGGAAAGCTGGTCTTCGGAGGCGCTCTCCCGTCGCCGGGCGGTGATGCTGCAAAGTACGCAGCTCCACGCCGACTGGCTCGTCGAGACGGTCGTCGCCATGGGGCGCTCGCCGTGGGGCAAAACCCCGGACCCGCAGATGATCCAACAGGTGATGGTCGAAACCGGCTGCGACCATCTGGCGGGCAGACGCTACCCTTCGCTCTCCGGCGGCGAGCAGCAGCGGGTGCAGCTGGCCCGTAGCCTCGCCCAGCTGTGGCGGGAAGAGACGCCCCAGGGATGGCTCTTTCTCGACGAGCCGACGTCAGCGCTGGACCTGTATTATCAACAGCACCTGCTGCGTCTGCTAAAACGGCTGACCCGCGGCGGGCAGCTACACGTCTGCGTGGTGCTGCACGATCTGAACCTCGCCGCGCTGTGGGCTGACCGTATTCTGCTACTGCATCAGGGGAAACTGGTGGCGCAGGGCACGCCGCAGGAGGTTATCCGGCAGCCGGTGATCGCCCGCTGGTACGGTGCCGAGGTGCGGATGGGCCAACATCCGGATCTCGCCATCCCCCAGGTCTACCTCGCGCCATAATCCCGGCGGGACGAGTATCCATGCGGTGCTCGTCCCCTGTAGAGACGGAATGAGGATCGCAGCCGCGCATATCGTCACTTTCCCTGAAATACCTATCTCCGTTATGATGTCCCCTCAATGTGATAACAACGAAAACAAAAAGATCGCAATTCATTAAGAATCAGGGACCTGGATAATACCCTATGAGTACAATCGATAATCTCGACGCCCATACCCCGATGATGCAGCAGTACCTCAAGCTGAAAGCTCAGCACCCGGAGATCCTGCTGTTCTATCGCATGGGGGACTTTTACGAGCTGTTTTATGACGATGCCAAACGAGCCTCGCAGCTGCTCGATATCTCGCTGACCAAACGCGGCGCCTCGGCGGGCGAGCCGATCCCGATGGCCGGGATCCCCCATCATGCGGTGGAAAACTACCTCGCCCGTCTGGTAAACCAGGGCGAGTCGGTGGCCATTTGCGAACAAATTGGCGACCCGGCCACCACCAAGGGGCCGGTCGAACGTAAAGTGGTGCGCATCGTGACTCCCGGCACCATCAGCGACGAAGCGCTGTTGCAGGAACGTCAGGATAACCTGCTGGCCGCCATCTGGCAGGACAGCAAAGGCTTTGGCTATGCGACCCTCGATATCAGCTCCGGGCGTTTTCGCCTGAGCGAGCCGGCCGACCGCGAAACCATGGCGGCGGAGCTGCAGCGCACCAATCCGGCTGAGCTGCTGTACGCCGAAGATTTTGCCGAGTCCGCGCTGATCGAAGGCCGCCGCGGCCTGCGCCGTCGCCCGCTGTGGGAGTTTGAAATCGACACCGCGCGTCAGCAGCTGAATTTACAATTTGGTACCCGCGACCTGGTCGGTTTCGGCGTCGAAAACGCGCCGCGCGGCCTGTGCGCCGCGGGCTGCCTGCTGCAGTATGTCAAAGATACCCAGCGCACCTCGCTGCCGCATATTCGTTCCATCACCATGGAGCGCCAGCAGGACAGCATCATCATGGATGCCGCCACCCGGCGTAACCTGGAGATTAGCCAAAATCTGGCCGGCGGCTTCGATAATACGCTGGCTTCGGTGCTCGACTGCACCGTAACCCCGATGGGCAGTCGCATGCTCAAGCGCTGGCTGCATATGCCGGTGCGCGACACCGCCATCCTCGTCGAGCGTCAGCAAACGATCGGCGCGCTGCAGGAGCGCTATACCGAGCTGCAACCGGTACTGCGCCAGGTGGGCGATCTGGAACGTATTCTGGCGCGGCTGGCGCTGCGTACCGCCCGCCCGCGCGACCTCGCCCGCATGCGTCATGCCTTCCAGCAGTTGCCGGAGCTGCGCGGAATGCTGGCCGACATCAGTTGCGCGCCGGTGCAGCAGCTGCGCGAAAAAATGGGCGAGTTCAGCGAACTGCGTGACCTGCTGGAACGCGCGATTATCGAAGCGCCGCCGGTGCTGGTGCGCGACGGCGGGGTGATTGCCCCCGGTTACCATGCAGAGCTCGACGAATGGCGGGCGCTGGCGGATGGCGCCACGGACTATCTCGATAAGCTGGAAATTCGCGAACGCGAGCGTCTGGGGCTGGATACCCTGAAGGTCGGCTACAACGCCGTCCACGGTTACTACATTCAGATCAGTCGCGGGCAAAGCCAGCACGCGCCGATTCACTACGTCCGTCGCCAGACGCTGAAAAACGCCGAGCGCTATATTATTCCGGAACTGAAGGAGTATGAAGACAAGGTCCTGACCTCGAAAGGGAAAGCGCTGGCGCTGGAGAAACAGCTCTACGACCAGCTGTTCGATATGCTGCTGCCGCACCTTGCCGACCTGCAGCAAAGCGCCAGCGCGCTGGCGGAGCTGGATGTGCTGGTCAACCTCGCCGAACGGGCGGAGACCCTGAACTACTGCTGCCCGACCTTTAGCGATAAACCGGGCATCCGTATCAGCGAAGGCCGCCACCCGGTGGTTGAGCAGGTGCTGAAAGAGCCGTTTATCGCCAACCCGCTCAACCTGGCCCCGCAGCGCCGAATGTTGATCATTACCGGCCCGAATATGGGCGGTAAAAGTACCTATATGCGTCAGACCGCGCTGATCGCGCTGCTGGCCTATATCGGCAGCTACGTGCCGGCGGAAAAAGTGGAGATTGGCCCGATCGATCGCATCTTTACCCGCGTCGGGGCGGCGGATGACCTGGCCAGCGGTCGTTCAACCTTTATGGTGGAGATGACCGAAACCGCCAATATCCTGCATAACGCCACCGAACACAGCCTGGTGCTGATGGACGAAATCGGCCGCGGCACCTCTACCTACGACGGTCTGTCGCTAGCGTGGGCCTGCGCGGAAAGCCTGGCGAATAAGATCAAGGCCCTGACCCTGTTCGCCACCCACTACTTCGAGCTGACTCAGCTGCCGGAGAAAATGGAAGGGGTCGCCAACGTCCATCTGGATGCGCTGGAGCATGGCGACACCATCGCCTTTATGCACAGCGTTCAGGATGGCGCCGCCAGCAAGAGCTACGGTCTGGCGGTTGCCGCGCTGGCCGGCGTGCCCAAAGAGGTGATTAAGCGCGCGCGGCAGAAGCTGCGCGAGCTGGAGAGTATTTCCCCCAACGCGGCGGCCACCCAGGTGGACGGCACCCAGATGTCGCTGCTGTCGGCACCGGAGGAGACCTCCCCGGCCGTGGAAGCGCTGGAGCATCTCGACCCGGATTCGCTGACGCCGCGCCAGGCGCTGGAGTGGATTTACCGGCTGAAAAGCCTGGTGTAACGCCCCTCCTCTGCCCTTCATCCCCGGGCGCCGCCGCTGCGCTGCGCCCGGGAACCGAACGGCAAGCGCGGCGGACAGCCCCGACGCTTTAACCCACTCTCTCGCGTAAAAAATCGATAAATGTCCGCATCCGGGCGGGCATATACTGCTGATCGGCGTCACGCCGCAGAGCGCAGCCGGCACGTTGGTCATCGCCTTTTCCCTGATATGGGGGCTGGCGGCAGCTTGTGCAGCAGCGCAGCGTGCTGTGGAAATCGCACGGGGTTCTTTTCTGCGCCGCCGGTGTCACTCTCGTGCCCCTGCTGGATTGCTTACCGCTTAACAATCAGGCCATCGCGATGCGCCTGCAGCGAAAAAGGAAGAACCGATGAACCCATATCTACAAGAAGCAATCGACGCCCATGTGGTTATTGAAAACTGGTTAAACCTTGGGACGGGGAGCGTAAGTGCCCTGATGACGCGCTTTAGCTCTGATTTTACCATGATCGGCATCGGCGGAAACTACATGGACCATCAGGCGGTCAGCGCCTTTTTTGCCTCCGCGGGCGGCAGTCGCCCAGGGTTAAACATCACCCTCGATAGCCTGACAACGCTTAGCGAATGGCATGATGGCGCGGTAATCAGCTATCGGGAAACGCAGCGTTTGCCCGGACAGGATGAAACGGTGCGCTGGTCGACGGTCTTATTCAGGCAAGAAGCGGGGGCTATTTTGTGGCGTCATCTGCAGGAGACCAGACAGGCGTAGCGGCAAAGAAAAAGGCCCGATCGCGCGACCGGGCCTTTTTGAGAGAAAATATCTTATTCGCGGAATAGCGCTTCGATGTTCAGCCCCTGGCCTTGCAGGATCTCCCGCAGGCGGCGCAGGCCTTCAACCTGGATCTGACGGACGCGTTCGCGGGTCAGGCCAATTTCACGGCCAACATCTTCAAGCGTCGCGGCTTCGTAACCCAGCAGACCAAAACGACGGGCCAGGACTTCACGCTGCTTGGCGTTCAGCTCGAACAGCCATTTAACGATGCTTTGTTTCATATCATCGTCCTGCGTGGTGTCTTCCGGACCGTTGTCTTTCTCATCGGCCAGAATATCCAGCAGCGCTTTTTCCGAGTCACCGCCCAGCGGTGTATCCACTGAGGTAATGCGCTCGTTGAGACGTAGCATACGGCTAACGTCATCTACCGGCTTATCCAGCTGTTCGGCAATCTCTTCCGCACTCGGTTCGTGGTCCAGCTTATGGGACAACTCACGTGCGGTACGCAGATAGACGTTCAGCTCTTTAACAATATGGATAGGCAAACGGATGGTACGGGTTTGGTTCATGATCGCCCGTTCAATCGTCTGACGAATCCACCAGGTCGCGTAAGTTGAAAAACGGAACCCACGTTCCGGGTCAAACTTCTCAACCGCGCGGATCAGCCCCAGATTGCCCTCTTCAATCAGATCCAGCAGAGCCAGACCACGATTGCTATAACGACGAGCAATCTTCACGACCAGACGCAGGTTACTTTCTATCATCCGGCGGCGTGAAGCCACATCACCACGCAACGCGCGACGGGCGAAATAGACTTCTTCTTCGGCCGTCAGCAGTGGGGAATAACCAATCTCACCAAGATAGAGCTGCGTCGCATCAAGCACGCGCTGCGTAGCGCCTTGCGACAGAAGGTCTTCCTCAGCCAGATCGCTATCACTGGGTTCCTCTTCTACTAAGGCTTTCTCATCGAAAACCTCGACTCCGTTCTCATCAAATTCCGCGTCTTCATTTAAATCATGAACTTTCAGCGTATTCTGACTCATAAAGATGGCTCCTACCCGTGATCCCTGAGCAAAGCACCTTCGCTGTACATCCTTCAAACGACGCCCGGACGGAAACGCTTTGCATCTGCTAAGCAGCTGCGGTGTGACCATCCTGGCGCCGGTTAACGGATATGCCGCTTATCCGTACTTCGCCAAATTATCGCTGCGGTAAGTACTGCAGCGGGTTGACGGATTTCCCCTTGTAACGAATTTCAAAATGTAATCTTGTTGAGCTGGTACCGGTGCTACCCATGGTAGCGATTTTCTGCCCCGCTTTGACTGCCTGTTGCTCCCGGACCAGCATGGTATCCTTATGAGCGTAGGCACTCAGGTAATCATCGTTGTGTTT